>NZ_JBVHUE010000017.1:84991-160670 GCF_055565515.1 Streptomyces sp. NPDC028419 | reverse complement strand
GCGAGGCCCGCACCGAAGCCGGACGACTGCGCACCGAGGCCGCCGAGCAGGCCGACCACCTCATCGGCGAAGCCACCGCGGAAGCGGAGCGGCTGCGTACCGAGGCGGCCGCGACCCTGGACGACGCCCGCGCGGAGGGCGGCCGGATCATCGGCGAGGCCACGGCCGAGGCGGAGCGGGTCACGCTCGCCGCGGCGGAGACGCTGGCCGCGGCGGAGCGGGAGTCCGAGCAGACCCTGGACGAGGCGCGCGCCGAGGCGGGCCGGCTGCGGTCCGAGGCGGCCGAGCAGGCGGACCGGCTCATCGGCGAGGCCACTACGGAGGCGACCCGCCTCACGGAGCTGACCCGCAAGGACAACGAGCGGACGGTCGGCGAGGCCGCGACGGAGGCCGAGCGGCTGCGCGCCGAGGCGTCCGAGGCACTGGCTTCGGCGCAGGAGCACGCGACCCGGACCCGGGACGGCGCGGAGCGGGTCAAGGCGGAGGCGGCCGCGGAGGCGGAGCGCGTGCGCGCACAGGCCCGTACCGAGTCGGAGCGGCTGCTGGACGAGGCCCGGCAGGCGGCCAACAAGCGCCGCAGCGAGGCCGCGGAGCAGGTGGACCGGCTCATCACCGAGGCGTCGGCGGAGGCGGACAAGCTCACGTCCGACGCGCAGGCGGCGGCCCTGGCGGCCACCACGCAGGCCGAGGAGCAGGCCGACGCGATGGTCGACGCGGCCCGCAAGGAGGCCGCGCGGATCACCTCGGAGGCGACCGTCGAGGGCAACTCGACGGTGGAGAAGGCCCGTACGGACGCGGACGAGCTGCTCGTCGGCGCGCGCACGGACGCGGCGGCCATAAGGGAGCGCGCGGAGGAGCTGCGCGGCCGGGTCGAGGCCGAGGTCGAGGAGCTGCACGAGCGCGCCCGCCGGGAGTCGTCCGAGCAGATGCGCTCGGCCGGTGAGCGCGTGGACAAGCTGGTGAAGGCGGCGACCGAGCAGAGCCAGGAGGCCGAGGCGAAGGCCAAGGCGCTGGTGTCGGACGCGAGCAGCGAGGCGGGCAAGGTCCGGATCGCGGCCGTCCGCAAGGCCGAGCAGTTGCTCAAGGAGGCGGAGCAGAAGAAGGCCGAACTGGTCCGGGAGGCCGAGGGGATCCGGTCGGCGGCGCAGGCGGAGGCCGAGCAACTGGTCGAGGAGGGGCGGCGTGAGCTGGAGGTCCTGGTGCGCAGGCGCGAGGACATTCAGGCCGAGATCTCCCGTGTCCAGGACGTGCTTGAGGCGTTGGAATCATTCGAGGCGCCTTCGGGTGGCTCCAAGCCCGCGGTCGGTGGTCAGGGCTCGGGCGGAGTGAAGGCGGGAGCGTCGGCCGGTTCCACTCGATCGGGTGGGAAGACGTCAGAGGGCTAGCCGGCGCACAAATTGTGTGCCCCTGATGGAGGTTCAGGCGTACGAGTGACAAGCATTCCGTCGCCTTGCCACTCAAAAGGGGTGTCATTGTCCAGATCAAACCTGGATTGACTCGATGACACGCCGCTCCGGCGCCTAGGATTCCCCTTAACACCTCACGTAGCACCTCATCGGTCTCATTCGACAGGAACCTCATGAGCGACACTTCCTCACCCTTCGGCTTCGAGCTCGTGCGGCGTGGTTACGACCGCGGTCAGGTGGACGACCGCATTACCAAGATCGTCGCCGACCGTGACAGCGCCCTGTCCCGCATCAACTCCCTGGAGAAGCGGATCGAGGAACTACACCTCGAAACGCAGAACGCCCAGGCCCAGGTCAACGACGCCGAGCCGTCGTACGCCGGTCTCGGCGCCCGGGTCGAGAAGATCCTGCGGCTCGCCGAGGAGGAGGCGAAGGACCTGCGCGAGGAGGCCCGCCGCGCGGCCGAGCAGCACCGCGAGCTGGCCGAGTCGGCGGCCCAGCAGGTGCGCAACGACGCCGAGTCGTTCGCGGCCGACCGCAAGTCGAAGGCGGAGGACGAGGGCGTCCGCATCGTCGAGAAGGCCAAGGGCGACTCGGCCACCCTGCGTTCGGAGGCACAGAAGGACGCCGCCTCCAAGCGCGAGGAGGCCGACGCGCTCTTCGAGGAGACCCGCGCCAAGGCCGCCCAGGCCGCCGCGGACTTCGAGACCAACCTGGCCAAGCGCCGCGAGCAGTCCGAGCGCGACCTGGCGGGCCGCCAGGCCAAGGCCGAGAAGCGCCTCGCCGAGATCGAGCACCGGGCGGAGCAGCTGCGCCTGGAGGCCGAGAAGCTCCGCACGGACGCCGAGCGCCGCGCCCGGCAGACCGTGGAGACCGCGCAGCGCCAGGCCGAGGACATCGTCGCCGACGCCAACGCCAAGGCGGACCGCATCCGCAGCGAGTCCGAGCGCGAGCTGGCGGCGCTCACCAACCGCCGCGACTCCATCAACGCCCAGCTGACCAACGTCCGCGAGATGCTCGCGACGCTGACCGGTGCGGCCGTGGCCGCCGCCGGTTCCCCGATCGACGACGAGCCGGTCACCCGTGGCGTTCCGGCCCAGCAGAGCCGCTGACCCACTCCGCCGGCATCGCGTGCGCCGGGTGAGGCCGATCGGCTGAACCTGACGGATGCTACTCGCTGGTAGCGAAATGCCGCGTTCCAGGGCCTTGTGACACCTTTTGAGGTGGCGCAAGGCCCTGCGGCGTTCTAGCGTGGCCGCATGATCGAGCTCGAGGGCCTTACCAAACGATTCGGCGCGAAGACCGCCGTGGACAACCTCAGCTTCCAGGTCAGACCGGGGGTGGTGACCGGCTTCCTCGGCCCCAACGGGGCGGGCAAGTCCACGACCATGCGCATGATGCTCGACCTCGACAACCCGACCAGCGGCTCGGTCAGGATCGACGGCAAGCACTACCGGGACCTGCCGGAACCGCTGAAATACATCGGCGCGCTGCTGGACGCGAAAGCGATGAACGGCGGACGCAGCGCCTACAACAACCTCTTGTGCCTCGCCCAGTCGAACCGGATCCCGACGAGCCGCGTCTCCGAGGTACTTGACCTGGTCGGACTCACCTCCGTCGCCAAGAAGAAGTCCAAAGGATTTTCGCTCGGCATGGGTCAGCGGCTGGGAATCGCCTCCGCGCTGCTCGGCGATCCGGAAATCCTGATGTTCGACGAACCCGTCAATGGTCTGGACCCCGAGGGAATTCTCTGGATCCGCAATCTCATGAAGGGCCTGGCCTCGGAGGGAAGGACGATCTTCGTTTCTTCCCACCTGATGAGCGAAATGGCGCTGACCGCAGACCATTTGATCGTGATCGGCCAGGGCCGGCTGCTCGCCGACACTTCGATGGCCGATTTCATCCAGCAGAACTCGCGCAGTTTCGTGCGCCTGCGCTCCCCGCAGCAGGAGCGGCTCAAGGACGTGCTGCACGGGGCGGGCATCGTGGCGATCGACGTCCCGGGCACCGGCTCGCTGGAGATCGACGGGGCCAGTTCCGAGCAGCTCGGCGAGCTGGCGGCCCAGCACCAGATCGTGCTGCACGAACTCAGCCCGCAGCGGGCCTCCTTGGAAGAAGCGTTCATGCGCATGACGGCCGACTCGGTCGAGTACCACGCCCACTCGTCCGGCGCCCCCGGACACCCCATCGGCCCCGGGCACCACGCGGGACCCCCCGCACCCGGCGGACCCGGCGGACCCGGGCTCCCCGGCGACAACCCGGCCCGACCCGCCGACGTCCCCGCCTGGGGCGCCGGCTTCGACGCTCAGCGCAAGGGCGGCAAGTGACCATGGCTTCCTTCCCCGCCGTTCTCCAGTCCGAGTGGACCAAGATCCGCACGGTCTCCTCCACCGTCTGGACCCTGATCGCCGCGCTGGTCGTCACCGTCGGCGTCAGCGCCGGCCTGTGCGCGGTCTTCAACGCGACGTTCAAGGACATGGACCAGGCCCGGCAGCTCACCTTCGACCCGACGGTGGCCAGCTTCGCCGGGATGACCCTCGGCCAGCTGGCCATGATCGTCTTCGGCGTCCTGGTGGTCGGCAGCGAGTACAGCACGGGCATGATCCGCACCTCGCTGGCCGCCGTGCCGGGCCGGGCGAACTTCCTGCTCGCCAAGCTCACCGCCGCCACCGGGCTCGCCCTGATCGTGGGGCTGCTGACGAGCTTCCTGTCCTTCTTCCTCGGCCAGGCCATCCTGGGCAGCCACAGCATCGGCATCGGCGAGACGGGCGTCCTGCGCGCGGTCATCGGCGCCGGGCTCTACATGGCGATGACCGCGCTGTTCTCGATGGGCGTGGCGACCATCCTGCGCAGCTCGATGCTCTCGCTCGGCATCCTGATGCCGTTCTTCTTCCTGGTCTCGCCGATCCTCGGCGCGGTCAGCGCGACCCGCAAGGTCGCGCAGTACTTCCCGGACCAGGCCGGCTCCAAGGTCATGCAGGTGGTGCCGGGCGGCATGGACAGCGCGGCGGCGCCGTACGGCCCCTGGGGCGGTTTCGGCATCATGGCGCTGTGGGTGCTGGCCGCCGTGGTCGGCGGGTACGTCGTCCTCAAGCACCGCGACGCCTGATCCACGACCCGATCGACCACCCGGGGCCGTCCCTTCTCAGGGGCGGCCCCGGGTCGCATCTCAGGGGTACCTCAGGGATCGGCCGGGGGTGGAACCGTACGAGGCTCGATATCCTCTTAAGCCTTACGCGGGCGAATCCCGCCGGCCTGGCGAGGGACACGGAATGATCGAGGCAGTCGGCCTGACCAAGCGCTTCGGCGCGAAGACCGCGGTCGACCAGCTCTCCTTCCAGGTCAGGCCGGGTCACGTGACCGGTTTCCTGGGGCCCAACGGGTCCGGGAAGTCGACCACCATGCGCATGATCCTCGGCCTGGACCGGCCCACCGCCGGGCACGTCACGATCAACGGCGCGCCCTTCCGCGACCTGCCGAACGCGCAGCGCAACGTCGGGGCCCTGCTCGACGCGAAGGCGGTCCACGGCGGCCGCCGGGCCCGGGTCCACCTGCTCGCCCTCGCCCAGCTCTCCGGGATCCCGGAGAAGCGGGTGGACGAGGTGCTCCAGGTGGTCGGCCTCCAGGACGTGGCCCGCCAGCGCACCAAGGGCTTCTCGCTCGGCATGGGCCAGCGGCTCGGGATCGCGGCGGCCCTGCTCGGCGACCCGCAGGTGCTGCTCTTCGACGAGCCGGTCAACGGCCTCGACCCCGAGGGGATCCTCTGGGTCCGCAACCTCATGAGGCAGCTGGCCGCCGAGGGTCGGACCGTCTTCGTCTCCTCGCACCTGATGAGCGAGATGGCCCTGACCGCCGACCACCTGATCGTGATCGGGCGCGGGCGGCTGCTGGCCGACATGGGCGTGCAGGAGTTCATCACGCACAATTCGGCCGGATTCGCTCGGGTCCGCACCTCCGACGACGCCCCCGGCGACCGGAAGGCCCTCTTCGAGATCCTCACCGGGGCGGGCGGACGCGTCCTCCAGGAGCCGGACGGCGCCCTGCGGGTGACCGGGCTGGAGCTGCCGCGCATCTGCGACCTCGCGCACGCGGGCGGCGTACGGCTGTGGGAGCTGTCGCCGCACAAGGCCTCGCTGGAGGAGGCCTACATGCGGATGACGCACGCAGCGGTCGAGTACACCTCCACCGACGACCCGCGGGCCGAGCTCTTCGAACCGGAGCCGCTGAGCGTGCCCGCCTGGGAGGAGGAGGCCCCGCCGGTCGTCCCCCACGACGGTTGGTACGCGCCCGCGGCCCCCGCGGCCGAGGGCGCGCCCGCGCGCACCGGGCCCGCGGCGCCGGATCCCGCGCCCGAGGCCCCCGCGGCCGGGCCCGCCCGGGCCGCCGCGTCCTTCCTGATGCCGAGCAGCCCCGCCGATCTCGCCGGGGCCGTCACGAACAAGCCCGAGGACTCCCGATGACCCCGCCGACCAGCACGCAGCAGCAGCCGGCGCCGCGGCCGGGCCCGGCCGGCAACACCGCCCCGCTGCCCACCCCGCGCCCGCACCTCGGCCACGCGCTGGCCTCGGAGTGGACCAAGATGATCTCGGTCCGCTCCACGGTGTGGACCCTGGGCTCGCTGGTGGTGACCGTCGTCGGCATCGGGCTGGCCTTCGTCTCTCAGACCTCCGACGCGAACTACGTGAACATGCCGTACATCGCGCCCGCGCTGTTCGGCCTGCTGGTCGGACAGGTCTCGGTGATGGTGCTCGGGGTGCTGACGATCACCTCCGAGTACGGCACCGGGCTGGCCCGGACCACCTTCGCCGCCGCGCCCGACCGGCACCGGGTGCTCACGGCGAAGTACCTCGTCTTCAGCGCGGTCGCCTTCGTCACCGTGATCGGCTCGATCTTCCTGGTCGGGGTCACGACGGCCATGGTGCACGGGGGCCCCGGCTCCGGACCGCACGACGCCGTCACCCCCTGGATCTCGGGGCTGCTGGTCAGCGTGTACGTCACCCTGCTCGGCGTGCTGGCGCTCGCCGTGGGAACGCTGGTGCGGCACTCGGCCGGGGCGATCGCGGTGATGATCGGCGTGGTGACGCTGCCGCCGGTGATAGGGGGGATGCTCAGCATCTGGCCGGCGTCCTCGGGCCTGGGACGGCTGGTCCTCGACTACAACGCCCTGGTCGCCATGATGCAGCTCTTCGGCATGCCGGGCGGGGCGGACGGCACCGACCTGCCGAGCAAGGTGCTCCAGCTGTTCCTGCTCCTCCTGGTGACCGGCGCCACGGTGGGCGCCTCGTACCTGGCGGTCCGGCGCCGCGACGTGTGAAGCCCGGGCCCGGGTCAGTACTTGGGAGCGTTACGGGACCGCTGCACCCGCGAGGTGCGGCGGTCCTTCGCGTTCCAGCAGGCCTTGTGCCAGTGCCTGCGGTCGTCCACGCCGCCGTACTCGGGCCAGGCGACCAGGTGCGGGGTGCCCGAGGGGATCTCCTGGTCGCAGCCGGGGCAGCGGTAGCGCTTGCCGATGGTGCTCGCCCCGGCGACGTGCCGGACCTTCCACTCCTCGCCCTGGTACTCCTCCGTGCGCTCCAGGCCGAACCGCTCCGGACCCGGTCCGCGGCTCGAATCCGCATCCGGTCGCTCGGCTGGGTTCTCGCCGCCTCGGGGGCGGTTGTGGCGCGGTGACACGTATACCTCACGGATCGGCGGACGGACAGGACTTTTCTCCAGACTACGCGCAGCGGGCCGGGGTACCCGCAGGGTGACCGAAGACGATTCCCCGACAATCCCAATAACTTTCCTGTCAGGCCGTGCCTTTGGCACGTGTCAGACGTTGTTGCCAACAGACGGTGTCTCACTGAGCCGGTCCACCTGGGGAGGCCGCGTCAGCCGCGAGGAGGAGAAGGCGATGCGCGTAGGAGCGTTTGTACTGGGGGCCCAGTTCCCCGGCCAGGGGTCGGGCGAGGCCCTGCACAGGGCGGTGCGGACCGCGGAAGTGGCCGAGGAGGCGGGGCTGGACTCGGTCTGGCTGGCCGAGCACCACTTCGTCCCGTACGGAGTGTGTCCCTCGGCCGTGACCCTGGCGGCCCTGCTGCTGGGGCGGACCCGGCGGCTGCGGGTGGGGACGGCGGTGAGCGTGCTGCCGAACGCACATCCGGTGGCGCTCGGGGAACAGGCCGCCCTGCTGCACCTCACCTCGGGCGGCAGGTTCACCCTCGGGGTGGGTCGGGGCGGGCCGTGGGTGGACCTGGAGGTGTTCGGCGGCGGCCTGGAGGCGTACGAGCACGGCTTCCCGGCGGCCCTGGACCTGCTGCGGCGGTGGCTGACCGAGCCGAGCGTGGGGGTGCCCCCGGGTCCCGGGGAGCGGTACGGCTTCCGCGAGGTGGCCGTCGTACCGCGCCCGTCGGAATCCCTGGACGCGGACGAGGACGGAGGTGGACCGGAAGTGATCGTCGCCTGCACCTCCCCCGCCTCGGTGCGCCTCGCCGCGGAGCGGCTGCTGCCGATGCTGCTGGGCATGCACAGCGGGGACGAGGACAAGGCCGGGATGGTGGCGCTCTGGCGGGAGGCGGCGCTCGCCGCCGGACATCCGCGCGAGCGGGTGCTGGCCGCGGGGCACGTCTCCGCCGGGGTCTGCCAGCTCGCGGACCGCACGTCGGACGCGCGCGAGGCCCTGCTCAAGGCGATGCCCGGCTGGTTGAAACAGGGGCTGGACGCGCATGTGACGGTGGACGGTCGGGTCCGCGCGATGCGGGACCCGGTGGCGTACACGGAACTGCTCTGCGAGCTGCACCCCGTGGGCACGCCCGAGCTGGCGGCGGACCGGCTGGCGGCCACCTCCGAGCGCACCGGCATCACCCGCTTCGCCCTCATGACGGAGGGCTGCGGCGATCTCGCGGGCACCGAGGAGAACGTGCGTCGGCTGGGCTTCGAGGTCCTGCCCCTGCTCGGCTGACCCGCGCGCCGGGCCGCCCGGGCTATGGCTGCCGCTCCGGTATCAGTCGCACCTCCCGCGATACGGAGCGGCAGCGAAGGCTCACGTCACTAACAGTCCCGCAGCTCCGACGACTGGTTGAGCAGCTGGCCCCTGATGGACGTGAACTTGGCCAGCCGGTCATCCGCCGAGGAGTCCAGCGGGAACACCGCCACACGGTGGCAGTTCTGGAACGCGAGGCGCACTCCGAAGTGCCGCTGGAGCGCACCTCGTATCGCATCGCTCGCGAGTGCGCGCAGCAGCTGGCCGCGCGCCTGCTCGTTGGGCGGCGGCGTCTGGTTGTCGGCGAACTCGCCGCCGTCAACCTTCAGTTGGGCCACCAGCGAGCTGATCATCTCCCACGCGAAAGGCAGGGAGGTCCGGACGCAGTCGACGAAGGCTGCTTCGTCGACCTCGCCTCGCTCGGCCTGTTCAAGTAGGGCCGGTGAGACGTCGAGCGACATGGGTTCTCCTCTCGCGACCCCGGCCGTTTGGTGACCGGAGTCTTACGGGCAGGGAAGGGAAACCGCGACGCAGCGTGCACGCACGACGACCTCCCGCTCACCACGGTAGGCGCCCGGTGGGTACCGCACCAGGAGAATGCGCATACAACGCGCCATCGGCGAACGGGGCTTTCGGGGGCGAATCGCGTGGAGGCGGGTCGGTCGAGTAGCGTTGCCGACCATGCGTCTCGTCATTGCCCGCTGCTCCGTCGATTACGCGGGCCGGCTCACCGCCCATCTGCCCTCGGCACCCCGTCTGATCCTCGTGAAGGCCGACGGCAGTGTCTCGATCCACGCGGACGACCGGGCGTACAAACCGCTCAACTGGATGTCCCCGCCCTGCACCCTCAAGGAGGGGACCGGGGATGAGGCGGGTGTCTGGACCGTCGTCAACAAGGCGGGCGAGAAGCTCATCATCACGATGGAGGAAGTCATCCACGACTCCTCCCACGAGCTGGGCGTGGACCCGGGCCTGATCAAGGACGGCGTGGAGGCCCACCTCCAGGAGCTCCTGGCGGACCGGATCGACACCCTCGGCGAGGGCTTCACGCTGATCCGCCGCGAGTACATGACGGCGATCGGGCCGGTGGACATCCTCTGCCGCGACGCCTCGGGCGCGACGGTGGCCGTCGAGATCAAGCGGCGCGGCGAGATCGACGGCGTCGAGCAGCTGACCCGCTACCTGGAACTGCTGAACCGCGACCCGCACCTCGCGCCGGTCCGCGGCGTCTACGCGGCCCAGGAGATCAAGCCGCAGGCGCGCGTGCTGGCGACGGACCGCGGCATGGAGTGCGTGATCCTCGACTACAACGCGATGCGCGGCATCGAGGACGACAAGCTGCGGCTCTTCTGATCTTGACCTGATCCGGCCCCGCGCCGGCCCCGTTCCACCCCGGTTTCGCACCCGAGCGCCCCCTCCCGCCGTCGGCGGGAGGGGGCGCTCGCGCGTGCGCGCCGGCCGCCTCAGGGGGTGGCGGCGGGCGGGGAGAGCTGGCTCGTGGTGGTGCTCGTCGGGGTGACCGGGACGCTCGGCGAGGTGGAGGCCGAGGGGGAGGCGGGCGGGGACGCCGGGGGCGTGGAGCCGGGCGGCGACGACGCCGGGGGCGAGGCCGGGGTCGACGGGGGCTTGGTGACCGGGTGGCGCGAGGGGCCGCCCCCGGGCGCCGGGGTCGAGGCCGAGCCGGAGGGCGCCGGGGTCGCGGCGCCCGGGGACGACGGCGCGGCGGGGGTGGGCGCGGACGCGGACGACGAGGTGCCGGGGCCCGCGGGAGCGGGTGCAGGATCGTTCCCGCTGGCGTCGGGCGCGGACGACGGGACCGGCGAGGTACCCGGAGCCTGCGGGGCGGAGGCGTCGCCGGAGGAGATCGCGAAGCTCACCGCCGTGCCCAGGGCCAACACCGCGAGGACGCCGCCCGCCGCCAGGGCCGCGGGGCGGCGGTGCCACCGCGGTCCCGCTTCCCGCACGGGCCGCGTCACCGGCACGCGTACGGTCACGGGCCCGGCCGGCGGCTTCGCGTCCAGCGGGAAGGTCTCCTCGAAGGAGGCCGCCGGGGGCACCACGGGCACCGGCGCGACGCGCACCAGCGGGAACGCCTGGGTCTGCGCCTCGGACCCCGGCGGAGCGGGGGCCTCCAGGCGCAGCGGGGGCGAGCCGTCCGGGCCCGCCTTCTCCCGGTCGGTGACCAGGGCCAGCGCCCTGCGGCCGGCCACCGTGCCGCGCTTGTCGGCGAGGGCGCCGCGCAGCCCGTTGGAGGTCTCCAGCTCGGCGCGGGCCCGGTCCAGCCGGCCGCCGCACAGCGCGAGGACGCCGAGTTCGTGGTGGAAGTACGCCTGCTCGGCGACCTCCCCCGCCGTCCGGGCGGCTTCGGACCCTGCCCGCAGCACCCGCTCCCACGCACCCCAGTGCAGGGAGGCGGCGAAGGCGGGCGCGGCCGTGCGGGCCAGCAGGACGGCCGCCACCACGTCGGCGCCCGCCAGGGCCGCGAGCACCGCGTCGGCCTCGGCCGCCACCCGCTGCGGCGTCACCGAGGCGTGGCCGGTCCACCAGGCGTAGTGCCGGGCCGCCGTCAGCGCCTCGCCGGAGGCGCCGAAGCCCGAATCGGCGAGCTGGCGGGCCACCCCGGCGGCCAGCCGGTAGCGGCTGCCCGCCGCCGTCAGCAGCCCGCACGCCAGCAGCTCCCCGACCGCCGCGTCCGCGTGGGTGTCGCCCACCAGGGCGGGCAGGTGCGCGGGGTGCGGCATCTCCTCGTCGAGCGCGCAGGCGAAGCGCAGGGCGGCCCGGGCCGACTCGCTGATCCGCGAGACCAGCAGCTCGGCCGGGGCGGCGCCCTCGGCGAGCGTCGGCAGCGGGACGAGCACGGCGTCGCGCGGACGCCCCTCGAAGACCCCCGGCTCCTCTTCGTCGCCGTCCTCGGCGCCGCGGTTCATCTCGTCGCGCTGCCTCAGCAGCCCGCCCGCCTGGACGAAGCGCAGCGCGAGCCCCTCGGAGGCGAAGCGCAGGTCCCCCGCCCAGGCGCTCTCCAGCTCGGTCAGCGGCCGCCCGACGGCGAGTTCGAGGAGCTCCACGCACGCGGCCCGGCTCAGCCCGGCGAGGAAGACCTCCTCCAGGTGCGAGCGGTCCGAGGGCGCGGGGGTGTCCGGGGACGCGGCCAGCAGCCAGGCGCATTCGGGGGTGGCGCGCAGGAGTTCCTCCAGCGCGCTGCCGCCGAAGTCGAGGTCGTCCAGCAGCACGACGGCGCCGATCTGGCCGACGTGGCGCAGGAGTTCGGCGCGCGCGGGGCGGTCGGGGACGTGCTCCGAGGGCGCGTAGACGGTCGAATGGAGCGCGTACAACAGCTCGGTGGGGGTCTGTCGGTGCCCGCAGAGGCGGACGACCCCGTCGGGGGCGAGGTCCTCGCAGTCGCCGGCGACCGCGTCGAGCAGTGCGGTGCGACCCGATCCCGCGGGCCCGGTGAGCCGTACGGAACGCCCGCGTCCGAGCAACCGGGCGAGCCGCTCACGCTCCTCCTCCCGCTCCAACAACGGCAGGGCGACCGTCGGGGCCCCGGGCGGCACGGGAGGCCGTGCGGCGGCGTCCAGGGCCTCCCGCGAGGCCTTGTCGCGACGAGCCGGAGCGGCCGACTCCGTATCGCCGTCGGGTCGCCGCGCCTCGATCTCGCTCCCGTCGACGGGATTGACGGTGAGGACGTACTCGCCGACGCTGAGCCGCACGACGCGCGCGGGCCCGGCCGCCGGAGCGGCGGCATCGTCCGAAGTGGGCTGCCCCTGAGTACGGTCCATGACCAAGTCTCCCGATCGCGTCGTGCGCCGTCGTCCCGCCCGGCCTTCGCACACTCCGCTGCCGCTACTGGTCCGGTTTCGCCCGAACCCTAGACCGTGATCGCCCGTCCCGGAACCACAGGGGTGCCATCACGACCGGACCGTTACGATTCGCCCCACTAGGGCGTGTTTCGAAAGTCCCGCCTGGGGCACGGAGCCGGCCCCGCTCACCTCACACCCGCGGAAGCGATTCCGCTTCGAGCCCGCCCTCGATGGCGAGGATCCGATGCAGCCGGGTGGCGACCAGCAACCGCTGCATCTGCGGCGGCACCCCACGCAGCACGAGACGCCGTCCGGTCCGCCCGGCCCGCCGATGGGCGCCCATGATGACCCCCAGCCCGGTCGCGTCCCAGGAGTCGAGACCGGTCAGATCGAGCACGAGGTCTCCGACGCCGTCGTCGAGCGCGGTGTGGAAGGCCGTACGGGCGTCCGCCGCGCTGCGCACGTCGAGGCGGCCCCCGACAGCGAGTTCGGCGTGGTCGCCCCTGATGTACATGTGTGCTCCCGGCAGTGCGGCGTTCGTGTGATCCGATGGGGCCGTGGTCGGCAACTCTCACTGCAACTGACTGCCGCGCGGGCAGGGAAGTTGCCGACCGTGAGCGAACCGATACCTAATTCACCCCGACGGGTGAGGGCATTCGAACGGTGTCGCCCCTGACTGCGTGTGCCGCGCCTACCCCCTCGGCGGGAGTCCACACGGCGGCCGTGCTCAGTGCTTGTAGAAGCCCTGCCCGCTCTTGCGGCCGATGTCCCCCGCGTCCACCATCCGGCGCATCAGCTCCGGCGGCGCGAACTTCTCGTCCTGGGACTCCGTGTAGATGTTGCTGGTGGCGTGGAGCAGGATGTCCACGCCCGTCAGGTCGGCCGTGGCCAGCGGGCCCATGGCGTGGCCGAAGCCCAGCTTGCAGGCGATGTCGATGTCCTCGGCGGAGGCCACGCCCGATTCGTACAGCTTCGCGGCCTCGACGACGAGCGCCGAGATCAGACGCGTCGTCACGAAGCCGGCGACGTCGCGGTTGACGACGATGCAGGTCTTGCCGACGGACTCGGCGAAGGCGCGCGTGGTGGCGAGGGTCTCGTCACTCGTCTTGTAGCCGCGCACCAGCTCGCACAGCTGCATCATCGGGACGGGCGAGAAGAAGTGCGCGCCCACGACCCGCTCCGGACGCTCCGTCACGGCCGCGATCTTCGTGATCGGGATGGCGGAGGTGTTGGAGGCGAGGATCGCGTCCTCGCGCACGAGCTTGTCGAGCGCCCGGAAGATCTCGTGCTTGACCTCGAGCTTCTCGAAGACGGCCTCGACGACGATGTCGGCGTCGGCGACCGCGTCGAGGTCCGTGCTCGTGGTGATGCGCGCCAGCGCGGCCTCGGCGTCCTCGGCACTCAGCTTGCCCTTGGCGACGAACCGGTCGTACGAGGCCTTGATCCCGTCGGTGCCGCGGGTCAGCGCGGCGTCCGTCACATCGCGCAGGACGACGTCCCAGCCCGCCTGTGCGGAGACCTGCGCGATTCCCGAACCCATGAGTCCGGCACCGATGACGGCGAGCTTCCCAGCCACTTCACACCCCACGTTCTTCCATACGGCCCAGTCACGGCCCGGTCTCGTAGCCTCTTCGGCGGAGAGTAGCGTCCGGGACGGGTCCGATGACCGTGAAGTAACACGCGTCACGTCTCAGATGACGGACATCACACCGGGACGGCTCAGCACTCCGCCAGGGCCGCGCAGTTGACCCCAACTAGGCTGACCGCATGGTGAACCTCACGCGCATCTACACCCGGACCGGCGACAAGGGCACGACCGCCCTCGGCGACATGAGCCGGACGGCCAAGACCGACCTGCGGATTTCCGCGTACGCCGACGTCAACGAGGCCAACGCGGCCATCGGGACGGCGATCGCGCTCGGGGGGCTCGCCGAGGGCGTCGTCAAGGTCCTGGTCCGGGTGCAGAACGACCTCTTCGACGTGGGCGCGGACCTGTGCACGCCGGTGGTGGAGGCCCCGGAGTACCCGCCGCTGCGGGTGGAGCAGTTCTACGTCGACAAGCTGGAGGCGGACTGCGACGCCTTCAACGAGGAGCTGGAGAAGCTGCGCAGCTTCATCCTGCCCGGCGGCACCCCCGGCGCGGCCCTGCTGCACCAGGCGTGCACGGTGGTCCGGCGCGCGGAACGCTCCACCTGGGCGGCCCTGGAGGCGTACGGCGAGTCGATGAACCCGCTCACCGCCACCTACCTCAACCGACTCTCCGACCTCCTGTTCATCCTGGCGCGGACGGCCAACAAGGAGGTCGGGGACGTGCTGTGGGTACCGGGCGGCGAGCGCTAACGCCCGTTTCGCGCGCGTTCGCGCACGGTCTCGGCCGGATCGGCGGCCGGGGCCTTGCGCGGGAAGAGGGTGTAGCTCGCGGCGATCAGCCCGTGGATCCCGGCCACCCGCAGGGCCGCGGACTGCCAGCCGCGCAGCGGCTCGGCCGCCGCCGCGTCCCCCACGTACCAGACCCCGAGCTGGAGCAGCCCGAGGGCGACGGCCGCCGCCACGAGCGTGCGGAGCCAGAGCTTCCACTCGTGCCGGGCGCGGTCCTTGCCGTACCCGGGGCCGGGCGGCTTCGGGCCGCCGCCGAAGCGGTGGGCCGCATGGCCGTCGAGCCATTTCACGGTGTAGTGGCCGAATCCGACCGTGTACCCGATGTAGAGGGCGGCCAGGCCGTGGCTCCAGGACGGCTCGGCGCCCCTCCCGAGGTCCACGACGGTGGCGACGAGCAGCACCAGTTCCAGCAGCGGCTCGCAGAGCAGCACCGCCGCACCGAGCCGGGGCCTCTTGGCGACGTAGCGCAGCGTCAGCCCGGCGGCCAGCAGGACCCAGAACCCGATTTCACAGGCGATGACCAGGGCGACCAACACGGGAGCCCCTCCTTCCCTCGACCTTCGCCGTCTTTCGCCGGCTTTCTCCGTTCTCCCCTCAGCCTCGCGGCCCCCGCGCACCCGCGCGTCGTCGTCGGTGACGAACCGCGACTGCATCCTTCGGTGTAGTGCCCCTGCGACCCGCAGCCGAGGCCGGAGCCCGTGACACCGTGTTGGATGGGACCGTGACCCCGAAGATCCCCCGCCCGCACCGCCACGACGTGCTCCTGGCCGTCGCCAGCGTGGCCGTGGGCCTGCTGCTGTGGGTGCTCGGCGTGCACAGCAACGCCACCCTCCGCCTCCTGCCCCCGTGGGCGGCGCTGGTCCCGCTGGTGTCGCTCGGCGCGATGGAGCTGCTGCGCCGCACCGCGCCCCGCGTGACGCTCGCCGTCGGCACCGTCGGGCTCATCGCCGACCAGTTCACGGTGGGGAATCTGGCCACCGTGCTGATCTTCACGGACCTGATGTACGCCGCCGTGGTCTACGGCAGGCCCCGCATGGCCCGGCGGCTCCCGGTGACCACCGGCCTGATCACGGTGGCCGTCACCATCACCGCCGTGGCCTGGCTGCGCACCCCGCAGTCGCTGCTCATCGGGGCGGTCACCGGACTGGTCTGCTTCGCCCCCGCACTGACCGGCGCCACCCTGCGCGATCACCGGGAGGCCGCCGTGGCGGCGCGGCTGCGGGCCGAGCAGACGGCGCTGCTGGCCGAGATGGACCGCAACCAGGCGGTGGGCGCCGAGCGGGCGCGGATGGCCCGTGAGCTGCACGACATGGTCGCCAACAACCTGTCGGCGATCGCCATCCACTCCACCGCCGCGCTCTCGATCGACTCCCCGGAGACCAGCCGCGAGGCGCTCGGGGTGATCCGCGAGAACAGCGTGCAGGGGCTGGCCGAAATGCGTCGGTTGATCGGACTACTGCGGGAGGCGGGAGGCGAGGGGGAACCGGCCGCGACCCCGTCCCTGGACGGGCTGGCGGCGCTGGTCGAGCAGGCTTCGGTGACGGGGTCCGCGAGCGGGCTGGAGTTCGTCCTGCTGGACGGGCGGGCGGCCGCGGACGACGGCGCCGCACTGCCCGCCCCGGTGGGGCTGGCGGCGTACCGGATCGTGCAGGAGTCCCTGACGAACGCCGTCAAGCACGCCTCCCCCGGCCGGGTCACGGTCCGCGTGGAGCTCTCGGAGGCCCTGCTGTGCGTGGGCGTGGACTCGCCGTACGGGCCTGCGCGCCCGGGGGCGGGTCCGCGCGCCCCCGGTTCCGGGGCCGGGCTGGTGGGGATGCGGGAGCGGACGGAGCTGCTCGGCGGCACCTTCCGGGCCGGTGCCGAGGACAGGGTGTGGCGGGTGCGGGCGGAACTGCCCGCCGAGGAGAAGGCGGCGGAGCGATGAGCGCGGACCCCATCCGGGTCGTGGTGGCCGAGGACCAGGCGGCGGTGCGCTCCGGGCTGGTCCTGATCCTGCGCAGCGCGCCGGGGGTCGAGGTGGTCGCGGAGGCGGCGGACGGGGTGGAGGCGGTCCGCCTGGCCCGGGAGCTGCGGCCGGACGTGGTGCTGATGGACGTGCAGATGCCCCGCCTGGACGGGGTTTCGGCCACGCGCCAGGTGGTCGCCGAGGGGCTGGCGGACGTACTGGTGCTGACCACCTTCGACCTGGACGAGTACGTCTTCGGGGCGCTGCGGGCGGGCGCGGCGGGCTTCCTGCTCAAGAGCGCCGAAGCGCGGGACCTGATCGGGGCGGTCCGCACGGTCGCGCGCGGGGAGGGCCTGATCTCGCCCGCGGTGACCCGGCGGCTGATCGCGGAGTTCGCGGCGCCGACGGCGCTACGGGCGCCCGCGCCGCCGGAGAAGGCCGCGGCCGTGGCTTCGCTGACCCGCAGGGAGCGCGAGGTCCTGGGCTGCCTGGGAGCGGGCCTGTCCAACGCGGAGATCGCGGTGCGCCTGACCATGGCGGAGGCCACGGTCAAGACGCACGTCAGCAGGCTCCTGGGCAAGCTGGAGTTGCGCAGCCGGGCCCAAGCGGCGGTCCTGGCACAGGAGTTGGGCATCGCGCACTGACTTCTTGTGCGGAGCTGGAGCGGAGGTCTGGACCTCTTGACGCTTGGTCCAGACCTTTCTAATCTCACCGCAACACTGTGGTGAGCGTGCATGACGAAGCGTGCTCACGGGCGGCGCAGGTCCCACCCCCATGCCGGGAGTCGACGCCAGCGACTCCGGCGGACCTTCGGAGGAGCACCCTTGAGCACAGCACACGCGTCACGACCGGCACCCCCACCCCGCAACCGGCTGCTGCGCAGATTCGCCGCGACCGTGGCCGCCCTCGCCCTTCCCCTCGCCGGGCTCGTCGGCCTCGCGGGCACGGCCCAGGCCGCGACCTCCGCGACGGCGACCTACACCAAGGTCTCCGACTGGGGCACGGGCTTCGAGGGCAAGTGGACGGTGAAGAACACCGGCACCACCTCACTGAGCAGCTGGGCCGTCGAGTGGGACTACCCGGCCGGCACCTCGGTCACCTCGGCCTGGGACGCCACCGTCACCAGCTCCGGCACCCACTGGACCGGCAAGAACGTCGGCTGGAACGGCACCCTCGCCCCCGGCGCCAGCGTCAGCTTCGGCTTCAACGGCGCGGGCTCGGGCGCACCCAGCGGCTGCAAGATCAACGGCGGCTCCTGTGACGGCGGCACCACGCCCCCGGCCGACGCCCCGCCCTCCGCCCCCGGCACCCCCACGGCCGGCGCGGTGAGCGACACCTCGGTGAGCCTGAGCTGGACCCCGGCCACCGACGACAAGGGGGTCAAGAACTACGACCTCTACCGCGGCTCCGCCAAGATCGCAGTCGTGACGGGCACCAGCTACACCGACTCGGGCCTGACCAAGGGCACGACGTACGGGTACAGCGTCACCGCCCGCGACACCATCGACCAGACCGGGCCCTCCTCGGGCACCGTGACGGTCACCACCACGGGCGGCGACCCGGGCCCCGGCCCCGGCCCCGGCGGCTCCAAGGTCCAGCTGGGCTACTTCACCAACTGGGGCGTCTACCAGCGCAACTACCACGTGAAGAACATCGTCACCTCGGGCTCGGCGAGCAAGCTGACGCACATCAACTACGCCTTCGGCAACGTGACCGGCGGCAAGTGCCAGATCGGCGACGCCTACGCCGACTACCAGAAGACCTACGACGCGGGCAGCAGCGTCTCCGGCGTCGCCGACACCTGGGACCAGCCCGTCGCGGGCAACTTCAACCAGCTGCGCGAGCTGAAGAAGAAGTACCCGAACATCAAGGTCCTGTGGTCCTTCGGCGGCTGGACCTGGTCCGGCGGCTTCGGCCAGGCCGCGGCCAACCCCACCGCCTTCGCCGACTCCTGCTACAGCCTGGTCGAGGACCCGCGCTGGGCCGACGTCTTCGACGGCATCGACATCGACTGGGAGTACCCGAACGCCTGCGGGCTGTCCTGCGACACCAGCGGCGCCGCCTCCCTGAAGAACCTGCTCTCGGCCCTGCGCGCCAAGTTCGGCGCGAACAACCTGGTCACCGCAGCCGTCACGGCCGACGGCTCGAACGGCGGCAAGCTGGACCTCGCCGACTACGGCGCGGCCGCCCCGTACGTCGACTGGTACAACGTGATGACCTACGACTTCTTCGGCGGCTGGGACGCCAAGGGCCCCACCGCCCCGCACTCCCCGCTCACCTCGTACAACGGCATCCCGATCGCCGGCTTCAACAGCGACGCGGCCATCCAGAAGTACAAGTCCAAGGGCATCCCGGCCAACAAACTGAACCTCGGCATCGGCTTCTACGGACGCGGCTGGACCGGCGTCACCCAGGACGCCCCCGGCGGCACCGCCACCGGCCCGGCGCCCGGCACCTACGAGCAGGGCATCGAGGACTACAAGATCCTCAAGAGCAGCTGCCCCTCCACCGGCACCATCGCGGGCACCGCCTACGCCAAGTGCGGCAGCAACTGGTGGAGCTACGACACCCCGGCCACCATCGCCGGGAAGATGGGCTACGTGAAGAACCAGGGCCTGCGCGGCGCGTTCTTCTGGGAGTTCAGCGGTGACACCAGCAACGGCGAGCTGCTCACCGCGATCGACAGCGGCCTGAAGTAGGGCCGCCGCACCACCGACGACAGAGCCGGGGACCGGGGTCCGCCCCCCGTTCCCCGGCTCCTTCGCGTCGTAACGCGCCCTAGGCCCTGTCGTCAAAGTGCCGTCTGCCTCGCGACGCCTGGCACGCACTCTCGCCGCACCGGGCGAAAGCCAAGTACGTCCAGTACGCGGGCTTCCGCCCGGCACGGCGAGAGCACGCACCAGACGCCGCGGGGCCGCCCTTCGGGCGACGACGGCACTTTGACGACAGGACCTAGGCCACGTTCACCCGCTGGCCGGGGGGCGCGGCCTCCAGCCAGGCGAGGAAGCCGGTGAGCGCGTCCTCGCTCATCGCCAGCTCCAGTCGGTCCTCGCGGTGGCGGGCACCGAGCACGATGGCGTCGGAGAGCAGCGCCAGCTCCTCCTCGCCCTCGGGGGCGCGACGGGAGAGCACCTCGATCGCGGAACGTTCCAGCACCCGGCGCGGTCGCGGGGAGTACGAGAACACCCGGAACCACTCGATCCGGTCACCGCCGTAGCGCGCGACCCCGTACACCCACCCCTTGCCGGACACGTCGGGGGCGTCGGACACGCCCCAGCGCACGCTGCAGTCGAAGGTGCCGCCGGAACGCTGGATGAGCCGCCGACGCAGCCCGAAGACAAAGAGCCCGATCACCACCAGGGCTACGACCAGGCCGCTCACAAGCAGAGCGAGGAGCATCTTCACCGACCTCCTCGCTCATCGAATTCGGAAAACCAAAAACGGACCCGCATCGCCTCAG
Organism: Streptomyces sp. NPDC028419; assembly: GCF_055565515.1. NCBI lineage: Bacteria > Bacillati > Actinomycetota > Actinomycetes > Kitasatosporales > Streptomycetaceae > Streptomyces > Streptomyces sp. NPDC028419. The sequence goes on along the minus strand of NZ_JBVHUE010000017.1, from coordinate 140,719 downwards.
CCGCGACCCGGTCCGGAAAATTCCGGAACGGGCCGCGGCTGAGGACGCACACTCTGCGGTGGGGGGGTTCAGGCCCCCGTCACCGCGCGCAGCCGGACATCGGCGCGACGCTCGGAGGCACTGTCGGCCTCCGTCTTCGCGCGCTCCAGTGCCCGCTCCGCACGCTCGACGTCGATCTCGTCGGCCAGCTCGGCGATCTCGGCCAGCAGGGACAACTTGTTGTCCGCGAAGGAGATGAAACCGCCGTGCACCGCGGCGACGACGGTACCGCCGTCGCTGGTGCGGATGGTCACCGGGCCCGATTCCAGCACACCGAGAAGCGGCTGGTGACCGGGCATGACGCCGATGTCGCCGGACGTGGTGCGGGCAACGACCAGGGTGGCCTCGCCGGACCAGACACTACGGTCCGCCGCGACCAGCTCGACGTGCAGCTCAGCAGCCAAGGTGGCTCCTCGGGTCACCACCCGGCGGGAAGGCCGGGTGTTGGGTCAAATTCTAATGGGCGTGCGGAGGGGGACGGGACGCACCCGCCCCCCTACCGTCGATCAGCTGTGCTCACGAGGAGCCCGGCTTCAGGAGACGCCCAGCTCCTTGGCGTTGGCCTTGAGGTCCTCAATGCCACCGCACAGGAAGAACGCCTGCTCGGGGAAGTGGTCGTAGTCGCCGTCGCAGATCGCGTTGAACGCGACGATCGACTCCTCCAGCGGAACGTCCGAACCGTCGACGCCGGTGAACTGCTTGGCGACGTGGGTGTTCTGCGACAGGAAGCGCTCGACACGACGGGCACGGTGGACAACGAGCTTGTCCTCCTCGCCCAGCTCGTCGATACCGAGGATCGCGATGATGTCCTGGAGGTCCTTGTACTTCTGCAGGATCCCCTTGACGCGCATCGCCGTGGCGTAGTGGTCCGCCGCGATGTACCGCGGGTCGAGGATGCGGGACGTCGAGTCCAGCGGGTCCACGGCCGGGTAGATGCCCTTCTCGGAGATCGGACGGGAAAGAACCGTCGTCGCGTCGAGGTGGGCGAAGGTGGTGGCCGGAGCCGGGTCGGTCAGGTCGTCCGCGGGGACGTAGATCGCCTGCATCGAGGTGATCGAGTGACCACGGGTCGAGGTGATGCGCTCCTGCAGCAGACCCATCTCGTCAGCCAGGTTCGGCTGGTAACCCACGGCGGACGGCATGCGACCGAGGAGGGTCGACACCTCCGAACCGGCCTGGGTGTAACGGAAGATGTTGTCGATGAAGAAGAGCACGTCCTGCTTCTGCACATCGCGGAAGTACTCCGCCATGGTCAGACCCGCCAGGGCGACGCGCAGACGGGTGCCCGGGGGCTCGTCCATCTGGCCGAAGACGAGGGCCGTCTTGTCGATGACGCCCGAGTCGGCCATTTCCTCGATGAGGTCGTTGCCCTCACGGGTACGCTCACCGACGCCCGCGAAGACCGACACGCCGTCGTGGTTGTTGGCGACGCGGTAGATCATTTCCTGGATCAGAACGGTCTTGCCGACACCGGCACCACCGAACAGACCGATCTTTCCACCCTTGACGTACGGGGTGAGGAGGTCGATGACCTTGACGCCGGTCTCGAACATCTCCGTCTTCGACTCGAGCTCGTCGAAGTTGGGCGCCTTGCGGTGGATCGGCCAGCGCTCGGTGACGTTGGCGTTCTCCTCCGGGTAGTTCAGCACCTCACCGAGGGTGTTGAACACCTTGCCCTTGGTGAAGTCACCCACGGGGACGGTGATGCCCTCGCCCGTGTTGACCACCGGGGCCTGGCGGACCAGACCGTCGGTGGGCTGCATGGAGATGGTGCGGACCACGCCGTCACCCAGGTGCTGGGCGACTTCCAGGGTCAGCGTCTTCAGTGCGCCGTCCTCGGCCGGGTCGGCGACCTGGACCTTGAGGGCGTTGTAGATCTCGGGCATGGCGTCGACGGGGAACTCCACGTCGACGACCGGGCCGATGACCCGGGCGACGCGGCCCGTGGCGGCGGCCGTCTCAATGGTCGTCATTACTTGTCACTCCCCGCGGTCGCGTCTGCCATGGCGCTGGCGCCACCGACGATCTCGCTGATTTCCTGGGTGATTTCGGCCTGGCGGGCCGCGTTGGCAAGCCGGGAGAGGCTCTTGATGAGATCCCCGGCGTTGTCGGTCGCCGACTTCATCGCGCGGCGGCGGGCGGCGTGCTCGGAAGCGGCCGACTGCAGCAGTGCGTTGTAGATGCGGCTCTCGACGTAGCGCGGCAGCAGGGCGTCGAGGACGTCCTCCGCCGACGGCTCGAAGTCGAACAGCGGAAGGATCTCGCCCTTCGCCCCGTCCTTCTCCGCAGCCTTGTCGAGGCTGAGCGGCAGCATCCGGCCGTCGACCGCGTTCTGCGTCATCATCGACACGAACTCCGTGTAGACGATGTGCAGCTCGTCGACGCCACCCTCGGCCGTGTCGGCCTGGATGGCTTCGATCAGCGGCGCCGCGACGCGCTTGGCGTCGGCGTAGGCCGGGCTGTCGGTGAAGCCGGTCCACGAATCCGCGACCTTGCGCTCGCGGAACCCGAAGTAGGCGACACCCTTACGGCCGACGATGTAGGTGTCGACCTCCTTGCCCTCGCCGCGGAGCCGCTCGGTGAGCCGCTCCGCCTGCTTGAGGGCGTTCGAGGAGTAGCCGCCGGCCAGACCGCGGTCGCTCGTGATGAGCAGGACCGCGGCGCGGACCGGCGCCTCGACCTCGGTGGTCAGGGCGTGCTTGGTGTTCGAGCCGGTCGCGACCGCCGTCACCGCACGGGTGAGCTCGGTCGCGTACGGCATCGATGCCGCCACCTTGCGCTGCGCCTTGACGATGCGCGAGGCGGCGATCATTTCCATCGCCTTGGTGATCTTCTTGGTCGCCGTGACGGCACGGATGCGACGCTTGTAGACCCGGAGCTGCGCTCCCATGAGTCAGGTCCCTTCCGTCGTCACTTGGAGACGTTGACGGCCGGCGCGTCCTCGCCCAGGAGCTTGCCGTCCGAGGTCTCGAACTGCAGCTTGAAGCTGGCGATGGCGTCGGCGATCGCCGTCAGGGTGTCGTCCGACATCTTGGCGCCATCGGCGATGGAGGTGAGGAGGTCCTTGCGCTCGCGGCGCAGGTGCTCCAGCAGCTCCGACTCGAAGCGACGGATGTCGTTGACCGGGACGTCGTCCATCTTGCCGGTGGTACCGGCCCAGACGGAGACGACCTGCTCCTCGACGGGCATCGGCTGGTACTGGCCCTGCTTCAGCAGCTCGACGAGGCGCTTGCCGCGCTCCAGCGAAGCCTTCGAGGCGGCGTCCAGGTCGGAACCGAAGGCGGCGAACGCCTCCAGCTCACGGTACTGGGCGAGGTCCAGACGCAGACGGCCGGACACCTGGCGCATGGCCTTGTGCTGGGCCGAACCACCGACGCGGGAGACCGAGATACCGACGTTCAGCGCCGGGCGCTGGCCCGCGTTGAACAGGTCGGACTCCAGGAAGCACTGGCCGTCGGTGATGGAGATGACGTTGGTCGGGATGAACGCCGACACGTCGTTCGCCTTGGTCTCGACGATCGGCAGACCGGTCATCGAACCGGCGCCCATGTCGTCGGAGAGCTTCGCGCAGCGCTCCAGCAGACGCGAGTGCAAGTAGAAGACGTCGCCCGGGTAGGCCTCGCGGCCCGGCGGACGGCGCAGCAGCAGCGACACGGCGCGGTAGGCGTCGGCCTGCTTCGACAGGTCGTCGAAGATGATCAGGACGTGCTTGCCGGCGTACATCCAGTGCTGGCCGATGGCGGAACCGGTGTACGGCGCCAGGTACTTGAAGCCGGCCGGGTCGGACGCCGGGGCGGCGACGATCGTCGTGTACTCGAGCGCGCCGGCCTCTTCCAGGGCGCCGCGAACGGACGCGATGGTCGAGCCCTTCTGGCCGATGGCGACGTAGATGCAGCGGACCTGCTTGTTCACGTCGCCCGAGCGCCAGTTGTCGCGCTGGTTGATGATCGTGTCGACGGCCAGAGCGGTCTTGCCGGTCTGACGGTCGCCGATGACCAGCTGACGCTGACCACGGCCGATCGGCACCATCGCGTCGATGGCCTTGTAGCCGGTCTGCATCGGCTCGTGGACCGACTTGCGGACCATGACGCCGGGGGCCTGCAGCTCGAGGGCGCGGCGGCCCTCGGTCGCGATCTCGCCGAGGCCGTCGATCGGGTTGCCGAGCGGGTCGACAACGCGGCCGAGGTAGCCCTCGCCTACGCCGACGGAGAGCACCTCGCCGGTGCGCTGCACCGACTGGCCCTCCTCGATACCGCTGAACTCGCCGAGGACGACCGCACCGATCTCCCGCTCCTCAAGGTTGAGGGCGAGACCGAGGGTGCCGTCCTCGAACTTCAGCAGCTCGTTCGCCATGGCGGAGGGAAGACCCTCCACCTTCGCGATGCCGTCGCCGGCAACGCTGACCGTTCCGACCTCCTCGCGCGAGGCCGCGTCCGGCTGGTACGACTGGACAAAGTTCTCCAGTGCGTCCCGGATCTCCTCCGGCCGGATCGTGAGCTCCGCCATCTGGGTTCCCTGCTCTCCTTGTTGGGCCTGAAGCTTCTTAGGGGTCTGGGGGCGACCCCCAGGAATCTTCTGCAAGTTCTGCACGGCCCAACCGGGCCGCTGGAAATGCTTCTTGTGTTGGGTGGCCGGTCAGCCGGCCATGCGGCGGGTCGCCTCGCTGAGGCGGTCCGCGATGGTGCCGTCGATGACCTCGTCGCCGACCCGCACCACGATCCCGCCGAGGACCGTGGGGTCCACGTCGAGGTTCAGGTGCATCTGGCGGCCGTACAGCTTGGCCAGGACGGCGCCGAGGCGCTGCTTCTGCACGTCGCTGAGCGGAACCGCGGAGGTCACCGTGGCGACCATGCGGCTGCGGCGCTCGGCTGCGAGCTTGGAGAGGGACTCGAGTCCCGCTTCCAGGCTGCGGCCACGCGGGTGCGTGACGAGGCGCGCGACCAGACGCTCACTGACCGGGTTGGCCTTGCCACCGAGGAGGCTGGCGAGCAGCGCACCCTTGGCGGAACCGGGGGCCGTACGGTCGGTCAGCGCGGCGCGCAGCTCGGTGCTCGATGCGACGATCCGGCCGAAGCGGAACAGCTCGTCCTCGACGTCGTCGAGCGCGCCGGACCGGTGTGCACCGGTGAGCTCGGCGGTGTCCGCCAGCTCCTCCAGCGCGTCCACCAGGTCACGCGGCCGCGACCAGCGCGAACGGACCATGCCGGACACCAGGTCGAGGGTCTCCCCGCCCACCTGGCCGTTCAGCAGACGACCCACCAGCTCGGCCTTGGCCTCGCCGGCCTGCGCCGGGTCCGTGATGACCCGACGCAGCGAGACCTCACGGTCGAGCATCGCGGTGACGGCAGCCAGCTCACCGGCGAGCTTCGCCACGTCGACGGACGTGTTGTCCGTCAGCGCGTCGAGACGCTCGCGTGCGGCGGCCAGAGCCTCGCGGCTCGCTCCGTTCATCGGGCAGCCTCGGCCTTCTCCTCGAGCTCGCCGAGGAAACGGTCGATCGTGCGGCTCTGCCGGGCGTGGTCCTCGAGGGACTCGCCGACGAGCTTGCCGGCCAGGTCGGTGGCGAGCTTGCCCACGTCCTGACGCAGCGCCTGAGACGCGGCCTTGCGGTCGGCCTCGATCTGGGCGTGGCCGGCAGCGATGATCTCCTCACGCTGCCGCTGGCCCTCTGCGCGCAGTTCTTCCTTGAGCGCAGTGCCCTGCTCCAGCGCGTCCTGGCGCAGGCGGGCAGCCTCGTGCCGGGCCTCGGCGAGCTGAGCCCTGTACTGCTCCAGCACGCTCTGGGCCTCGGTCTGGGCCGACTCGGCCTTCTCGATACCGCCTTCGATGGCCTCGCGACGCTGTTCCAGAACCTTGTTGATGTTCGGGAGGAGCTTCTTCGCGAGGACGCCGAAGACGATGACGAAGGCGATCAGACCGATGACGAGCTCGGGGATCGGCGGGACGAGGGGATTCTGAATCTCCTCGGCTGCCAGCGGTACCAGGGCGATCACATCAGTGCCTTCCGTCGAAAATGTTTCTCAGTCGCGAGAGATCAAGAAGGGACCGGGTAGACGAAGCCCATGACGAGACCGATCAGGGCGAGCGCCTCACAGAGGACGAAGCCGAGGATCTGGTTCTGGCGGATGAGGCCGGCGGCCTCGGGCTGACGAGCCAGAGCCTGGGTACCGTTACCGAAGATGATGCCGACGCCGACGCCGGGGCCGATCGCGGCGAGGCCGTAGCCGATCGCTCCGAGGTTGCCCTGGAGGTTGACCGCAGCGAGGGTCTCGAGAGCAGACATGCCGTTTCTTCCTTCTGTTTCACGTGCCGGTGGGGGTTGGCCACCGGATGTATATGGGGGGTGTCGCGACCGTCAGTGGTGGTCGGCGAGAGCACCCTGGATGTAGCTGCACGAGAGCAGGACGAAGACGTACGCCTGCAGTGCCTGGATGAACAGCTCGAAGACTGTCATCACGAGGACCATCACGAACGAGACGCTCGCGTAAGCGATACCGATGCCGTTGAGCAGGTACCAACTCGCGATGGTGAAGATCAGCAGCAGTACGTGACCCGCGAACATGTTCGCGAAGAGACGGACAGCGTGGGTGAACGGCCGGATGATCATGTTCGACAGGAACTCGAACAGCATGACCACCGGGAACACCGGCCCGAGCGACTTGTCGTAGGCGGTCAGGTTCTTGAGGCCACCGACGAAGCCGTGGCGCTTGAAGGTGAGGCTCACCCACAGCACGTACACGATCGCGGCAAGACCGGCCGGGAATGCGATGACCGACGTGACCGGGAACTGGGCCAGCGGGATGATGGACCAGATGTTCATCATCCAGATGAAGAAGAACAGCGAGACCATGAGCGGGACGTACTTTTCGCCCTCGCGCTTACCAAGCGTCTCGTAGACCACTCCGCGGCGGACGAAGTCGTAACCGGCCTCGCCGACCATCTGCAGCTTGCCGGGGATCAGCTTCGGCTTACGGAAAGCCGCCCAGAAGAACCCCACGACGATGAGCGAGCTCAGCAAAGCCAGGACAATCGGCTTGTTGACCTCGATACCGCCGACCGTGAACATCGGCTTGAACAAGAAGGAGTGCAGGCCGGGGGTCGGGAAGCCGCACCCTTCGAAGATGTGACAATCAGTCTCGAAGGCGAGCGTCGTGGCGTCACTCACCGCGAGCTCCTTCAACTTGACGCATGGGTACGGCAACCTCATTGTGTCGGCGCGGCCTGCGACCGCGGAACGGCACTGGACTGGACTGGCGGATACCTATGTGCGGCGATTGAGTACCAAGGGCCGACAACGCTCATCTGTCGCCCCTGCACGCCGCCCGCGCAAACCTGCCGCAGTTGTGGCGAGACGATAGCAAACGAGCGGAAGCCTCTTTACACCCGGCCTACACACTACGAGGGCGTGCTGGCCCCTTCTGGCTCCACATAAAGGATTTTCGACTTCATGTGCGCCCGCACTTGCGCTGCCATCCAAACGAGCGTGGCCGCGAGCAGGGTGAAGGCGGTGCACTTCGTATCGAAGACCGCGACGCGCTTGACGATGCTCAGCACGATCATCAGTACAAGGATCTGCGTCGTGTAGAGCAACAGACCCATCATCTGGAAGAGATGGGGCAAGGAACGAGCGGTCCGCTGAAGGGCGATCAGCCCTCCCCCCATGAACACGAGGACGAGTGCCGCGCCGAAGGCGGCACCCAGCGCGCCCTTGCCGCCCGCGAGGGCAGCACTGACCGCGATCCCGATACCGCCGACGACGGTCGTGGGGACGAAGCAGTACAGGAGTGTTCGGGCGTCGTTGGACTGCATGACGGCAGCTCCTCCGGCGAGGTGTTGGTGGGGTCTGGTCACCGCCAGTGGACGGATGTGACCGGGAGTAACTTGCGTGTGAGGGAAGACGGTTCGCACTGCACGGTCTTCGCGCACTCATCCCGGGCGCTTGCGAACGGTATCACAAAGTATTTGATGCAGACTTTACTCAACTATTATGCCGCTCGTCACACGGATGGGTCAACGCTCGCTCACCTGAGCAGTCGCGCGCGGGTCCAGGAGCACGACGAGGGCCTGTCCGGGACCAGTATCTACGGTCCCGGACGAGCCGCCGCCCAGGTGGTCGGGTGTCGGCGCGCACCGAACTTCGTGCGAATGATTCGGCGGGACCGTCGGCCGCACTCGATCACCCGCGCGGGGCGCCGGCGGCGATGGCCGGAAAGGGGGTGGCCGATCTCTTATCCGGCCTCTTGCCCGGCCGACCCCTTACTGTCCGCCCACTCCCCCCTGGGTATGTTGTGCGGGGGCGGGCCGGTGTTTCGGGGCCATCAGTCCCGAACCCGGGAGGAGCGACCAGCAGTTGAGTCACCAGAACCACGCCGTGGCCCCCCGCCCCGCACGCGCCGGGCGGCTGATGGCCATCAGCGACCTGCACGTGCGCTACGAACGCAACCGGGAGATCGTCCGGGACCTGCGGGCGGACTCGCCCGACGACTGGCTCATCGTGGCGGGTGACGTCGGCGAGGTCGTGTCCGACATCCGGGAATCCCTCTCCCTTTTGAAGGAACGATTCGCCCAGGTGATCTGGGTGCCCGGCAACCACGAATTGTGGACCGACCCGAGCGACCCGGTGCAGCTGCGCGGCGAGGCGAAGTACCGACACCTGGTGGACGTCTGCCGGGAGCTGGGCGTCATCACCCCGGAGGACCCGTACCCGGTGTGGCACGGGGAGAACGGCCCCGTCGCCGTCGTCCCGCTCTTCGTCCTCTACGACTACACCTTCCGGCCCGCCGGAGCCGTGTCCCAGGAGCACGCCCTCGAACTGGCCGACGAGGCCGGGGTGATCTGCACCGACGAGTTCCTGCTGCACCCCGATCCGTACCCGAGCCGCGAGGCGTGGTGCCGGGCCCGGCTGGAGGAGACCCGCGCCAGGCTCGACGCGCTGCCGCCCGACCTGCCCACGGTGCTGGTCAACCACTTCCCCCTGGTCCGCGAACCCACCCGCGTCCTGCGCTACCCCGAGTTCGCGCTGTGGTGCGGCACCGAGGAGACGGCCGACTGGCACCGCCGGTACCGCGCGGCCGCGGTGGTCTACGGCCACCTGCACATCCCGCGCACCATCCACTGCGACGGAGTGCCGCACCACGAGGTGTCCCTCGGCTACCCGAGGGAGTGGGAGCGCCGCGCGACCCCGCCGGGCCGACCGGTCCAGATCCTGGCCGGCGCCGCCACGACCGACGGGAAGAGCAAGAGGTAGGTCATGATCGAGTTGCTGTTGCCGCCGCACGTCCGGTCCTTCGATTCCTTCGAGGACGTGCCGTTCTCGTCGCTGTACCCCGCGGAGGCGGCCCTCGTCCGCAACTCGGTCGAGCACCGCCGCCGCGAGTTCGCCACCGCGCGGTACTGCGCCCACCGGGCGCTGGCCGCCCTCGGCGTCCCGCCGGCCCCCCTGCTCGCGACACCGCGGGGGGCTCCGCTGTGGCCCGCCTCGGTACGGGGCTCGATCACCCACGCCACCGGCTACCGCGCCGCGGTCGTCGCCGACGCCTCGCGGGTCGCCGCCATCGGCATCGACGCGGAACTCGACCGCCCGCTGCCCGACGGCGTGCTCGAAAGCATCGCCCTCCCGCTGGAGCAGGCACAGGTGAAGCGGCACACCGCGCTGCACCCCGGCATCAACTGGGGGAAGCTGCTCTTCAGCGCCAAGGAGTGCGTCTACAAGGCGTGGTTCCCGCAGACCGCGCAGGAGCTGGAGTTCGAGGACGCCCTCATCCGGATCGATCCGCTGGCCGGGACCTTCTCCGCGCGCCTGCTCCCGCCGGCCCTGGTCTCCGCCGAACCGGAGCTGAGCGCCTTCGCGGGCAAGTGGGCGGTGCGCGACGGGATCATCGTCACCGCGATCGTCCTGGACGCCCCGCCGTCCGACCACGACGCGCGGGCCCACGATCCGGGCCGGCCGCGCGCCGCCGCACGTTCGCTTTCCTGAGCCTGCGGGAAGCGGCCCGGTCAGGCCCGCTCGCGGTCCCTCGTACGGCCGTTGGCCGGGCGGCTGGACAGTGCGGTGGCGCCGTGCAGACCGTAGGAGGCCGGGGTCCGCTCCAGGGCCTCCTCCGACGGTCCCGAGGGGGACCCGCCGCGCACGGCCTCGACGGCGGTCGGCGCGGCCGCGCCGGCCGCCGTCGTGCGCCGACGCCGGTAGCGCGGCGGCAGGAAGGACTCGGCCCAGCGCGGCGCGCGCGGGGTGAAGCGCGGCAGCAGGAGCAGGACGAGCCCGACCGCACTCAGCGCGACGATCACGAGGACGATCAGCATCGAGGCGGAGTGCACCGAGTACGCCAGCGCCCCGAAGGCGATCAGCGCCGACCAGAAGTACATGATCAACACGGCGCGGCTGTGCGAGTGCCCGACCTCCAGCAGCCGGTGGTGCAGGTGTCCGCGGTCGGCGGCGAAGGGCGACTGGCCGTTCCAGGTGCGCCGGACGATGGCCAGGACCAGGTCGGCCACGGGGATCGCGATGATCGTCAGCGGCAGCAGCAGCGGGATGAAGACGGGCAGCATCGCGTGGGTCGCGTTGCGCTCACCACCGGCGAACAGGGCCATCGCGTCCGGGTCCACCTGCCCGGTGATGGAGATGGCGGAGGCGGCCAGCACGAGGCCGATCAGCATCGAGCCGGAGTCGCCCATGAAGATCCGCGCGGGGTGCATGTTGTGCGGCAGGAAGCCGATGCACATGCCCATCAGGATCGCCGCGAAGAGCGTCGCGGGCGCGGCCGCCTCGATCGCGTAGCCGAACCAGATGCGGTAGGCGTAGAGGAAGAAGGCGGCGGCGGCGATGCAGACCAGGCCGGCGGCGAGACCGTCGAGGCCGTCGACGAAGTTCACGGCGTTGATGGTGATGACGACGAGCGCGACGGTGAGCAGGTTGCCCTGCCACTGGGTGAGCGAGACGGTGCCGATGCCGGGGACCGGGATCCACAGGACCGTCAGGCCCTGCATGACCATCACGCCCGCGGAGATCATCTGTGCGCCGAGCTTGATCAGGGCGTCGATCTCGAACTTGTCGTCGAGGACGCCGATCAGCCAGATCAGCGCCGCTCCGGAGAGCAGCGCCCGTGGTTCGTTCGACAGCTCGAAGACGCCGTTGAGGTTCGGCAGGTGGTCGGCGACGAGCAGGCCCGCGCACAGTCCGCCGAACATCGCGATGCCGCCGAGTCGCGGAGTGGGCTCGCGGTGCACGTCGCGCGCGCGGATCTTGGGCATCGCACCGGCCGCGATCGCGAACTTCCGTACCGGCCCGGTGAGCAGGTACGTCACCGCCACCGTGACGCAGAGCGTCAGCAGATATTCACGCACGGGCTGCCCCAGATGTATCGCCGGCCATCTCAGCCCCACACATTAGCCGCGATGTCCCCCCGTAAGGGGACGCAGGCTGACCCCGAACCGGTTGCACTACCCGCTGTTCTCGCCGGTTACTCCCCGTACGGGGGAAATCCCAGGGCCAGTTCGGCGATCTCCGCCCGGACGCGGGTGGGCTCGCCCCCGGTGAGGGCCGCCGTGAAGAGGGTGGCGATCCGGGCCATCTCCGTCTCCCCCATGCCCTGGGTGGTCACCGCCGCGGTACCGAGCCGCAGGCCGCGCTGCTCCCCGTACGGCAGGGCGCAGGTGTCCAGCACCAGACCCGCGGCGGCCAGGCGGCCCCGCGCGGTGGGGCCGTCGACGCCGAGGGGCGCGGGGTCGGCCGTGATCAGGTGGGTGTCGGTGCCGCCCGTGGTGATCGCGAGTCCGCGCACGCGCAGTGCTTCGGCCAGGGCGCGGGCGTTGGCCACGACCCGGTGGGCGTAGGTGGTGAAGGCCGGGGTCGCGGCCTCGCCGAAGGCGACCGCCTTGGCGGCGATGGTGTGCATCTGCGCGCCGCCCTGGGTGAGGGGGAAGACGGCGCGGTCGATCCGCTCCGCGAACTCGGCGCCGCACAGGATCATGCCGCCGCGGGGGCCGCGCAGCACCTTGTGGGTGGTGGCGCAGACGACGTCCGCGTACGGGACCGGGCTCGGGGCGGCGCCGCCCGCGACCAGCCCGATGGGGTGGGAGGCGTCCGCGATGAGGAAGGCCCCGACCTCGTCGGCGATCTCGCGGAAGGCCGAGTACTCGGGGTGGCGGGGGTAGGAGATGGAGCCGCACACGATCGCCTCGGGGCGGTGCCTTCGGGCCAGCTCCTGGACCTGGAGGTAGTCGATGAGCCCGGTCCGGGCGTCTACCCCGTAGCCGACGAAGTCGAACCAGCGGCCGGAGAGGTTCGCGGGGGAACCGTGCGTGAGGTGGCCGCCGTACGGGAGCCCCATGGCCAGCACGGTGGCGCCGGGGCGCAGCAGCGCGGCGTAGGTGGCGAGGACGGCGGCGGAGCCGGAGTGCGGCTGGACGTTGGCGTGCTCGGCGCCGAAGAGGGCCCGGGCCCGCTCCACCGCGATGCGTTCCGCCTGGTCGGCGTACTCGCAGCCGCCGTGGTGGCGGGCGCCGGGGTAGCCCTCGGCGTACTTGTTCGCGAGTGCGGAGCCGAGGGTGGCGAGGACGGCGGTGGAGGTGAAGTTCTCGGCCGCGATGAGCTGGAGGCTCTCCGCCTGACGCAGTGCCTCGCCGGCGAGGACGTCGGCCATCAGCGGATCCTGGCGGCGCAGGGTGTCCGTCGGCTGGGTGATGACGCTCATGGCGCGGCTCCGACGCGGTGGGTGGACCGGGTAGCCCAACTCTAGGCCCGCCCCCCTGATCCCGCCTTTCCTACCCGGAGGGACGCGTCCCCGACCCCTCCGGCGGCGCCTCAAACGCCGGCGAGGCTGGATCAGCCACATCAAGCCCGCCCGGCGATTGAGGGCATCCCCCACAAGTGCCCCCGGCGGCGCCTCAAACGCCGGCGAGGCTGGATCAGCCACATCAAGCCCGCCCGGCGATTGAGGGCATCCCCCACAAGCGCCTCCGGCGGCGCCTCAAACGCCGGCGAGGCTGGATCAGCCACATCAAGCCCGCCCGGCGATTGAGGGCATCCCCCACAAGTGCCTCCGCCGGCGCCTCAAACGCCGGCGAGGCTGGATCAGCCACATCAAGCCCGCCCGGCGATTGAGGGCATCCCCCACAAGCGCCTCCGCCGGCGCCTCAAACGCCGGCGAGGCTGGATCGGTCGGATGGAGCCCGCCCGGCGATTGAGGGCGGCGCCGTGCCGTGGCGGACATGCCAGGCCGGGCGTCGGCGGTCAGTGGCGGTCGCCGACGCCCGTCAGGGCGGTGACCACCGGGTCCAGCGCCTGCTGGATCTCGTCGCCGATCGAGCGGAAGAACGTGATCGGCGCACCGTACGGGTCGTAGACCTCGTCCGCGTCGGGCGACGGCGCCAACAGCCACCCCCGCAGCGCCGCGGCAGCCCGCACCAACGCCCGCGCCCGCTCCGCCATGCCGTCATCGAGCGGCGGCAGCGTGGCGGGGTCTATCGCCCGGACCAGCCGGGTGAACTCCTTGAGCGTGAAGGTCCGCAGTCCGGCCGAGTGCCCCATCGAGATGACCTGCGCCCGGTGATCGCGCGTAGCGGTCAGCACCAGGTCGGCGCGTATGACGTGCTCGTCGAGCAGCTCCCGCCCGATGAACCCGCTCGCGTCGGCACCGAAGTCCGCCAGGACCGCCGCCGCGTTCGCCTCCATGGGCGCACCCTCGTGCCCCCAGGTCCCGGCGCTCTCGACGATGAGCCCACCGGCCGGCGCCCCACCCAGGCGATGCGTCAGGGCATGCCGCGTCAGCCGCTCGGTGATGGGCGAGCGGCAGACGTTGCCGGTGCTGACGTGGAGTATGCGGAAGGCGTCCCCTCCGGCCCTTGCTATGCCACGCCCCTCAGGGCTCACGGGGCCACCTCGAGGTCGGGTACGACCTCGCGCAGCTGGTCCGCGGTCAACGCCCCCTCGCGCAGCAGGACGGGAACCTTCCCGGTGACATCGACGATCGACGACGGCTGAATGCCGGGGGTCGGCCCGCCGTCCAGGTACACGGACACGGAGTCGCCGAGCATCTCGCGGGCGGCGTCACAGTCCTCCGGCGCCGGGTGACCGGTGAGGTTCGCCGAGGAGACGGCCATCGGCCCGACCTCGGTCAGCAGCTCGATCGCGACGGGGTGCAGCGGCATGCGCACGGCCACGGTGCCACGGGTCTCGCCGAGGTCCCAGGCCAGCGACGGCTGGTGCTTGGCGACGAGGGTCAGCGCGCCGGGCCAGAAGGCGTCGACCAGCTCCCAGGCCTGCTCGGTGAAGTCCGTGACCAGGCCGTGCAGGGTGTTCGGGGAGCCGATGAGCACGGGCGTGGGCATGTTGCGGCCCCGGCCCTTGGCGGCCAGCAGGTCGCCGACGGCCTCCGCGCTGAAGGCGTCCGCACCGATCCCGTAGAGCGTGTCCGTCGGCAGCACGACGAGTTCGCCGCGGCGCACGGCGGATGCGGCTTCGCGAAGGCCCGTCTTGCGGTCCGTCGCGTCGTTGCAGTCGTATCGCCGGGCCATCAGGGGGCCTCCTCGTGCGGGGTGATCGTGGCAGGGGTGTGCACCGGGCGGGCGGGGCTCGTCACGGCATGGCCTTGCGGGCGGTGGCGAAGCGCGGCCGGTTGTTCAGGTCGGGGTGGTCGGCGGCATCGGCCCAGCCCCGCTCGTCGGCGAAGATCCACGGCACCTGGCCGCCCTGGGTGTCGGCGTGCTCGATGACGACGATCCCGCCGGGACGCAGCAGCCGGTGGGCGGTGCGTTCGATGCCGCGGATGGTGTCGAGGCCGTCCTCGCCGGAGAAGAGCGCCATCTCCGGGTCGTGGTCGCGGGCCTCGGGGGCGACGTACTCCCACTCGGTGAGCGGGATGTACGGCGGGTTGGAGATCACCAGGTCGACCTGGCCGTCCAGCTCCGGCAGCGCGCTGAGCGCGTCGCCCTGGTGGACGGTGACCCGGGACCCCTCGGCGTTCTTGCGGGTCCACTGGAGGGCGTCCTCGGACAGCTCCACCGCGTGCACGCGCGAGCGCGGGACCTCCTGCGCCATGGCGAGCGCGATGGCGCCCGAGCCGGTGCAGAGGTCCACGATCAGCGGTTCGACGACGTCCATCGCCCGTACGGCCTGTATGGCCCAGTCCACGACGGACTCGGTCTCCGGTCGCGGGACGAAGACGCCCGGCCCCACCTGGAGCTCCAGGTAGCGGAAGAAGGCGCGGCCGGTGATGTGCTGGAGCGGCTCGCGCGCTTCGCGACGGGCGATGGTCTCCCAGTACCGGGCGTCGAAGTCGCCGTCCTTGACCAGGTGCAGTTCACCGCGCTTGACGCCGTGCACGAAGGCGGCGAGTTCCTCCGCGTCGAAGCGCGGGGAGGGTACGCCTGCGGCGGCCAGCCGCTGGGTGGCCTGGGCCACCTCGGCAAGCAGCAGACTGCGGGGGCCTGGGGGTCGCCCCCCAGATTGTGGCTGCACGCTGGTCCTCCGGGCTGCTGTCGTACGGGTGGGACGGACGGAAGGGTTACTGCGCGGCCGCGAGCTTGGCGGCGGAGTCCGCGTCGACACAGGCCTGGATGACCGAGTCGAGGTCGCCGTCGAGCACCTGGTCCAAGTTGTACGCCTTGAAGCCGGTCCGGTGGTCCGAGATCCGGTTTTCCGGGAAGTTGTACGTACGGATCTTCTCGGAGCGGTCGACGGTGCGCACCTGGCTGCGGCGCACGTCGGAGGCCTCCTGCTCGGCGGCCTCCTGGGCGGCGGCCAGCAGGCGCGACCGCAGGATGCGCATGGCCTGCTCCTTGTTCTGGAGCTGGCTCTTCTCGTTCTGGCAGGACGCCACGACACCGGTCGGCACGTGCGTGATGCGCACGGCGGAGTCGGTGGTGTTGACGGACTGGCCGCCGGGGCCGGAGGAGCGGTACACGTCGATCCGCAGGTCGTTCATGTTGATCTCGACCTCGACCTCCTCGGCCTCCGGGGTGACGAGCACGCCGGCGGCGGAGGTGTGGATGCGGCCCTGGGACTCGGTGGCCGGAACGCGCTGGACGCGGTGCACGCCGCCCTCGTACTTCAGGCGGGCCCAGACGCCCTGGCCGGGCTCGGTCGCGCCGTTGCCGCCCTTGGTGCGCACGGAGACCTGGACGTCCTTGTAGCCGCCCAGCTCGGACTCGGTGGCGTCGATGATCTCGGTCTTCCAGCCCACGCGCTCCGCGTAGCGCAGGTACATGCGCAGCAGGTCGCCGGCGAAGAGGGCGGACTCGTCGCCGCCCGCGCCCGCCTTGACCTCCAGGAGCACGTCCTTGTCGTCGCTGGGGTCGCGGGGAACGAGCAGCAGGCGGAGCTTTTCGGTCAGCTCGACGCGCTGGGCGCTCAGTTCCTTGACCTCCGCGGCGAAGTCGGGGTCGTCGGCCGCGTACTCCTTGGCCGTCTCGATGTCCTCCGCCGTCTGCTTCCACGCCCGGAACGTCGCGACGATCGGGGTCAGCTCCGCGTAGCGCTTGTTGAGCTTGCGCGCGTTGGCCTGATCGGAGTGGACCGACGGGTCGGCGAGCTTCTTCTCAAGATCGGCGTGCTCGCCGATCAGGTCCTCGACCGCCTCGAACATCGGGGGCTCCTGGGGTGAAAGTACGAACGGGCTGCGGAAGGGCTCTGGCGCCGCGTGGGGCCAGGACGACAAAGGCGCCGGTCCGGCCGCCCCCGCGCGTGGTGGGGGCGGCCGTAGACCGGCGCCGTGGGCTCGCTACTTGGAGCCGGCAGCCTTGCCGAAGCGGGCCTCGAAGCGGGCCACGCGGCCACCGGTGTCGAGGATCTTCTGCTTGCCCGTGTAGAACGGGTGGCACTCGGAGCAGACCTCGGCACGGATGGTGCCCTCGGTCAGGGTGCTACGGGTGGTGAACGACGCGCCACAGGTGCAGCTGACCTGGGTCTCGACGTACTGGGGGTGGATGTCGCTCTTCAAGGTGTCTCCTAGATCGGGAGGGCGCCGGGTCGCAGGGGCCGAATTGCGCGCTGCGTGAACCGGGGCCGACGGACCAGTCTGCCAGGACCGGGCCGCCTGTCAAAATTCAGGACGCCAGCCATAACGGGCACGGGAGCTCCGGTATTCCTACTGGACGATCGAACCCGCCCCGCTCTTGTCATTGGCGGAGTTCTGGGTGGCCTCTTCGGGTATCGGCTGGTCACCGCGCAGGGCCTCCCAGACCTGCTTGGACTCCTTCTCCAGCGGGACGACCCGGTCCTTGTCCTTGGGGTAGTCCATCACCGGCAGGGTGACCATGTGCATGTTCTCGGCCCCGAGGCCCTGCAGGCCGGCGGCGAAGCCCATGAGGGACTTCACGTCGCCGAGGCCCTTGTCGGTGGTGATCGCCTTGGTGGCGGTGTCCGCGACGGCGAGCAGTCTCTTGGGGTTGTCGAACACCCCGATGCTCTTGACCTGCTTGATCAGCGCCTTGATGAAGGCCTGCTGGAGCTGTATTCGACCGAGGTCGCTGCCGACGCCGACGCTCTTGCGGGTGCGGACCAGGCCGAGGGACTGCTCGCCGTTGAGCTTGTGGGAGCCGGCCGGGAGGTCGAGGTGGCTGCCCTTGTCGTCCTTGATCGGCTTGGTGGTGGTCAGCGGGACCCCGCCCAGGCTGTCGACGATCTTCTTGAAGCCGGTGAAGTCGACCTCGATGTAGTGGTCCATCCGGATCCCCGACATCGATTCGACGGTCTTGACCGCGCAGGCGGCCCCGCCGACCGTGTAGGCCTCGTTGAACTGCTCGAAGGTGGCCTTGGCCGTCTTCCCGTTGCTCGTCGTGCAGGCCGGCCGGTTGATCATGGTGTCGCGCGGGATCGAGACGATGCTCGCCTGCTTGTGGCCGTCGTAGAGGTGGACGACCATCGCGGTGTCGGAGCGCGCCGAACCGCCGTCGTCGGCGCCGTACTGCGCGTTGTCGCCGCCGCGCGTGTCGGAGCCGAGGACGAGGATGTCCATCGAGCCGTTGTCCACGTTCTGCGGGCGGTCCTTGCCGAGCGCGGCGTCGATGTCCACGCTCTTCAGGTTGCCGTTGTACTTCACGTAGAAGTACCCCAGGCCCGCCCCACCCAGCAGGACCACCCCCGCCGCGGTCCAGGCGGTGATGGTCAGGGCCCTGCGGCGCTTCGTCGTCGGTTTCCGGCGGCTGCGCCTGGCGGCACGCCTGCCGCTGCCCCTGCTGTCCTGGCTCATGCTCTCCTCAGTCCTGATGTCCCGGCGACCCGGTCCGGACGCCACCCCCGTTGCCGAATGTCCTCTCCTTCAGACGGTCCAGCGGACCCTAGGGTTCCACGCCGAATGTGACCATTCGGTGATGAACGTCCATCCGATCATCCTGCGGACGCCCCGCGCAACAACCCCGTCACCTGCACCTTCGTAGGGCGGGCGGGGCTCCCCGGGCCCCCCGGCCCCTGTGGTGAAGGTCGCACGGCCCCCCGACGCGAAAACCGCCCCCGCCGGTGACCCGGCGGGGGCGGTTTTCGTGTGGCTGCCCGTGGTGCGGCGGCGCGGAGATCAGTCGTCGTTCTTGCCCGACGGCGTGGTCTTCGCGATCTGCATCAGGAACTCGGCGTTCGACTTCGTCTGCTTCATCTTGTCGAGCAGCAGCTCGATCGCCTGCTGCGAGTCGAGCGCGTGCAGCACCCGGCGCAGCTTCCAGACGATGGCGAGCTCCTCGCTGTTGAGGAGGATCTCCTCCTTGCGGGTGCCCGACGGGTCGACGTCGACGGCGGGGAAGATCCGCTTGTCCGCGAGCTTGCGGTCGAGCTTGAGCTCCATGTTGCCGGTGCCCTTGAACTCCTCGAAGATCACCTCGTCCATGCGCGAGCCGGTGTCGACGAGCGCGGTGGCCAGGATGGTCAGCGAGCCGCCGTCCTCGATGTTGCGCGCGGCACCGAAGAAGCGCTTCGGCGGGTAGAGCGCGGTCGAGTCGACACCACCGGACAGGATGCGGCCGGAGGCCGGGGCCGCGAGGTTGTACGCGCGTCCCAGACGGGTGATCGAGTCCAGCAGGACGACCACGTCGTGACCCAGCTCGACGAGGCGCTTGGCGCGCTCGATGGCCAGCTCGGCGACGGTGGTGTGGTCCTCGGCCGGGCGGTCGAAGGTCGAGGAGATGACCTCGCCCTTGACCGACCGCTGCATGTCGGTGACCTCTTCCGGACGCTCGTCGACCAGGACGACCATCAGGTGGCACTCGGGGTTGTTGACCGTGATCGCGTTGGCGATGGCCTGCATGATCATGGTCTTGCCGGTCTTCGGCGGGGCCACGATCAGACCGCGCTGGCCCTTGCCGATCGGCGCGACGAGGTCGATGATGCGGGTCGTCAGCACGCCCGGGTCGGTCTCCAGACGGAGCCGGTCCTGGGGGTACAGCGGGGTCAGCTTCTGGAACTCGGGGCGGCCGCGGCCCGATTCGGGCGCCATGCCGTTGCACGAGTCGAGGCGCACGAGCGCGTTGAACTTCTCGCGGCGCTCGCCGTCCTTGGGCTGGCGCACGGCACCGGTGACGTGGTCGCCCTTGCGCAGACCGCTCTTGCGGACCTGGGCGAGGGAGACGTACACGTCGTTCGGGCCGGGCAGGTAGCCCGAGGTCCGGATGAACGCGTAGTTGTCGAGGATGTCGAGGATGCCCGCGACGGGGATCAGGACGTCGTCGTCGGCGACCTGCGGCTCGTTCGGCGTGAACTCGTCGCGGCCGCGACGGCCACGACGGTCGCGGTAGCGGCCGCGACGGCCGCGCCGACCGTCCTCGTCGAAGTCGTCCTGCGGACCGTTGTCCTGCTGGCGGTCCTGACGGCCCTGGCCCTGGCCGCCCTGCTGCTGGCCCTGGCCCTGACCCTGACCCTGGCCACGGCCCTGACGGCCGCCCTGCCGGTCCTGGCGGTCGGCGCGCTCGGCGCCGCCCTGCTGCTGGCCCTGACCGCCCTGCTGCTGGCCCTGACCCTGCTGGCCCTGCTGGCCCTGGTCGTCGCCCTTGCCGCGGTCGCGGCGCTCGCGCTGGCGCTCCGTACGGTCGCCCCGCTCGCCGCGCTCGCCGCGGTCGCGGCGGTCCCGGCGGGTGCGGCCCTCGGCGGCGTCCTGACCGGAGACGGCCGTGGCCGCCTCGGCCTTGGCGTCGGGCTGCGCGGTGACGGCCGCGGTGGCGGTCTCGGGCTTGGTCTCGACCTGCACGGCCGCGGCGGGGGCCGCGGACTCCGGGCTGCCGGAGGGGGCCGTGGCACGGCGGCGACGGCGCTCGACCGGCTGGTCGTCGCTGGCCGGCTGCCCGGGGATGTCGATCTGGGCCTGCGCGGCGGGCTTCTCGGCGGGCGCCGCGGCGGCGGCCTCGCCCGTACGGGCCTTGCTGGTGGCGCGACGCTTCGGCTTGGCCTCGGCGGTCTCGGCGGGGGCCGCGGCCTTGGCGGCGGAGGCGCCACCGGCCTGCGTCTCCTTGATGACCTCGATCAGCTGGCTCTTGCGCATCCGCGCGGTGCCCCTGATACCGAGGCCCGACGCGACCTGCTGCAGCTCGGCCAGGACCATGCCCTCGAGGCCGGTGCCGGAGCGGCGACGCTTGGGTGCGGCGCCCGCGGCGGAGGCACTGGTGTCGACAGTGGTGTCGGCAGCGCCCATCAGATCGGTGGTGTCGCTCACGAAGGGTCCTTCCCTGGAGCGGACGTCGGCCTGTCTGGCTCGGCGACCGGTTGTGCTGTCCGACAACGGGCCATGACTTGATGGGTCGTGGACCGCGGCCGGGGCGGTGGTCCGCCGGCAGAGATACCGCGGCGGAGGGAAACGTGCATGGGTTCCGGCGAGAAGCCCCCGAGCTGGAAGCGTGGGAATGTCACGCCGATTCCGGAGCGTGCTCGAAACTGCTTGGCAATGATCAAAGCAGTTGGGGAGGCTCCCGGAAGAAAAGTGGTCCCTGATGGGGACACTGAGCACCGAGCCATGGCGGCTTCGGATGCGCACTTGAGACTAACACTACCGGATCCAACAGATATTCCCCCTCTCAGTCACCGGCAATAGCGCCCGTCCGCGGGGGCGGCCTGCCCGGCCGCCCCGCCCCCTGGCGGCCGTGTTCTAGCCGCCCTGGCTGCCCAACGGAAGGACGCTCGCGCCCGCGGCGTCGAGGGCCAGCCGGTTGGCCGCCCACCCTTCGCCCGCGAGCTGCGCGACCTTGTCGGCCGCGTCGTTGTCGGCCAGCGCGAGGACCGTGGGTCCGGCGCCGGAGATGACCGCGGGGATCCCGTCCGCCCGCAGCCTGTTGACGAGTGCCACGCTCTCGGGCATCGCCGGGGAGCGGTACTCCTGGTGGAGCCGGTCCTCGGTGGCGGGGAGCAGCAACTCGGGACGCCTGGTCAGGGCTTCGACGAGCAGGGCCGCGCGGCCCGCGTTGGCGGCGGCGTCCACGTGCGGGACGGAGCGGGGCAGCAGGCCCCGGGCGGTCTCGGTCAGGACCGGCTTGGAGGGGACGAAGACCACCGGAACGATGGAATCCGCGGGCTCCATACGGATGGCCTTGGCGCTGCCCCCGTCCATCCACGCCAGGGTGAACCCGCCGAGCAGACAGGCGGCGACGTTGTCGGGGTGGCCCTCGATCTCGGTGGCCAGTTCCAGCAGGGCGGTGTCGTCGAGGCGCGCCTCGCCGCCTATGGTCACGGCGCGGGCGGCGACGATGCCCGCGCAGATGGCGGCGGAGGAGGAGCCAAGGCCGCGACCGTGCGGGATGCGGTTGGCGCACACGACCTCCAGGCCGCGCGGCTGACCGCCGAGCAGGTCGAAGGCGGTGCGCATGGAACGCACGAGCAGGTGGCTCTCGTCGCGCGGCAGGTTGTCGGCGCCCTCGCCGGCGATGTCGACGTTCAGGCCGGAGTCGGCGACGCGGACGACCACGTCGTCATAGAGCCCCAGGGCGAGTCCGAAGGCGTCGAAGCCCGGGCCGAGGTTGGCACTGCTGGCGGGAACGCGCACCCGTACGGCGGCGGCGCGGAATGCTGGACCGGCCACGCTCGATGACACTCCTTGTGACTGTGCGAGATCTCTAACCGTGGATCTCTAACCGTGGATCTTCAGCTGTGAATCTTCGCTGCGAAATGTACTGGAGAACGTACGACACCCGAAGGCCCTCGGGGCAGCACCGCGTCACGTGCGCGATGGCGGATGTCAGTACAGCGTATCGAAGGAAGGTTCTTCTCCGACATAGGGCGCACAGGAGGCGCACGATGCGTGTCGCGGTGCTCCGTCACGCTTTTGTGGCTCTTCGGGCCGACTTGCCTGATTCCGGAAGGCCCTGACGAACCTTTCCGGAACCGGGCGAGGGCCGCGGCGGGGAGGCGATCCCGGCCGCGGCCGTCGGATCAGACCAGGCCGAGTCGTACGGCGGCGGCCTCGGCGTCCACCGGAACGGTGACCGGCTGCGGTGCGCCCGCGACGGCCCAATCGGGGTCCTTGAGGCCGTTGCCGGTGACGGTGCACACGATCTTCTGCCCCGGGTCGACCAGACCCAGCTCGGCGGCCTTGAGCAGACCGGCGACGGACGCGGCCGAGGCGGGCTCGACGAAGACGCCCTCCTGCGCGGCCAACAGGCGGTAGGCGGCCAGGATCTGGCGGTCCGTCACCTCGTCGATGAAGCCGCCCGACTCGTCGCGGGCCTGGAGCGCGTAGTCCCAGGAGGCCGGGTTGCCGATGCGGATCGCGGTGGCGATCGTGTGCGGCTCCTTGACGATCTCGCCGCGCACGATGGGCGCGGAGCCGGAGGCCTGGAAGCCCCAGACGCGGGGGGTGCGGGAGGCGAGGCCGTCGGCCTTGTACTCCTTGAACCCCTTCCAGTACGCGGTGATGTTGCCCGCGTTGCCCACCGGGAGGACGTGGATGTCGGGCGCGTCGCCCAGCGCGTCGACGATCTCGAACGCGGCCGTCTTCTGGCCCTCGATGCGGACCGGGTTGACGGAATTGACCAGCGCGACCGGGTAGTTGTCGGACAGCGCGCGGGCCAGGTCCAGGCAGTCGTCGAAGTTTCCGTCGACCTGGAGGATCTTGGCGCCGTGGATGAGCGCCTGACCCATCTTGCCGAGCGCGATCTTGCCCTGCGGCACGAGGACGGCGGACACCATGCCAGCCCGCACCGCGTAGGCGGCGGCGGAGGCGGAGGTGTTGCCGGTGGAGGCGCAGATGACGGCCTTGGCGCCCTCCTCCTTGGCCTTGGTGATCGCCATGGTCATGCCGCGGTCCTTGAAGGACCCCGTCGGGTTCGCACCCTCGACCTTGAGGTGGACTTCACAGCCGGTGCGCTCGGAGAGCACCTGCGCGGGGACGAGGGGCGTGCCGCCTTCGCGGAGCGTGACCACCGGGGTCGTGTCCGTCACCGGAAGCCGGTGCCGGTACTCCTCGATGATGCCCCGCCACTGGTGGGTGCCGTTGTCGGTCATGGGTCCCTTACTCCCCTTCAACACGCATGATGCTGGCGACACCGCGCACGGTGTCCAGCTTCCGCAGCGCCTCGACGGTCCCGGAGAGGGCGGCGTCGGGCGCGCGGTGGGTGACGACGACGAGGGAGGCTTCATTGCCGACCCCGTCGGGACGTCCTTGCTGCCTCACGGTATCGATGGAGACACCGTGTTCCGCGAACGTGGTCGCCACCTGGGCGAGCACGCCCGGCTTGTCGGCCACGTCCAGGCTGATGTGGTAGCGGGTGACGACCTCGCCCATGGTGCTGACCGGCAGCTGCGTGTACGCCGACTCGCCGGGCCCGGTCACCTCCGCGAGCTTGTTGCGGCAGACGGCCACCAGGTCGCCCAGGACCGCCGACGCGGTCGGCGAGCCGCCCGCGCCCGGACCGTAGAACATCAGCCGTCCGGCGGCCTCGGCCTCGACGAAGACGGCGTTGTACGCCTCCCGGACCGAGGCGAGGGGGTGGCTGAGCGGGATCATCGCCGGGTGGACCCGGGCGGTCACGGACTGGCCGTCGGCGGCGCGCTCCAGGATGGCGAGCAGCTTGATGGTGCAGCCCATCCGCTTGGCGGAGGCGAAGTCGGCGGCGCTGACCTCGGTCATGCCCTCGCGGTAGACGTCGTCGAGGTGGACCCGGGTGTGGAAGGCGATGCCGGCCAGGATCGCGGCCTTGGCGGCGGCGTCGTAGCCCTCGACGTCGGCGGTCGGGTCGGCTTCGGCGTACCCGAGGGCGGTGGCCTCGTCGAGCGCCTCCTGGTAGCCGGCGCCGGTGGAGTCCATCTTGTCGAGGATGAAGTTCGTCGTGCCGTTGACGATGCCCATCACGCGGTTGATCTTGTCGCCGGCGAGGGACTCGCGCATCGGGCGCACCAGCGGGATCGCACCGGCGACGGCGGCCTCGTAATAGAGGTCGCGGCCGTGCGCGTCGGCCGCCGCGTGCAGGGCGGCGCCGTCCTGGGCGAGCAGCGCCTTGTTCGCCGACACCACCGAGATGCCGTTCTCGAAGGCGGTGGTGATCAGGGTGCGGGCGGGCTCGATGCCACCGATGACCTCGATGGCGACGTCGATGTCACCCCGTTTGAGGAGGGCGGTCGCATCGGTGGTGATGAGCGCGGGGTCGATGCCCTCGCGCACCTTGGAGGGCCGCCGCACGGCGACGCCGGCCAGCTCGACCGGGGCGCCGATCCTCGCCGCCAGATCGTCGGCGTGCGTCGTCATGATGCGCGCCACCTCTGAGCCGACCACTCCACAGCCCAGCAGCGCCACCTTCAGCGGACGCGTACGCATCATTCGACCCAAACCTTTCGATCCACGGATCGATCTCTGCATCGATCCGTCCATCAGCCCCCGCTGCGCGGTCTTGCGCACCAGGTGTGAACAAGTCTCACTCAATGGACAGAACTTTCCATCCTTGGTCCATTGAGTGAGACGGTTATTTCATTATCCGACGTCGATGCGCAGGAGATCCTCCTCCGTGTCACGTCGGACGATCACGCGGGCGGCGCCGTCACGCACGGCGACGACCGGCGGACGCAGCGCGTGGTTGTAGTTGCTCGACATCGAGCGGCAGTACGCGCCGGTCGCGGGCACGGCGATCAGGTCGCCGGGCGCCAGGTCGGCGGGCAGGAAGGCGTCGCGCACGACGATGTCGCCGCTCTCGCAGTGCTTGCCGACGACGCGCGAGAGCATCGGCTCGGCGTCGGACCGGCGCGAGACCAGGGCCACGCTGTATTCGGCGTCGTAGAGGGAGGTGCGGATGTTGTCCGACATCCCGCCGTCGACGCTGACGTACGTCCGCAGGCCCTCCAGCGGCTTGATCGTGCCGACCTCGTAGAGCGTGAAGGCGGTGGGCCCGACGATGGCGCGGCCGGGCTCGACGGAGATGCGCGGCGCGCGCAGCCCGGCGCCCTCGCACTCGCGCGCGACGATCTCCGTGAGCGACTTGGCGATCTCGTGCGGCTCGCGCGGGTCGTCGCCGTCCGTGTAGGCGATGCCGAGGCCGCCGCCGAGGTCGATCTCGGGCAGCTCGACGCCGTGCTCGTCGCGCACGGCGGCGAGCAGCTGCACCACGCGCTTGGCGGACACCTCGAAGCCGGCCATGTCGAAGATCTGCGAGCCGATGTGGGAGTGGATGCCGATCAGTTCGAGGCTCTCGTGACCGAGCACCCGGCGCACGGCCTCGGCGGCCATCCCGTCGGCGACCGCGATGCCGAACTTCTGGTCCTCGTGGGCCGTGGCGATGAACTCGTGCGTGTGGGCCTCGACGCCGACGGTGACGCGGATCTGCACGCGCTGGCGGACCCCCAGCTCGGCGGCGACGTGCGCCACCCGGACGATCTCCTGGAAGGAGTCGAGGACGATCCGTCCGACGCCCGCCTCGACGGCGCGGCGGATCTCGGGGACCGACTTGTTGTTGCCGTGGTAGGCGATGCGCTCGGCGGGCATCTCGGCGGCGAGCGCGGTGACCAGCTCGCCGCTGGAACACACGTCGAGGTTGAGCCCCTCTTCCTTCAGCCAGCGCACGACGGCCTTGGAGAGGAACGCCTTGCCCGCGTAGAAGACGTCGGCGCCCGGCCCGAAGGCGTGCGCCCAGGCGCGGCAGCGGGCCCGGAAGTCCTCCTCGTCGAGGAAGTAGGCCGGGGTGCCGAACTCCTCGGCGAGTCGGGTGACTTCGATCCCGCCGACGCTGACCACGCCGTCGCCGTCGCGGGTGACGGTCCGGGACCACACCTTCTCGGGGAGCACGTTGAGGTCGGCGGCCGGCGGGGCGTAGTGGCCCTCCGGCAGGACGTCGGCGTAACGGGGACCGGCGGGGTGTGCGGAACGGCTCATGGCGCTTCTCTTTCTCCTTCTACACGTCGTGTGGGGGGCGCACCCGGCTTCTCACACCACTTCGGGTACGCCGATGCCGAGCAGGGTCAGGCCACCGGCCAGCACCGTCCCGGCGGCGTCGGCGAGTGCCAGCCGGGAGCGGTGGGCGGCCGAGGGTTTCTCGTCCCCCTTGGGCAACACGTCGTACTGGAAGTCGAGGAGGGCGTCGGCGACCACGACGAGGTGGCGGGCGAGCCGCTCGGGCGCCCGGTGGTGCGCGGCGGCCTCCAGGACGAGCGGGTACTCGCGCAGCGCACCGAGCAGCGCGGTGGCGTCGAACCCGCCGGGAGCGGTGGACTCGGGTGTCGCGGGGGCGAACCCCAACTGCTCGGCGTTGCGGACCAGCGCCCGGGCGCGCGAAACGGCGTACCGCACCCGGAAGAACTCGTTGGCCTCGCCCTGTACGAGCAGGCCCGGACCGAAGTGCGGCGGCTGCGCGGGGTCGGTGGCGAGCATGCCCCAGCGCGCGGCATCGGCCCCGAAGCGCCGGACCACGTCCCCGTCGGCCCGCGTCGGGGGCACGACGCGCTGCGTCCCGGGCCCGTCCGACGCGCCCTGGCAGGCGAGCAGCCGCCCGACGGCCTCGCGCACGGCGCGGGTACGGGGCTCCTGGTCGGTGGTGGGCGCCGCAGCGGTGTGGGGGTGGTCGGCGAACCCGTACTCGCTCCCCCGTGCCCGCACCGACCGCACCACGTCAGCGGCATCGTCCGTGGCATCAAGGGTGAAATTGAGGAACCCGGGGCCGGTGACGTCCACCTGCCGGATCCCGGCCACGCCACCGAGCCGTCGGGCCAGCAGACCGGCCACCTCGGCGGGGGCGCGTCCGCTCGTCCTGGCCAGCTGGAGGGCGACGGGGCTGGCGTACTCCCCCACGCCACCGGGCCGGGTCCGCTCGACGACGATCCGCTCGGGCACGACCGCCCCGGCGCCCAGCTCCCCGTCCTCGACGGCGCAGCGCACGGCGCGCACGACGGTACGGGAGAGGTCAGCGGGGGTCACGGGACCCACCCTAGGGGAGAAGGTCCCCCCTGACGCGAACCGGTTTCGCCATGTGAACTCCCCGCCCCCCGCCCCCGCCGCGCCTGCGCTCGATGAGCCGCCGCACGACCCGCACCAGCTCGGCCGGCTCGAAGGGCTTGGCGAGGAACGCGTCCACCTGCGCGGCGGTCCCGTACTCCCCCTCGTACTGGTTACCCGCACTGACGATCGCGACGGGCACCAGCCGCGTCCGCGGATCGGCCCGCAACCGGGCGACGGTCCCGAATCCGTCCAGCCGCGGCATGACGACGTCCAGGGTGATCACATCGGGACACACCCGGTGCACCACGTCCAGGCACTCGGCACCATCGTTCGCGGTCACGACCTCGAAGCCCTCCAGCTCGAGATTGACCTTGATCAGCTGCCGGATGACCTTGTTGTCGTCGACAACAAGCACCCGACCCGAGGCGCCTGACACAACTCGAGAGTAGGTCGCCCTAAGCCCCCGCGTCCGGGTTTTTGCCACTTCCACCCCGTCCGGGCGACCCACCCCTCCTCCCCCGCAAACGGGTTCCTGATCACCCCGCGGAAGCTGGTAGTGTTCAACCCGTCGCCGCACAGCGGATGACACGCCCCCGTAGCTCAGGGGATAGAGCAACGGCCTCCGGAGCCGTGTGCGCAGGTTCGAATCCTGCCGGGGGCACTTCTGCCGGACCAGCATCAACACCTGCTGACCTGCACAAGTGCCAAGCATGAAGGCCTGGACCCAGTCCCACTGGATCCAGGCCTTTGTCGTTGTTACGCACTGGTCGCGATAGACCTGCGATAGACGCCCTGCCAGCCTGGTTGAAGGCGGTGCGAGCTGGCCAGCCGAGATCTACCGTGTCGCCATGGCATCGCAACCAGACAACCCAGCCGCGCGCCTCAGAGAGGTGCTGCTCGCCGTTCACACCGCGTTCCCTGGACCGCGCGAGCAGGATGCGGTGACAGCGTGGATCGCCTTCGCCCAGACTCTCGGGCTCGGCGAGCATTCTCCTGATGGCGTGCGTGCCATCGGTGGCGTGATCCAACTGCCCACGCTGATCAGTGAAACCGTCCGAGCCCTCGGCGAAGAACCAGAGGAAGAGGAGCATCTACTCCTCAACCTTGACGCCCTTGAAAACGCTATGGCGGTGCTGGCCTCTCGCCAGAACCTGTCCCAGATGTTCGCTACGTTCGCACCCGGCGGACAGGTACCCATGAGCGCGGCCATCCATGGGCTCGTTTACGTGAGCCGGGTCTTGCACCGCGCCAACCCGGTCCACCACCTCTCGATAGAGGACACCGTCCGGCTCGAAGATCTGATCACCGAGATGATGCGTGAGATTAGCGCTGCATCATTGCCCGCCTCTGTGAAACTCCTTCTCCTGTCACACCTTCACTCGATGCTCCAGGCCGTGCACCTGGCGCGAGTGACGGGACGCGACGAAATCGAGGGGACATTCGACGCACTATTCGGCTCCGTCCTTCGCCGGCCAGAACACGTAGAAGCGATGCACGACTCGGCGTTCAAAGAGAAGCTTCGCGACTGGATCACATCCGTCAACGGCATCATCAGCATCGGCACCGGTGCCACCGGGCTAGGGCAGCAAGTGATGCGCATGCTTGGCTAGCCAATTAACCCTGCCAGTCCAACTCTGCCTCAATCTTCGAATTCATAGCCGCTTCCTGACCATAGATGCACCCCTCATACACACGGTGGATAACCTCAGGCGAGTTTCCTACGCGCCGAGCAACCTCGGCCACGGGAACACCCGCGTTGAGCCACATGGTGATACACGTGTGCCGGAGGTCATAGGGACGCCCTCCGAGAACCGAGACCTGAAGATCTGGAGGAAGCGCGTACTCCCGGGCATCCTTCCAGACCCGCCAGTACGTGCTGCTGCCGACGAGACCGAGCCGCTCATTCGTGAAGAGTCGGCCGTCCTTGGCCGTGCCGAACTCCTTCAGGTGGGCGCGGAGTATGGCGACCAGCGGCGGCGGGATCGGAACCGGTCGGTCGTCCTTGGCCTCCCTGGACTTCAGCCCTCGCTTGTCGTGGCGCTCCCCGCTGTCCGTCCACTGTTTGCCCGACACGGGGTGCGTGTCCCGGAGGGTGAGCGTCCCCCATCCCTTCTCGGGGAGGTAGCAGTCCGACTTCCTCAGCCCCACCGCCTCGCTCGGGCGGAGGGCCGCGAAGTACATCACCGCGTAGAACGCCACCAGACGGCGACCCTTCTTGCGGTCCCACGTCCCGACGTACGAAACCGCGGCGAGCAATTGAGCGGCTTGTGTCTTGTTCACGAGAACGCGCGGGTCGACACGATCCGATGAAGAGACCTTCACCTTCTTGAGCGCGGCAAGAGGGTTCTCGACCAAGAGCTTGCGCTCGATCGCGTATTCCACGGCGGTGTTCAAGGCGCGGCGCCTGCGGCGGGAAGTCTCCCCCGCCGCAGGCGTGCCGTCCAGCTTGAACGAAAGCCGGTACTGGACGTCTCGCAGAATCTTCGGATCTTCCAACGCGGAAACGAGCAGCGACTTCCTCGAAAGCCACTGATGGGCATCTTCAAGTTCAGCCGGCGGCTTCAACTCGGCATTTGCCGGGACAACGGCCCAGCGAAGGGCGAGGCGCAACTCCCCCACCTCGGGCAGGTGCTTGTCCTGCTCCACCATGGCCAGGGTCACCGCAGCGAGACCATCCGCAATGCCCTCGCGTGTCTTCGCAGCAGCCGTGAGCCAGCGCATGGCCATGTACTCACGGCAGAAGGTGAACCAGGAAAGCTCCTCGCGAGCATCCGCGGGGGCTGCGGCCTGCGTGGCGGCACGGACCTCAGACTCGGGCAGGCCGTCCGTGATACGGAACGCTTCGCCGCGCTTCATGGCCAACCACAATTCGGAACGCCGGCTCCCCGCCAGCGCCACGGTGGCGAACGTCTTGCTGCTGACCTTGCCCCCGACAATCCAGCGGAGCTGATACGGACGGGTCTTGCTCTGCGCCTTGGTCACATTCCAAAGGCGGACGTCGAGGGAAAACCCCTCCGGGTCCGAGCCATTGTTCTGCTCAGACCCGGAAGCGACACTGCTCGTCACGCGGCTTCCTCCCGCATCTCCAGCCAACGGTTCAACTCGGACCGTCGGATCCGAACGGAACCGTTCGGGAGCTTGATCGCCTTGGGTCCCTTCTTGCACTGCCTCCAGCGGTAGAACGTGGCTCTCGGGACACCGATTTCTTCGACCACCTGCGGGATGGTCAGCATTTCGTCGCGGGGCTTGGCCACGGCGAGACTCCTTCATCGCGGGAGAGTTCGGTGACGGGTCGGCCCTCATGGGCCCTCGTCAGGTCCGCTACATCCGCTACATCCGCTACACCGCAGGTCAGGGGGCCTTCGGGTGTAGCGGATGCGCGCCCGTGTAGCGGATCGGCCCGCTACACGAGCGCGTGGGGTGTAGCGGATGTAGCAGATGGGACGGGCGGGTGTAGCGGATCGCTGTGGCGAGCCGACTAGGTGTTGTTGCTGGTCAAGGCCGTGTCGAGGGTGGGCGTAGCGGATGTAGCGGATGTAGCGGACTTCTGAGGGGGGCAGTACCGGGTCCATGCATCGCGGAGGTCTTCGGCGTAGTAGCCGCGGACGACGTCGGCGCCGGTGCGGACAGGGCGGGCAGCGACGGGCTTGTTCCCGCTGGTGCTGTACTCGCGAAGCATCCGGGCGATGCCACGGGAGTCGAGCGGCTTGCCACCCATGTCGGCCCAGGGGGCATCGTCGAGAGCGTTGAGGCGGGCGAGGATGTTGACGGTGGGCAGCTTGTCCGCGTCGCCGAAGACCTGATCACGGAGGTCGGTGAGGAGACGAATGCCGATGCTGCCTTTGTCGTCGGCGGCCAGGGCGTGAACCATCTCGGCGCAGGCGGTACGGGCCCGCCCGGGCCAGGCGCCCCCGGCGGCCTCGGCGATGGCGAGGAGGGGTTCCCATACGTCGGCGGGACGGTCGGTGACGCCTTCGGGCATCTGTGGGAAGGCGCCTTCGACGAGGTGCCGGACGCTGTCGGCCCAGGTTGCGAGGCGGTCGCGGAGCGCGTGGCCTTCCTTCTCGTGGAAGCGCTGCCGGAAGGGCTCGACTTCCTCGTTGGGGGCCCTGCGCCGCATCCGGACGATGATCGAGCGGCTCAGGATCGTGTCGGGCAGGGAGCCAAGTCCGGCGACGGCGACCGCGCAGAACGACGGGAACTCCTGGACCTGCTGGTTGGAGCCGTCGCCGACGCACCGGTACATGACGCCGGAGCGGCGGTGCCCGGCGTTCAGGAAGCCGCGGAGCTGTTCGTTCTCACCGGCCTTGGGCCCGAAGACGGTGTCGATCTCGTCGAAGAGGATGGTGGGGCGAGCGTCCATGCCGGATACGGCACGGAAGAGGGCGGATGCGGAGGCGTTCACCGCGACCATCGGGTAGGGAGCGAGGGTCTCCACGATCTCCAGAGCCCGGCTTTTGCCGCTCGCAGGTTCCGGGGAGAGGAACGCCAGGCGGGGCGTGGCGTCGAAGCAGTCCAGTAGGTGCGCGTGCGCGTCCCAGAGGGTCACGGCCACGTAGGCGGCCTCCACGGGAAAGATGTTGAAGCGGCGGTGGAAGGCCTCGATCTCGTCCAGCAACTGGGTGCCGTCCGGGCCGGTCCCCTTGGGCGCACCGTCGGTGGTGGGGTTCATGCTGCCTCCCTCTGGTCGTTGGCGGTGCGGCCCAGGGGGCACACGGAGCGGTGGTGGCCGTGGTCAGCGATCAGGGCAAGGGCGCGGGCCTGTCCGGCGGCGAACAGGTCCCGCCCGCACTGGCACCAGGACCGGACGGTCGGGGTGACGCCGCGGCCGGGGGCGACGATGTGGAGCCAGGCGACGGGCCGGCGCCCGTCGTCCCGGCCCGGGTCCGGGCGAACGGATGAAAGGACGCCTTCGGCGACGACCTTCGGCGCGCTACTGCCGTCCGGGGTGGGGGCGGGTTCGGCGGGGCTGGGGCCGGTAGGTGTGGAGGTAGGGCTGTTAGCCGGGGGGTGTTCGCGGCTGCTCATGCGATCTTCCGGCTGCCGCTGTTGTGGCGGATGGACCAGTTGAGGGCGCTGGTGATCGCGGAGCGGTACTCGTACGGCTTGAGGCCGGCCGCTTCCGCCCCCCGGCTAAGAGCTTCTTGGACCGCCGTGTGGTCGAGGTCGCCGGACGCGATCAGCCTCCCCAGGGCGCGGGCGGCCCTGACGAGCGCTTTGTTCCGGTGCCCTTCGGGCGCGTCCGCGACGTTCTTCTTCTCGTTGCGCAGCGCTGCGTGGGCGTAGGCGGCCCTGCGTCCGCCGCCGTCCGGCCGGATGGAGGCGCGGACGGGTGCCGCGATGATCCGTGGCGGGGCGGTGAGTTTCACCTGCAGCCAGCCCGGAAGCGAGGCTAGGGGCCGGTCGTCGCTGACCGTGTAGGTACCAGCGGGGGTGGTGCTGCCAGGGGCGACGACGTACCCGCCCCAGGCCCGGGTGTCGATGTGCCGTCCGAGGATGTCCTGGGTGCTGCGCATGGTGACCCCGGGTGGGGCGGCGAAGTACAGATGGGTCCCGCCGGAGGGCGTGGTCACCGTGTAGGTGGGCGGTAGGTGCTCCCTGGTCACCTCGCGGAGAGCGTCGAGAATCTGTGCGCCGCTGTGGGTGCCGGGCGGGTCTGTGGGCTTGGGCGGGTCGAGGTCGATGACGACCAGCCCCGCCGGGCCGGTGGCCAAGCCGACGTTGTACGGGGCGCCGGCCCAAGCGGTCCGGATCCGATCGGGATCGATGGTCGCGCGTTGCTCGGGCTTCGCGTGCCCGTCGGCGCACGCACCGGTGCGGGGGCATTTCGTCTCGCCATGCAGAGCGGGGACCTTGGACCCGGGCCGGAGTGGGAAGACCGGCCAGTTCCGCGCCGCCGTCGCGAGGGCGGCGTTCAGCAACGCGTTCATGCCGCGACCGCCCCGGTCAGGGTGCGGGAGAGGAAGGTACGGCCGATCCACTCGCTGTAGGCGGGCGGGATGGCCTCTGTCAGTTCCTCGCGAGCATCGGTCCAGTCGATGCCCATCGCGGTCTGCATTTCGCGGATGGTGGCCTTACCCCCGCCCGCCCCGTAG
The DNA here is from genome assembly GCF_055565515.1 of Streptomyces sp. NPDC028419. Taxonomy (NCBI): domain Bacteria; kingdom Bacillati; phylum Actinomycetota; class Actinomycetes; order Kitasatosporales; family Streptomycetaceae; genus Streptomyces; species Streptomyces sp. NPDC028419. Next base: position 107,265 of record NZ_JBVHUE010000017.1, on the reverse strand, counting down.
GCGGCGACGTACGGGCCATCGCGGTAGACGCCGTGCCGCCAACCGCGCACGTAGCCGCGGTGCTTAGGGTGCACCGGGCGAGGTGCGGTCCAACCGCCGAGTTCGAAGTTCCGGTGGCGCAGAACTCCGAGGCCGAACGACTCCCCGCACAGGGTGATGTCGCGGCGGACGGGGGCTTTGCCGTTGGGCTGCTCGATCACGTACGGAAGACCGGTCGCGTCAAGCAGCACCCGGAGTTCGGGGATGAGCTGAACGTGGGTGCGGCCCCAGCCTTTGGCGCGGTTGGTGCCAACGGTGAGAGCGCATCCGTCCTGGCACGGCGGCGAGGCATGGATTGCCGAGTAGGTGGCGATCTCTCCGGACTCGATCAGCTCGGCGAGGACGGTGAGGGCGTCGCCCTGTCGGAAGGGGAACGGGTAGTTGGGGCGGGGGGCGATGTCGACGCCCTCGACCGCGAACCCGGCCCGGTGGTAGCCCATCGCCGCGCCGCCGGCGCAGGAGAACAGATCCAGTAAGGCCGGGCGGTCAAGGTCTCGCGGGATGTCGGTGGTGTGGGTCATGCTGGATTCCTCCAGTGTGATCTGGAAGAGAGCGGCCCCGGTTCATTGGCGTGAGTGGGGGGCCGCTCTCGTCGTGTCAGTGGCGGGTGTGGTCGGTGGCGACGTCGATCAGCCGTTTGGCCTCGTCGGGGTTGACGTGGCGGTAGCGGATGCTGACGCGGCAGTCGGGGTGGGGGCAGCGGATGGTGTGCTTGCCGGTGAGGAGCGCGGCCGCGTCGGAGATCAGCTCCGACAGCGGGGGCCAGTCCTGGTTCATGGGGTGGCCTTTCAGCGGTTATTGAGAGTGCCGGAGGCGCGTCCGAACATGCCGGACGCGCTGATGTGTTGGGTGACGTGCTGGACCGGGGCGGTACCCCGGCTCGGTCCGCGTCCGGCGCGCAGGAGGAGCGGGGCGAGGGTTCCGGCAGCGATGAGGGCGATCGCGGCCCAGAGGGTGTCGGCTATGGCGATCAGTCCCGGGGCGGCGTAGGCGATGCCGAATCCGGCCGCGGCGACGCCTCCGCCGAGGGTCGGGGCGAGGAGCGCGGTGGTCTTGGCCCATGCCGGGATCGGTTGGGCAGCCGGGGCGGGCGCGGGGGTCTGGGGCTGGGTGTAGGCGAGGGTGCGGATGCCGTCGGGGAGGGTGACGTACTGAACGCCGGGCGGTATCTCGGCGGGCAGCATGCGCGGTTCGGGGGTGGCGGGCGGGTAGAGGATCGCGTCGCCGTACCGGACCGGCGCGGGGACGGCGGGAGGGGTCAGGTAGTCGGGCATGGCGGGCTCCGGGGGAAGACCGACAGGGCCCCGGCGCGGATGGCCGGGGCCCTGTCAGGGCGGGGTGTCAGGGGTGTCAGGCCGGGTGTCTGGTGGGGGTGTCAGACGCGTCAGACACCCGTCTGACACCCCTCGCGCACGCGTATGACCTGTGTTTGGGGCTCTGTGGCCGTCAGGGGTGTCAGACGCGTCTGACGCGTCAGGCCGCCATCCGGTACGGGACGATCCGGTAGCGGCCGACCTCGTTGGTCTCGGCGAGACGTCCGGCCATGACGAACGTGGCGACCTGTCCGGAGACCCAGGAACGGCCCCGTCCGTGGCGGTCGCAGTGCTCCATGAAGTCGGCCGGGCCGACGACCTCGCGGCCCTCGTCCTCGAACTCCTCCAGCAGGTCCTCCATCGCTGCCCGGGCCTCGGCGGTGGTGAGCTTCACCGCGGGTGCGTCCGGCGGCCGGGTCGCGAACTGAACGACCTCTTCGACCTCGGGCAGCTCCTCCTCCGCGTCGATGAACTCCCCCTCGTCGTCCTCGTCGTCCTCGTAGCGGAAGTGGGGGCGCCGGTCGTAGGCCTCTTCCTCGGGCCCGTAGTCGTCCTCGTCGTCCTCGTCCGGCCGGTATCCGTTGCTCATGGCGGTCTCCGGCTCGCCGGTGGTGCCGGGCAGGGGGTAGCGGGTGCGGGCGGTGAAGGCGCGGTCGACGGCGCGAGCAGCTGCCCCGGCGGTCACCGGGTCGATCTTCGACCGGATGTCGGCGAAGGTGACGACGACCCAGTGGAGGTAGTCCACGCTGGTCAGGTAGTCGCGGAGCGGGGTGGCCCACAGGTCATCGGGAACACCGTTGGCGACGAGGTAGGAGTAGCCGGGCTTCTTGTCCTTCCACACGTGTGGGGCCGCCCCGGCGTCGAGAACCTCGTCATCCAGGGCGAACCGGGCGTCGCCCTCGCTGCGGACCCCGTGGACCCACGCGGACCCGAAGGAAGCGCGGGTGTCGGTGGAGACCTGGTTGCCGGACGCGCGCTGCATGGAGATGACCAGAGAGACACCGGCGGAGCGTGCTTCCTGGGCGATGCCGGTGAACACGTCGTCGTCGGTCTCACGGATCGTCTTGGCCGCTTCCTCGAACCACGCCACCAGGTAGGGCATGCCCGGGGATCCGTCGGCCTGGACCTCGGCGCAAGCCGGGACCCACTGCTTGTACCCGTACTTCGCCATCCACGCGGTGCGGGCCGGGATGACAGCCTTGAGAGCTTCGATCATGGCCTTGGTCGAGGGCAGATCGAGGGCGGCCCAGTCGATCGCCGGAAGGAGCGGGCCCAGGGTCTGTTCGGCCTTGGACGGGTCGGACGCCCAGACGATGACGTCCTTGCGGCTCAGGACTTCCGCGAGAGCGGTCAGACCGCCTTCGCTCTTACCTGAGCCGGTCATGCCCATGAGGAGGAGCATCATCGCGTTGCGGGCGGCGTCCGGGTCCCCGGGGAACCACATGGTCACCGGGGTGCCGTCCTCGTAGATCCCGACGACCACGGGGAACCTGATCGACTCCCCGGGGGCGCTGGGTCCGGGGCAGGGGACGGTGTTCTTGAGGAGGTCCAGCGGGACCACGGTCAGCATGACCCGCGACGCCGAATCAGGATTCTCCTGGATCCGGATCGCCGTCTTGGGGACGTCAAGGGCACCCGCGATACGGGTGATGTTCTTGCTGACGTCGTCCGGAGTCAACTCCCCACGCGGCAGCTGCAAGTCGAACGCCGCCTTGTTCGGACCGACCTCGGACCGCAGCACCTGGGTCTTGGCCAAGCCGACCTTCTCCAGGAACCCGCCATCCGCGCTGGCGGCGGGGCCTTCGACGTTCTTGCGGAGGATCTGGCGGATGTTCCAGGACAGGGCCAGGGCCGGGGCGCCGATGAAGTACAGCTCACCAAGCGGCCCGGCCGACGGGCCCGCGATCGCGGCGGCGGTGAACCACGTCGAGGCCGCGGCGACCGTGACCGCCGAGTGCAGGCGGCGCTGCTGGGTGGTGGAGCGTCCGGCCCACCAGGTCAGCCCGGTCAGGGCGACGGAGGCGAGGGTGAGCCCGGCGGTGACGCCGGGCTCACCGGACCAGAAGTAGTGGGCGGGCAGGGAAGCCAGGCCGGTCCCGGCCCCCGCCAGCCACGGCGGCAGGTGGGGCTTGGCGCGGTGCAGCAGGTACTCACCGATCCCGCCGCCCTCCCCCTGGGCCTCGAACTCCTGCTGCCGGGTGTCGTGGGTGGATTTGGTGTGGGGCATGCTCTGACCTCCCTACGATCAGATGTCGGTTAGGCGTTGAAGTCGAACGAGCGGCCCTGACGGGGGCGCCGGGCCTGCGGGGCGAGCTGCGGGTCGAACTCGCGCTGGAACGCCGCGTAGGTCGCGGCGAGATTCTTCGCGGTCCCCAGGGCCTCCTCTGCGGCCTTCTTCATCCGCCGCGACACCCGCCGGGCCCGCGCCCTCGACCCGAACGGGCGGCCCTCGGGGTCGGGAACCTCTTTGAGGACGGCGTTGAGCATTTCGGCGGCGTTGGCCAGCTCGAACGACATCTGCAGGAACAGGCCCCGGCCCTGCTCGCAGTAGTTCCGGATGTCCACGTTGTTGAAGAACTCCGGGTCCCCCAAGGGGGAGTGCATGCGCCGGCCCCCGGAGCCCTGCCCACGCCCGCCGCCCTGCTGCTGGCCCCGGCCGTTCTGCGGACCGAAGTCCCCTCCGGCCTGCGGGCGGCCGGGGTCGTTGATGTGGAAGTGGTACTCCCGGGACCGGTTCGAGGTCCGCGAGCGGCTCGTGCCGCCGTTTGCGGGTCCCGGGCCGAAGGGGCCGGGCTGCTGCCAACCGCCCTGCGAGTCCCCGGGCGGCCAGGCGCCCGGCTGACTGCCGCCGTTGGGGTCACGGCGGGGGCCGGGGGTTCCGATGTTGTTGTTCGGCATCCAGTCGGACATCAGATGGTCCTCTCAGGGGTGGTGACGGTGGGCTTGGCGGCAGGGGTGGTGCGGCGCCCGATCAGCCACATGACCTGCGCGGCCAGGGCCGCCAGCGTCCACAGACCCATCAGGGCCGCGCTCGCGGGACCGAACCACAGGGCCAGGCAGAACCAGGCGAGCGCGGCTAGGGCGAGAGCGGCGACGGCGGTCCGCCAGGCGGAGACGGTGCGGGAAGGGGCGGGGCCGGTCTTGGCCCTCCAGCCCCAGAAGCCCAGCGGGGCGAGGCCGGCCGGGGCGGCGATGAGCGTCGCCCACGGTGCGAACAGGTGGACGATGCCAGCGGCGGCCAGGAGCAGGACGGCGAGGCCGGTGGGGGCCCAAGCGCGGCGGTGCTTCCACACCCACCGACCGGATGCGGCGGTGGCGCGGGCAGTCAGGGTCGGCTGCTCGGAGACGACCACGATCACCTGCGGGCCCTGCTTGCCGCGCTGACGCGGGATGTGAACGGTGCGGGGTGCGGCCGACTGCGCGGCCGTCGTACGGATGCGGCGGGACACGGCGAACTCCTTCGGACGAGAGCGGTTCAGGCGGCGCGCTGTTCAGTTCGGTCGTGGCAGGGCACGCACATGCCGAGCGAGGCCGGGATGACGTACCCCGCATCCCGTCGGCAGATCGGGCACCGGCGGCGGGCGGCGTTCGCTTTGGCGAGCGCGGCCCGGCGGGCCGGGGTCATCGGCCGGACGGGCTTGGCGAGGTCGAGCCGGTAGAGGTAGGCGACCAGCGGGCCGCGTCGCCGGCGGGGCCGCTCCAGTTCGGCGGCGACGTCCTGACCACCGGGCCGGAGCCCGGCAGCGCGGAGCTGCCTGCGGGTAGCCAGACCATCGGGAGCCAGGCGCCATCGGTACACGGGCAGCACGGCCATCAGCCCAACCCGACGATGAGTTCATCGGGACCTCGACGGTCGTCGTTGAGGCGTTGGTAAAGCTTGTGGACGTAGGAGGTGGAACGGGTGGAACGCCGGGCCGCCTCGGGGATCGACACGCCTTCCACCCAGCACTCACGGATCACGTTCGTCGCCTCGTCGGCGGGCAACCGAGCAAGTACCAACTCGGCCCGGTGGACGGGGGTGGACGTGAGGGGGAAGACCGGGTGGAACACCTGCTGGTCACCGCAGATGACCAGCGGCGCCCGGTACTGGGGTGGGGCTGTCGGCTCCGCCGGGCCATCCACCACGGCCGGGCTTGCGGCCAGGGTGGAAGCCGGGTGGACGGGGGTGGCGTCCACCTCGTCCACCGTGGCGTCCACCAGGTCCCGGAGTTCGGCGATCTTGGTGAGGATCTGGTGGCGGTAGTGGTTGATCGCCTCGGCAAGGACGATCAGGAGGACTGGGGGGATGGAGTGGAGGACGAGCCCGGCCGGGTCCACCGCGCGGGGGATCCCGAAGGCGGTTCCGGTGGGCCACAGGGAGGTCCAGCAGTTCATCACCCAGGTGCCCACACCGGCGAACCAGCGGAGCACTGCTGCCCACCCGGACGGGTAGAGCCCGTACTCGGAGAGACGGCCGTCGAAGATGAGGACCGTGCCGAGCGCGACGGCGACCATCGGATCGAGGAGCCAGGCGATCCACGGGGAGACGTGGTGATCGATGGCGAACATCGTCACGTTCGACGCGGTGAAAACCAGCGCCACGAACGCGACGGCCACCAGGACCCGCGTCAGCTTCGACACCATCCCCTCAAGGGCCTCGATCTGCCCCAGCGGCGACCGCGCCTTCACCGGTCCGCCTTGCGGCCGATCCGGTGGACGTCGACCGCGGCGAGGAGACGGACCGGGTCGGTGCCCTCATCGTCCATCTCCTGCCAGTCCCACTTCGCGCCGTTGGCCACCTCGTAGCCCAGGACAGCCAGAGCGGCCGCGCGTTCGGCGAGGGTGGGGACCGGCGAGGTACGGGCGAAGGAGTGGTCCGGCCAGTCATCCGGGGAGGCGCTGCCGGTGACCACGTACACCTCCCAGTGGCCGAAGATGCTGTTCGCGAGGCGGGCACTGTGCGTCATGCGGCACCGCCCGGCACGCTCACCGCGGCGGCGGCCTGGTTGGTCAGGTCCCGGCGGACGGCCAGCATCCGCCGGCGGGCCCGGCGGATCCGCTGCTCGTCCAGCTCAGACGGCGTCCGGTCCAGGACGGCGATCTCCGCGTCGAGCAGGTCGACGTCCGCCAGGATCAGCGGCATCTCCCACTCGATCGCGTCCAACTCCGCGTCCGACGGCTCCAGACCGTCCGACCACGGGGTAACAACGTCGTGAAGTGCAACGATGGACTTCATGGGTCTTGCTCCTTCGAGAGAGGAACGGGACTCAGCAGCCCCCGGCGTTCCAGCGCCGGGGGCCGCACAGCGTTTGGGGGTGGAGCGGATCTACCAGCTCCCCTCAACTCCGCACGTAGAGCGCCGAAGCGCCGGACGTGCGGAGGAGGCAACCGCCGCAGCCCGAAGGCGCGGCCCTGAGCGGCGAGTCACCAGCTATCCCGGTGCGTTGTCACGGCGGCTCAGGGGATGACGCGAGGGGCATGCTCGTCCGCACAGGTCCAGCACGATCGAGGCCCGAATTCTTAAGCGGATCATGGTGTCCTCCTACGTCGTCTCAACTGGGATGCAGCACTGCAAGGGGGATCCAGTCCCCACTCTCCGGCCGTTGCTCGCGGTCGCCGGGCCACCTCGCCAGTCAGGCGCCAACCGCTCGCCCTATCCCCTGGCCTTTGGCGGGATTGCAGCGTCCCCGCCCTTAGCTGTACGTCGCTCGTCGCAGGCATTCATGCAGGTCAGCGCTAGGTAGCCGCGTCGACCGCATGAGATACATGCTTGAACGTGTATCCCACATTGGCGGTTCTGGTTGAGGCTGTCAAGCTCTGCGCCTCAGCCGGTCCGTCTTGTGGTGTGGCATCAGAGTGCCGTCGAAGGGCGGGACGAAGTCACCGCGTCCCTGGACGACTTGGGACGTCCTCGATAGCGTTCTGGGGGGCGACTACGTCCCTGGACGTCCCTGGGGGTGGGATGCCGAACGAACGGTTAAGGTCCGCGATGCTGACGCAAGGCGTCGCCGTAGATGCCCTTGCGGAGCAGCTTGGGGTCGACCCCAAGACCGTGGAGCGTTGGATCACCAAGGGGCGAGCGCCCTACCGGAAGCACCGTCTTGCCATCTCGGCCTTCCTGCGGGAGGACGAGGGCTACTTCTGGCCGGACGGCCTGCCGGACGGGCAGCGCAAGGACGCTGCTGATGCGGAGGTTTTGAAGGTCTACCCGCACCGCTCCTACGTGCCGGCCGACCTATGGCTCCAGCTGTTCGGGCGGGCGGAACGGGAGATCGGAGTGTTGGTCCACGCGGGAGTCTTCCTCGCCGAGAATCCGCGTTGGCCGCAGCTTCTCAGGCTGAAAGCGGCTGGCGGTGTTCGGGCCCGCATCCTGCTCGGAGACCCGGAAAGCCCAGAGATCCGACGCCGAGGGGACGAGGAGGAAATCGGCGAGGGCGTGGCCTACAAGGTTCGCGAAGTGATGAAGCTCTACCGCCCCCTGTACTCGGTTCCAGGGATCGAATTCCGGATCCACCGGTCAACCTTGCATAACTCGCTCTACCGGTCGGATGACGAGTGGTTGGTGAACACGCAGGTGTACGGGGTGAGCGCGCCCCTGACTCCGGTTCTCCACCTGCGCAAGGTCGCCGGTGCTGAGCTGGTCTCCACATATCAGCAGAGCTTCGAAAAGGTCTGGTCCGAAGCAGTCCCCATTGAAGGGTGAGCATGAGCCGCCGTACTGACTATTTCGACGACCCCGACGCACCGAAGGCGAACAGCATCGTGCCCGCAGTGACGGCGTTCGTCGTCAACGATGCGGGCGATGTGCTGATGGAGCGGCGATCGGACAACGGCCGTTGGGGCATGCCGGGGGGTGTCCAGGAGATCGGAGAGAACATCGCAGGAACGGTAGTCCGCGAGGTCCTGGAGGAAACCGGGATTCTCGTCGAGGTCGTTGGCCTGGTGGGAATCTTCACCGACCCAGGACATGTCATCGCGTTCGCGGACGGAGAGGTGAGGCAAGAGTTCTCACTCTGCTTCCGGGCCCGACCGGTCGGCGGCGAGATCAAGGTGAGTTCGGAATCCCTGGAGGTCCGGTGGGTTCCTCAGGCAGAGATCGAGTCCCTTGGCGTATCGCCCACCACCCGCCGGCGGCTCACGGAAGGTTTCCTCGACTCGCCGGTTCCCCGGATTAGCTGAGCTTGGACCGCTCTGTCTCGAAGCTGCGCTGACGCACGCGGCCAACCCGGGCCAGCAGCTCAGGCCGAGCCGCGGATACGGCCCGGAACACGACGTGATCCGGGCCGTACCGGTCGAGTACCTCGGTCAACCGCTCTGCTGGATCCATCAGCGAGCCCACGGGGCTGCTGGTCAGGTCGCAGTAAGTGATCGCATCCACCAGCACGGGCTCTGCGGGGCCGAACTCGGCGAGAGCCTCGCTCAGCCCCAGCTCAGAGGCCTCCCAGGGAGATGACGTGTGGAAGGCCACGACACTGCATAGCCTGGGGTCGGCGCCCACCACGTCACGCAGGTAGCGCGCTCCGTCGATCATGTGCTGCCCCGTGTCCACGGCTGCCGGCGCGTACCCGACGTCGTGCGCAATGGCCGCTGCGGCCAGAAGTTCAGCATCCTCGCCGAGTGCCGGGGCCAGCGTCAGGGCCTGTGAGTAGACGCGCCGAGAATGAGCCCACCGGGTCGGCAGGGTCTCGGCAAGCAGGGACTCCGCGAGATCGTGAGCCCACTTGGCCAACTGCATGTGAGTGCCCCCAAGGCGTTGAGAATCAGGACGCTGGGCCCACGAACCGCCCGACTCCGTGCTGAGCGTGAACGTGCCCTGCGCCTTCGAGTTCGTGCACGGCACGACGGACGGTCCCGCGTGCAACGCCGTAGGATTCGGAGAGTTCTGCCTCGCTTGGGAGCCGAGCGCCGGCGGGCAGCTCGCCCGTCCGAATGCGCTCCAGCAGGTCCGTCATGATCCGCTTGTATGGCGCCACCTGTGACCCGCCGCCGACCTGGCGGCCGACCCCGGCGACGGTGGTCACGTCGCCGGCTTCCTCCAGGGCGCGAAGCGCACGACGGACGGTCGTGCGGGCCACGCCAAACTCCCGCCCGATCTCTGCTTCGGACGGAAGGCCATCGGAGTAGGCTCCCTCGGCGATCCTTGCCCGCAGCAAACCGGAGACCGTCAAGTACGTTCCCCGCGGGCTGGGGTTGGGCACGTTTCCTCCTTGTTCCGGTGCGCGTGGTGGCTTAGGCCTCCCGTGAGGTCCAGCTTCGCACGTCTTGCCTGGGCGGAAAAGGATGGATGCGCGCACTTCAAGTTGCCCGCAGCACCTGCAGTGTTTCGTGAGACGTGGATCGGGTCCGTGAAATGGACCTCAAAGCTAGGCTGCGACCACTAGGGCAATAACACCCCAGGTGGCACATGCAATCCCAGCAATTTCAGCAGCGATCGCCGCTAGCAATATTCTCGCCCGGACGGTATTCAGTTTCCGGGCGTCGACAAGCACGGCAACCTGGTCGAGGGCGATCCCTCGCGTGACCTCCTCTGGTGAGGCGTTCCACAGCTCGGGGGTCAACGCCTGATCCAAACTGGCGAAATTAAGCTCAACGGTCTTCCTGAGTGGAGAATTTGCGATGAGTCCGATTATCGCTGCAACGACCAGGAGGATTGAAGCGAGTGCCAGCGGGAGCTTCAAATCAGGGGGAAGGGTAAACGTTTGAGCTTTCTTGGTGGCCAAGGCGGCGAAGGCGAGAAGCAAGGTCACCAAGGTGCCGGAGGTCGTAATAACCGCCAAACCGCGCGCCTGCGCCGAAGACCTAACGGCTCGCTCATCGTCCAAGAACTTGTCAATCAGCTTCGCTACGTCCGGTCCGGCAATTTCGTCCATGCCAACTCATCTCGAATTCGAAGCATCGCTCGAAGCGCTGAGGGCCTTTCACCTCTCGACCTCTTCGCGCGAGTGGGGTGTCGGCGCTGGCGTGGTGGTTTTCTTGGTGCCAGGTCGATAAACCTCACCCTCTTGCCCTTTGATGACATTTGGAGGCGCAGGAGATGGGGCGAGCACTGACCCGGAGCCGGGTCGGAACGGTTCCGTATCTCCTTTTTTGCCTTTTTTACTGCCTTGACGCTTCCTCTCAACCGGGCGGTTTTCCCGCGCTCCACTCCCACTCATAACACTCCCCTGTCTGCGAGTGTGTCGGCTTCTGTGACATCAATTATCGGACACTCCTGATGGATTGTCCTGTCGGGAGGGGTATACATGCGGACCAGGTTGATCTTTCCGGCCCGAAGACCGGAGAGGTGCCGACACGTCCCATTGCAAGCCGCGCGGCGACGACTTCGGGGTTATCTGCGTAACGCGACGCATCTTCACCGTGGGGCATGACGACCTCAGTTGGGGCCCGGACCTCAGTCGGGACGAAGAGGATCATGGGTTCAGCGATGTTGCAGCACCAGGGCATCTCTGATCCTCCGATGAGATCCAGCTGCTTCCACCGAAGGCTGCCGCCTGGATCCGTGCGGCTGCCGCAGCAGGCGTGGTCGTCCACAGAGCGTCGGCCTGGCCCGCGTCGGTCGGCGCACTTGGTCTGGGGGCTGCGACTCCGCGACACCCATGCACGGTATGCGATAGAGATCAGCCCCCCTCAGCGCATGGAGGCAAGAAACACCAGGTCAACGCCTGTTTCGCAGCGGCCCGTGGCACGGCCTCCGGAGCCGTGTGCGCAGGTTCGAATCCTGCCGGGGGCACTTCGCAAGGAGTGCCCGAAGACCCCGCCATCAGCGGCAACGCTGAGAACGGGGTCTTCGCGTATGTGCGGCCAAGTGCGCACCTCAAGGGCGACGTGCCAGGATCAGGCGCCGGCCCTCTCGCGCGTCAGGGAGATCAAGCAGTGACTCGACAGGTCGATCTGACCCATCTGCCGGTGCACTTCGCGCGGCCGGTCCGGCTGGTCACCTACATCATCGGGCACAGTCAACTGCTGCTCAGAGGGCACCAGAACGACGATCAGGGCTTCTCGACGACGCTGGAGGTCCTCTTCAAGAACGTCAGCGCCCTGTCCGTCCGGGCGCACTACCCCGCATTGACCATCCGCGACGCCTCCGGCGAGGAGGAGGCCGAGCTGCGCGAGGCGGTTCCAGACCCTTGGTACGACGCGCGGCCCTTCGTGCTCGGTGAGCACTTGCTGGGCGGGTTCGTCGTCGCCGGCGCCGTGTACTGGGGCGAGTCTTCCGCCCCGGAGACGTACGACAGCTTTCTCGTTCCCGAGTACGAACTGCCGCGGCTTGGCATGGACCAGCCACGTCCACCTGAACCTCGGACGATCTGCGCGCCGTACCGGCGACGCCGGTAGCCGTTCCGGGTCAGTAGAGGTAGCTGCCCCACTGCTGGTTGTCGGCGCCGGTGCAGGGTTCGATGGTGACTTGGTTGCCGCGGCCGTTGTCGGTGAGGCAGTCGTTCCGCTTGTTGGCCGAGTAGACCTTGTACCAACCGTCACCCGTGCCCAGGAAGAGCCACTTGCTGTTGTTGGTGTCGTCGTAGCGGTAGAGCTGTGCGCTGCGGTTGTCGGCGCCGGAGAGGTTGAGGACCTGGGCGTCCTTGGTCCGACTGGTGAGGGCGTAGACCGTCATCCCGTCCGCGGTCCCCTTCGGGTCGAGGCGCCAGCCCTGCGCGGGTTCGTTCTGGTTGTGCTGGTCCCAGGTCTGGATCTTGTTTCCGTTGTCGGTGCCGCCGCGCTCGTCGTCGATGGCGCGGCCGCTGCCCTTGTTCACGAGGGTGATCCAGGAGCCGTCGGGGTGTCCGCCGCGTTGGCCGTTGTTGCCGGCGCCGTGCGCCCCGCGGTCCCCGCCGCCGTCGCTCCCGCCCCCGCCGCCGGTGGTCTGGGGCCAGCCGTTCGGGTTGACGGCCCACAGCACCGAGCTGTCGGACTTGTGGAGCACGAGGTTGCCGTCGTCCTGGATCTGTAGCCAGGCGTCCCGGTTGTTGGGGGTGCCCGTGGACCAGAGCGGGGTGTTGTTGGCGGTGGCCAGGATGAGGTTGCCGTCCCAGTTCATCGTCAGGTGGTCGCCCCGGCCCACCGTGTTGCTGGCGTGCAGGACCTGCGTGCGGGCACGGTCGGCGTACTCCACGAGGTTGCCGTCGTCCTGCATGGCGAGGGTGTGGCCGTTCGGGGAGGCGATCTGCCTGCCCTTGGAGAGGGTCTGGCCGGCGCCGAGCATGGAGTCGCCGCCCGTCGGGCCGGACCTGCGGCTGTCGAAGCGGAGGTGGTCCACCATCGGACCGAAAACGCTCGGCCCGACGCCGGTCGCGTTGCCGTGGAGGCCGCCGTTCGCCGAGGTCGACGCGGTGACCGAGGTGCCCTGCTGCCAGATCAGGGTCCGCTGGAAGTCGGCGGTGCCGTGGTCGAAGATGTAGACGCCGTAGGAGTAGCCGTTGACGGAACCCGCCCGGAAGTACGGGGTGTTGTTCACGCCGGGGCCGCCCTGCAGGGCGCCGGTGTCGACGTTGGCCGCGCCGAAGTCGTTCTCCAGGTAGACCACGACGATGTTGTACTTGCGGTTGGTGTCCTGGTCGACCTGGTTCAGCATCGAGTTGACGAACGACTTGTACTGGCCGGAAGCCTTGAACTCGTCGAAGATCTTGTCGATGCCCCACTGGACCGCGCCGAGGAGATCGGCCCCGCCTGCACGCGGATTGGCCCGCACGCCCGACTGGTCCTGACCGAGGATGGGGTTTCCCGCCCCGGAGGTTCCCGGGATGTTCGGGTCCGCCATCGCCGCGGGGGCGGATATCGCCACCGCTCCCGCGATGGCCATGGCGACGACGGTGGCCTTGAAAGCGGTCCTTTTCGTGCGCGTCGCAATCGTGTTCTTGGTCATGGTGTTCTCTCTTCTCTGGTGGGGGTACGGGGAACGAAGCGGGGTGCGCCGGGGTCGCCGAGGGCGAGGAGCAGGGCCTGGGAACGGGAGCCGTGGCGCGGGGCGCAGACGGAGCCCGCCGGGGCGTAGAGCACTTCCCCGGCCTGTAGTCGCAGGGCCAGCGCGGCCCCGGCAGGAGGGGCGACGTGCCAGGTGTCGGCCCCGCTCAGCTGGCAGACCAACAGGTCCTGTGCGGTGCTGGTGGAGCGGGGCACGACGGTGACCGGTCGGCCCAGCCGGTCGGCGAGGGCGCTCGGCAGGAACTCCTCCAGGACGCCCGGGTTCGAGGGCTCGTGCTCCAGCCACATGAGGCCGGGATTCCGGCCGAGGTGGACGGAGAGGAACAGCATGATTTCCTCGACGAGGAGAATTTCCGTTTCGTCGGGAACGTGGGCCGTGCGCGGCATCGGAAACGGCCTTCCTGAATTCCGGCCGGCGCGGCGGTAACTGCCTGCCCTTTTGGCCCGGTTGGTGGTCGGGGTGACAGGTGCAATCCTGTGCCGCACGACGCTTTCGCGAAATCCGCGACTAACCGGTACCGGAATTCCGCCTCGCCCCCGCCCACCGCCTCACCTGCGCAGGCAGGGGCGGGGCGGGGGTCGGGGGCCGGGGGTGCTCAGGCCCCGTCGGTGAGCAGGCCCGCCTGTGCGGCGGCCGCTCCGGCCTGGAAGCGGCTGTCGGCGCCGAGGCCGTCCATGATGTCGGCGATGTGGCGGCGGGCCGTGCGCAGGGACATGCCCAACCGGCGGGCGATGGCCTCGTCCTTCAGGCCCGCGCCCAGCAGCCGCAGGATGGTGTGGTCGATTTCGCGGGCGACCTGTTCCAGGCCCTGGCTGGCGGCGTCCGCGAAAACGGCGGCCTGCTCCCAGGCGTGCTCGAACAGTTCGCAGAGGTAGGCGACGGTGTGCGCCTCGCGGATGACGACCGCACCCCAACTGCCGTCGCTCATCGGCAGGAACGCCGTCTCCCGGTCGTACACGACGATCCGACCGAACAGCTCGTGCGCCGTGCGGTGCTCGGCGCCCAGCTCGGCCGCGGCGGCGACGTACGCCTGGGTCGGGGCGTGGAAGCGGGAGGTGTGGGGGTGCAGGACGCGCAGCCGGATGCCCCGCTCCAGCAGCGGACGGTCGCGCTCCAAGGTGTCGCGCAGGGTGTCGGGCGTGCGGAAGCCGCTGGCGGGCTGGCAGGTGAAGACCTCGCTGCGGCAGGCCGCCGCGGCGCGGGTCATGAGCGTACGTACGGTGTGCATGCCGGAGACGACCTCCAGCGCACCGCCCGCCGCCTGCACCCCGCGCTGGTAGGAGGGGGTGAACTGCTGCAACTGCCGGCGCATGTGCAGCAGTTGCTGCTGGCGGGCGCGTATCTCCGCCTCGACGGGGGCGGCGAGCTGGGCGGCGGCCACCTCGGGAGCCACGGCGTAGCCGGTGCCGGGTTCCTGCGGATCGGCGTGGACGAGCCGGGCCGCGGCCAGCCGTTCCAGTGCGGCCCGGGCCTGCGCCGCGTCCAGGCCGATCGCCTCGGCCGCGGCCGCCGCATCGAGGCGGCGGTGCTCGGCCACCCACTGGTAGACCGCCCGATCCGCTTCCTCGGCCGCCGACGCGTCGGCGGCTATTGCCCCACCGATCAGCTCTTTGTCCACTTCGTCCCCCACTCCCCTTGCTGCCAGGGAACTTTAGTGACAGGAGGAACCGTGGCTTCACAGAACGCGCCGTGGTCATTCTGGAGTCGTCCCCGGCATCCCGGCACGACAACTCCACCGGGCCCTTTCGGCCCCGCATCCGGACGGAACCACCATGAAGCGCTTCACCCTCGCCGCAGCCACCGCCTTCACCGCCGCGCTGCTCGCCCTCGCGGCCCCCGCACAGGCCGACGCGCCCGCGCAGCGCACGGCCACCACCGTCACGGACGTCAAGTGCAAGCCCACCACTCCCCCGGTCCAGCTGAGGTTCGTGGCGCGGCCGGCAACCATCGGGGGCATCGGCATCGACAACCCCTGCGGCAACGGATGGGGCCCGTGACCACCCGCTCCTTACCCCGCACGCCCGCCCATCGCCGCACGGCACCGGAAGGACCCGAGGCCAGACCATGACGCTCCCCGCGGCGCAGCCGCCCACCTTCACCGCCCGCGAGCGGGAACTCCTCACCCACCTCACCCAGGGAGCCACCGACCGGGCGATCGCCCACCGCATGGCGCTCAGCCCCCACACGGTCGACACCTACGTACGCCGCCTGCGCCACAAGACGGGCACCAGCAACCGCATCCAGCTCGCCATCGTCGCCCACACCGCCCTGCACCCCACGCACTGACGCAGTACCCGAAGACCCCGCCGTCAGCGACCACTTCGCTCGGGCGGGGTCTTCGCGCGGCCGCGGCGCACCGTCATCGCGGTGCGTCCGGATCCGGGGACGGGTACGGGGGCGCCGCGTGGACGGGGTACGTGCCGTACTGGACCGCGTACAGGGTGGCCGAGTCGCGGGCCGTGTTCGTCATGCTGAAGGTCTGGGGGGCGGGGGCCGCGGCGCCCAGGTGGCTGACGGCCGGTCGGGCCGACGGGTGTTGGCGCAGGAGTTCCGTCAGCTCCAGGGCCCAGTAGGCGAAGAGCGTGCGGCGGACCTCGTCCGGGGCGCCGGCCGCGCGGACCAGGGCTTCGTTGCCGTCGAGTTGGGCTTCCACCGCGGCCCGCGGGTGGTGGTCGCAGCGGCGGAAGAGGTCGAGGGCCCTGGCCCGCGTCGCCTGCCACAGGTCGGTGGCCATCGCCGCGACCAGGGCGGCGGCGCCCGCTTCTGCCAGCGCGGTCAGGTCGTCCACGGGTGCTCCCTCGTGGTGGGCATGGTCGGTGGGGTGGGCACGGTCGGCTTGGTGGGCATGGTCGGCGTGGTGGTCATGGTCGGCGTGGTGGTCATTCCTCGTGCGTGTGGACGTGCAGGGCGCCGTGCTGGTTCGCGTAGAGGGTGGCGTGGCCCGAAGCCCGGTTGATCATCCGGGAGCCTTCCGGGCGGGGAGGCGGTACG
Source organism: Streptomyces sp. NPDC028419 (assembly GCF_055565515.1). Taxonomy (NCBI): domain Bacteria; kingdom Bacillati; phylum Actinomycetota; class Actinomycetes; order Kitasatosporales; family Streptomycetaceae; genus Streptomyces; species Streptomyces sp. NPDC028419. The sequence continues at coordinate 91,023 of NZ_JBVHUE010000017.1, read as the reverse complement.
GGCTCCCGCGCCGCGGCGGGGGGCTGGGCGAGGCCCGGGAGGTGGAGCCAGGCGTGCGCCGTGTGTTCCTTCTCGGTGAAGGTGACCTCCTGGAAGGTCTCCGGGTCGATGCCGGGGTAACCGTGGCGCACGGTCTCCTCGTGGAAGTGCCGCGAGAGCAGGAGCGAGGTGGTCACCGCCTGTGGAGCCGCCGCCAGGGCCGCGCGCGCCGGGGGCGCGTCGAGCAGCCGGGCGAGGACTTCCAGCGGGCGGCCCGCGACCTGCCCCGAGGGGCCGACGACGACGTCACCGGCGTGCAGTGCGGCCCGGATGCGGATCCGGGTGTCGGGCGCGGCCGCGCGGTTGTGGATGCGCAGTCGGGCCGCGAGGTCGCCGATCAGGGGGTGGAGCAGGCGCGCCTTGCGCACGCCCGCCGGGGCGGTCACCCGGACGCCGTCCCCGAGGTCGTCGCACAGGCACGCCTGCCAGTCGATGCCGCTCACTTCGAAGGCGGCGCGCAGCGCGGTCGTGAGCACCTCGCGGATCCGCAGGAGCGGCACGTTCCCGCGGCCCGCGGAGCGTTCGATGTCGACGGCCAGGAGCGCCCGGTATTCCATGTCCGGCTCGTCCCGCTCGTCTCGCTCGTTCAGCTCGCCCCACTCGGTGTCCATGTCCCCGAGTCTGCCCACCCCGGGGCGCGGAGATCTCGTCGGATTACGGGATTCGGAGAACGGGCGTACGTTTCAAGCCAGTTGGGGAATCCGGGGCGTGCCGACGGCGGGGGCGGGACGCACACTGGGCGCACGGAGCCGGGCGGGCCGGACGGGGAAGCGGGGCGCGCGGGCGTGGGTGACGGTGTTCCCGGTCGGGGTCACGGGCGGGGCCGGCCGCGCGACGAGTGGGCCTGGCCGTCGGCCAGTCTGCTGGGCGGGCTCGGCGCGGCCTCGCGCGACCGGCTGCTCGCACTGGGCGCGCGGGCGCGCTATCCGGCCGACCGCGTGCTGATGCGCGAGGCGGAGCGGACCACCTTCGTGGTGATCCTGCTCGACGGGGTGGTCAAGGCGACCGCGCGGACCCACGACCACCGCGACGCCCTGCTCGCCGTACGGATGGGCGGGGACCTGGTCGGCGAGTTCGCGGCGGTGGACGGTCGGCCCCGGTCCGCGACGGTCACGACCTGCGGGCCCGCCGTGGCCCGGATGGTGACCCGCGAGGACTTCCTCGACTGCATGCGGCGGGATCCGCGGATCGCGCACGCCGTCAACGGGTCGATCGTGGCCAAGCTCCGCGTGGCCAACGGCCACCGGGTCGACTTCACCGGCTGCGACGCCGCCACCCGGCTGGCCCGGGTGCTGCACCAGATCGCCATGGCGTACGGGGAGCCCAGCGGCGCGGGGGTGGTGATCCGCTGGCCGATCACCCAGCCGGAGCTCGCCACCCTGTCGGGGGCGTCGGAGCCCACCGTGCACAAGGCGCTGCGGCGGCTGCGCGAGACGGGCGTGGTGTCCACCGGGTACCGGGCGATCAAGGTCGAGGACCTCGCCCGCCTGACCGCCGTCGCCTTCGCCTCCGAAACAGTCGTATGACGGTATTGCCGCACCGCGCCGTGGCTAGCGTGGCCACAGGCAGGCCATGCAGAGGACGGTCGCACGCCGCGGCCGGGAGGGCGGGGCGATGGACGGGGCGATGGACGGAACGGACGGGGCCGGGAGCCCGGTGACCGGACCCGGGCAGGAGGCGCCCGGTGCGCGGGCGGGTACGAGTGCCGCTGCCGGCGCGGGCAACCGTACCGAGGTGTCCGTGGGCCGCGACGCGGGCACCGTGATCGTGGGCGACCACAACATGGTCGTCGACGCCCAGCACGGTTCGCGGGTCACCGTGGTCATGGAGCGCGAGCGGCCCCGCCCGGTGCGCCGCGAGCAGGTCGCGCTGCTGCCCCGGCGCGTGCCGGAGCCGGTGGGACGGGCCGCGGAGAGCGCCGCGCTGGCCGCCGCCGTACGGGCCGGGGGCCTGGTCCAGCTGTGGGGGCCGCCCGGCGTCGGCAAGAGCACCCTGCTGCGCCACTCGGCCCGGCAACTGGATCCGGGCCCGGCCGGGGTGGTCTTCCTGACGGCGGCCTACCGCGACGTCACGGACCTCGCCCAGGAGGTGTTCGAGGCCTGTTACGAAGCCTCGGGCTACGCGCCGTCGCGGGCCGAACTGCGGCGACTGATGGCGGGGGTGCGGGTGACCGTGTACCTCGACGACGCCGACCTGACGTACGGGCAGCTGCTGGACCTCGCCGACGCGGCGCCGGACGCGACCTTCGTCTTCGCGGGCCCCGACCGGTCCCTGTGGAGCGACGGCACGGCCCTGGAGATCAAGGGGCTGGACCGGGCCGCGGGGCTGGAACTGCTGGCCCGGGAGCTGCGCCGGCCGCTGCTGGAGAGCGAAATCGGCTCGGCCACCGACCTGTGGCAGGCCGCGGCCGGTCTGCCGCTGTCGCTGTTGCGCGCGGCCGGCCTGGCCCGGACCGGTCCGGCGGGCCGGGTCCGGCTGCCCTTGCCCGGCGAAGTGGCAGGAATCCTGCCGGAGTTACTCGATCGGCTCGGCGCGGCGGAGCTGAGCGTGCTGCACCTCCTGGCGACCCTGTACGGGGCCGAGGTGGACCCGGTGCACATCGGCGCGCTGACCGACGTACCGGATCCGGCCGGGCTCTGTGACCGGCTGGCCGGTCTCGGGCTGATCGTGGCGGCGGAGCACGGGTACCGCTTCACCGGCGACCTCGGCCCGGCGCTGCGGGCCAAACACCCGCGGCCCTTCCCCGCCGACCGCCTGTGCGGGTACTTCGCCGCGTGGGTGGAACGGCCGGAGACGGCGCCGGCGCAGGTGGCCGGGCACAGCAGGGCCCTGGAGATGGCGGCCGAACTGGCCGAGGCGGCGGGCCGTCCGGACCTCGCCGTACGGGTCGCGCGCGCCGCGTCCCCGGCGCTCGCCCGTTCGCTGCGGTTCGGCGTGTGGGGGCGGCTGCTCGGTCGTGGCTGGGTCGCGGCCCGCACCTCGGGCGACCGGCAGGCCGAGGCCTACTTCACGCACGAGGAGGCCATTCGGGCGCTGCTGACCGGCCAACGCGTCATGTTCGCGGTGCTGTTGGGCGAGGCCGTCTTGCTGTGGCAGGCGCTGAACGACGGCCCCGGCGCGGCTGCCGCGCAGCAGTTGCACCAGCTGGCGACGGTGCCGGGGGCTCCCGGCGGGGCGGCGGTCACGTCGCCCACGGTGCCGGGGGCCCCCGGCGGGGCGGCCGTCACGACGCCCACGGTGCCGGGCTCGGCCCATGCGGCGGCCACGGGCGCCGCCCCCAACGCGGCGAGCGGCACGGCGCACGGCGCCGCCACCGGCGCCGCGCATTCCGCCACCGCTCCGGCCCACAGCGTGAGCACCCACATGCTGAACCTGGCGGGGCACACGAGCACCGCCGCCCCGCACGCGGCGGCCGTGGTGCCCGGGCACGCCGCCATGGCGACGGGTGGCAGTCCGTGGGCGGTCGCGGCGGGCGACGGGGCGCACACCGGAGCCGCCGCGAGCGGGGCCGGCGGGGCAGCGAGCGGGGCAGCGGCGGCGGGCGGGGTCGCGGCCGGCGCCTCCATCGCGACCCTGGTCTTCTCCCTGGTCGCCGTACTCGTGGCGGTCGTCGTGGGGGGCATGGCGCTCAACCAGATGCAGGACGCGGATACCTCGGCCGACGAAGCAGCCGCACCTACCTCGTCATCCGTCATGACGCCCGCCGTCACCCCCTCGGCGACTCCGTCGGCCGGCGCCAGCACCGCCAGCACCCCGTCCACCACCCCGTCGGCGGACCCGACCGGCCTGGTCGGACGGTGGCGGGACGCCCAAGGCGTCACGATCGCGTTCGTCAAGTCAGGGACCGACTCGTACTCCGCGACGGCGCCCACCGATTGCGGACCGATCGACCTCAAGATGACGGGCAGCGGCGCCAAGTACAGCGGCACCCAGAGCGCCTACGCGGTGGGGCCGGACGGCTCGTGTTCCGGATCCGGCGTGGCCGGATCGCTCGCGATGTCGATCACCATCTCGCCCGACGGCTCCACCGCCCAGGTGGTCAAGGGAACCGGATCCGGGGGTGAAGCATGCGTGAGCGGCTGCCAACCGTTCACCTTGACCCGCGTCCCGTGATCCGCCCGCCGACCGCTCCCCTCCAGCAAAGGATCCCCACCATGCCCGACACACCTCCTCGCCAGGTCACCATCCGCATCGGCCGCGACGCGAAGGGCCCCGTCATCGTCGGCGACGACAACCGCGTCGGGACCGGCACGCCGGCCGAGCCGGCACCGGGATCCGAGCAGTCCAACAGGGCGAACGACCACGGCACCGTCTACGCGGTCACCGACGGCGACATGCACGTGCACCACGACAACACCCCCGCGCCCGCCCCGCAGGAGCCACCCGGGCGGTGATCGGGTTCCGGCGGGACGTACGAGGGGGGTGGGGGCGGATCGGCGGTTTTGCGGCTTGGGGTGGCGGGGCCGGGTCCCTAGGATCTGGGGCAGGCCGCATCGTGCCGCTGACCTGGCACTTTGTGGATCGGGAGTCTTACGGCGATCGAGGTGGCAGGCATGCGTGAGCTGGCCGAGACGGCACGGCAGTGGATCTCGGAGGGGCGGGCCGGTTTTCTGGCGCGGCCCGTCACCGAGCAGGGGTTCGGGCCCCGGGACGCCGGTGGGGCGGTGCTCGTCGATCCGCGCGGGGAGTGCGTGGGGGCCCTGTACCGGGGGGTCTTCGACGCCGAGCTCGTCGCGGAGGCGGCGGCGGTCGGGGCCGGGGAGAGCGCCCGGGTGTGCGAGGTGTCCGTCCGCGGGGCGGAGGCCGCGCAGGCGCGGCTGACCTGCGGCGGGCAGGCGGAGATCCTGCTCCAGCCGCTCTCGGCGGTACCGGCCGCGTGGTGGGACCTGCTGGCCGAGGGCGTCGGGGTTGCGCTGGTGACGCGCCTGAACGAGGCCGCCGACCAGGCCGTCAGCGAGGTCGTACGGGCGCTCGACGCCCCCGCCACCGATGCGGAGCGGCGGGCCTCGGAGCTGCTGGGCACGCACCGGGCGGGGCGCGACGCGCTGTACGGGGAGTCCGGGCTGGTGCTCGTCGAGGCGTACCCCTCCGCGCCCTGCCTGGTGATCGGCGGCGGCGGCGAGCTGGCGGGCGTCATCGAGCGCCAGGCCCTGCTGCTGGGCTGGGACGCCGTGCTGGTCGACGACGCCGCCGGGGCGGGCAAGGTGCTGCGGGCCCGCCGGGACGGCGCGTGCCTGGTGATGCTGAGCCACGAGCCGGACTTCGACGTCCCGACGCTGCGGGGCGCGCTCGCGAGCGGGATCCCGTACGTCGGTGCGCTCGGCTCCCGCAAGACGCAGGCGCGGCGGCGCGAGGGGCTGCTGGCGGACGGGGTGGGCGAGGCGCAGCTGGCCCGGGTGCACGGCCCGATCGGGCTGGACCTGGGGGCCCGGACGCCGGCCGAGACCGCGCTCGCGATCTGCGCGGAGATCCTGGGCGTGCTGAGCTCCCGGGGCAGTGCGGCGCGGGGCACGGGGGCGCTGCGCGACACGGAGGGGCCGATATATTCATAGTTTCTACTGTTTTGTCATGATTCCTTGGGTATGGCGAGGGCCGGGCGCGGGTACAGATCCGACATGGAAACGACCCTGAGCGACATCGCGTGGTTCCTGGTCGTCGGGATTGCCGTAGTCGGCTTCCTGATCGGCGCGTTCTGGCTGGGCAAGAGGGTCCGGGCGCGGGAACCCGCGCCACCCACGCCCGAGAGCCAGCCGCACCTGCCGGACGGCGGCGCGGTGTACGAGCTGCTGGAGGAACGGGAACCGGTCGAGATCCCCGAGGGCGGCCTGCGTCCGCACGAGATGCAGGGGTACGGGAACTTCGGCTCGACCACTTCCAGCCATCCGGACGAGGTCAGGGCGGCGCGCGACGCCGATTACACGACCTGGCACCGCCCCGCCACTCCCTGAACGTGGAACGTGGTGGTGGGCGGCCCCGACCGCGGGCCGCCCACC
>NZ_JBVHUE010000017.1:54950-84981 GCF_055565515.1 Streptomyces sp. NPDC028419 | reverse complement strand
AGGGAGAGGGGATGGCAATCCCCACACCATAACCCCCCCCCCCCCCCCCCACCCCTCCCCCGGGCGGGATCTGTACCTTCCCCCCCCCCCCCCCCCCCCCCCCCCCCCCCCCCACCACGTTCGCGTGTCAGGCCGAGGTGCGTCCCCGGGGGGCGGCCTTCTTCGTGGTGGACGTGGCGGACGCCGTCTTCGCCGCCTTCGTCGTCTTCACCGGCGTCTTGGCCGACGACTTGGCCGGCGTCCTGGCCGTGCTCTTCGTGGCCTTCGTCGCCTTGGTCGTCTTCGTCGCGGAGGCGGCCTTCTTCGCGCTCGGCGACGCCGCCGTCGACTTCTTGCCGGTGGCCGCCTTGGGGGCCGCGGCCGTCTTCGGGGCGTTCTTGCGGGCCGCCGGGGTCGCTCGGGAGGCCGACCGGCGGATCGGGGTGACCTCCGCCTCGGTCTCCGGCTCCGTCTCCGGCTCCGTCTCCGCCGCCTCGCCGCGCGACGCCTTGGCCGCCCGTACGCTCTTCTCCAGGGCCGCCATCAGGTCGATCACCTGCGCGTTCCCGCTCGCCTCCGGGGCCTGCGTCGGGGTCACGGCCTCCCCCGACTCCGACTTCGCCGCCAGCATGGCCTCCACCGCCGTGCGGTAGTCGTCGTGCAGCGAGGCCACCTCCACCTCGCCGAGCGTGGCCATCAGGGCGTCCGCGAGGTCCAGCTCGGCCTCCCGGATCGTCACCTTCGTCTCCGGTGCCACGCCCTCCGGCGCGCGGATCTCGTCCGGCCACAGGAGGCCGTGCATGGCGATGACGTCGTCCACCACGCGCAGCATGCCGAGCCGCTCGCGCCCGCGCAGCGCGAACTTGGCGATCGCGACCCGGTCGCTGCGCTTGAGGGCCTCGCGCAGCAGGGTGTAGGGCTTGGCCGCCGGGACGCCGTTCGCCGCGAGGTAGTACGCCGCGTCCATCTGGAGGGGATCGATCTGCGCGGCGGGGACGAAGGTCACGATCTCGATCGTCTTGGCCGTGGGCAGCGGCAGCGTGGCGAGGTCCTCGTCCGTGATCGGGATGACCGATCCGTCCGCCTCCTCGTACCCCTTGCCGATCTCGGCCGAGCCGACCTCCTCGCCGTCCAGCTCGCACACCTTGCGGTAGCGGATGCGGCCGCCGTTCTCTGGGGGTTCCTGATGTGTTGCGTGACGTACCGCAGTCCTCTCTCGTTGAGGAGGTCGGCACGGTTCTCCAGGGGTGTGGCTCTGTGGCGTGCTGTGGCGATCAGCTGTAGGGCTAAGGGGCGTACATGCAGGCATTCCTTGTACGGATGCCGTCCGGTGATGCGTACTGGACGGTCGTTGATGGCGATCTTCAGGTGTTCAGGGAAGCCGACCGGTTTCTGAGAGGGCTGCGGCTGAACCAAGCCCGAGCAGAGTCGACCACCAAGGCGTACGCGGGCGCCATCGCCCTCTTCCTTCGCTGGTCGCACGCCACGGGCCGAGACTGGCGGACGGCGGCCCGTGATCTCAGCTCCTTCATCCTCTGGCTGAAGTGGCAGACGTCGAGGTCAGAGGGCCGAACGGCCCCTCCCAGATCCGGAACGGAGCCGGCGCGAGGGGCCCGGCGCATCAACGGCGTGCTGGTCGCGGTGCGGGGGTTCTTGGCGCATGCGGTCACGGAGCGCTCGGTCCCTGGATGGGTTCTCGAACAGCTCTACCAGGTCGGTGACACCCGGGATCTTCCCGCTCAGGCCCAGACCGAGGACGGGCGGATGCGTACTCGGCTGAGGGCTCAGCACAGGCTTCCTGAGACGGAGAGCGAGGTCGACAGGGCCAGCGACGAGGAGATCGTCGCGATGTTCCGGGCCTGTCGATCGGCCAGGGACAGGCTGCTCGTGCTGTTGCTGTCCCGGGTGGGTCTTCGGCGAGGGCAGGCAGCCGGCTTGCGTCGCAGCGACGTGCACCTGCTGATGGACTCCAGCGTGCTGGGCTGCCGGGCGGAAGGCGCTCATCTGCATGTGGTTCGTCGACAGAACCCGAATGGGGCCTGGTCGAAGTCCAAACGTACGGTGGTCCTGCCGGTGGACTTCCTGGTGGTGCAGGCCTTCGACCAGTACACGCTGGAGCGTCATGAGCGACTGGGCTCCGCGGGCAGCGATTTCGTACTGGTCAATCTCTTCCGCGAACCGGTGGGGGCCCCGGTCACTCCGGACGCGGTCGGCGAGACGATCGAGAGCCTGGCCCGTCGGGCGGGTCTTGAGCGGAGGATCGCGCCGCACATGATGCGACATGCGATGGCGAGCAACGTGGCTGATGCCGGTGGCAGCCTCGACGAGATCCAGATGCTCCTCGGCCAGAAGCACGCGGAGTCCGCCCGGCCGTATCTACACCCGGCTTCAGCCCGGCTGCGCGCCGCGATCGACCGAGTCCCCTCTCCCCGGGGCCTCTCCACCGAGGAACCATCGTGCCGTTGAAGACTGTCCCCAGTGTGCTCCCCAGCGCCGACGAGAACCCTGTGGACGTCTCAGCACTGGGGGCTGAGCTGGACCCGGAGTTCTTGGCCCTTCTTGGATGGACTTGGCAGAAGAGAGTGCTGATCTTCCCGACAGACCACCCGCAGTTGGGTTCTCCGTCATGCCGGGTGAAGGGATGCCTCCAGACCAGCATTGCGCGAGGGTTGTGCTCTGGGTGCCGAACGCGCTGGAGGGCAGCGGGCAAGCCGCCGTTGGATGAGTTCGCGGAATCAGAACAGGGAATCCGGAGAATCGTGGGTGTCGAGGACTGCCTGGTGTCTGGCTGTGAGCGTCCGTTCCGCTCACGGAACACGCCTCTCTGCACGAGCCACGTGGGTTACATGCAGCGCCGCAACGTCTCGCTGGAGGAATTCCTCGCCCTTGATGACGTCGTTGGCCTGCCGGTCTTCGGTCCGTGCACGGTCTACTCCTGCTACCGGAAGCGCGACAGCAAGTCCTCTCCCTACTGTCACGCTCACCGAGTGCGCTGGCATAGCGTGCGGTCGCGGGGTCTTGTTGGAGCAGACGAGGAGGAGAGCTGGCGACTCACCGCGGCCCCTGTCACGGCGACGAACGAGATTAGCCTGCGAGGGCTGCCTGACCGACTGGTCGCAGAGATTATCTACGGAATGCAGGCCCGTACGACGGCTGGCCTTCACACGCTCCACTTCACATTGCGCACTCTCACAAACAGGTTGAGAGAGATGAAGGCACCGTCGCTCGCTGCCACGGACACGACTCAGCTTGCGCGAGGTATTCGCGGACTCTGTAGCAGTCTGGCCACGCTCGTTCGTCGCGCTGGACGAACCCCTGAGAGTGAGCAGTCGAAGGATGTGTGGGAGGGAGCTGTGTTCGGCCACGCCGGCCGATTGAACTTCACCTCGATCCGTCAGTCCTGGCTGCGAAACGCCGTGAAAGAGTGGGCCTTATTCACTCTGCCCCAACGTCGTGGCAGCGTCGTCGCCACGGTTCAAGATGTCGTCAATGCGTTCGCGGCTCTCTCTGAGAGCCTTGCGATCCAGCGCACCGATGGAGGCGACGATATCGAGGCTGTTGGTCGCCTTGACCTGGCGGCCTTCCTGAACCGCCTTGCCTACCTGCAACAGGCCGAGGCGATCTCGGCAAAGCAGCGTGTGAGGATCTGTCGGTACTTGGTCAACCATCTCGGCAGAATGAAATCACTCGGAATGGCCCGCCCAGGGAGGCCTCTCCATGGGTTGCCCGACGACTTCGCCTTACTCCCTGAGGATATCCCGGACGATTCGGAAGACTCAGAAGCGGGAAAGGATCTACCGTTGCAGGTGATGCAGCGGATCTGTGATCTGCTGCCCACGTTTGGCGAATTCGGGCGTCATGGGATCGAGAACCGGGTCGCGGTCGAGCTGTTGATCGACACCGGTCGCAGACCTCACGAAATCTGCCACCTCCGCTGGGACTGCCTGAAGCAGGACTCCGACGGTCAGTACGTGCTGATCTACGACAACTACAAGTCCCGGCGAAACGGCCGTCGACTGCCGATCTCGCAGGCAACCGCACAAGTCATCATGGAGCAACAGCAGCGCACGAGATCCGAGTTCCCGTCCACTCCCACCAGCGAACTCGCACTCCTGCCGACGCAACGCGCCAATCCCCACGGGCGTAAGCCGATCACATCCAGCTGGCTCTCCAGTCGCCACAAAGAGTGGGTGCATACCCTCCCCGACTTCTCTGCTCCTGCCCAGGTCGACGCGGATGGCGTCCTGGTCACCCGGATGCAGCCCTTCGACAAGTCGAAGATCTTCCTCTACGCCTACCGGCACACCTACTGCCAACGACACGCGGATGCCGGTGTCCCTGTCGATGTCCTGCGCGTCCTCATGGACCACCGGACCCTGAATACGACGCAGGGGTATTACCGAGTGACGGAGAAACGGCGGCGCGAGGCCGTGGACCGTGTCTCCACCATGCAGTTCGACCGGCATGGGAAGCGGGTCTGGCGCCAGGCCAAGGCCCTGCTGGATTCCGAGCACGCCCGGCGAGCCGTCGGTGAGGTCGCCGTCCCTTACGGCGTCTGCACCGAGCCATCCAACGTTGCGGCGGGCGGAAACGACTGCCCCGTCAGATTCCGTTGCGTGGGCTGCGGCCACTTCCGTACCGACGTCTCCTACTTGCCCGACCTGGAGGCATACCTCGCCGACCTCCTACGGAATCGCGAACGACTCGCGGCAGCCCTGGACGCCGACGACTGGGCCAAGGCCGAGGCCATGCCCTCGGATGAAGAGATCAGCCGAGTGAGGCGACTGATCAAGCGCGTCAAGGACGGCCTGGACGATCTCGATGCCAACCAGCGGGCCGAGATCGACGAAGCGATCACCGTTGCCCGCCGCGGACGTCAAGGCGTCATGCTGGGCATGCCTCGTGTCCGTCAGCCCCTGCCAGATCTCCGTCCTGCGAGGCCCGCATGACCAGAATGAGCGAAGGCCGCTCCGAGGAAGCCGCCCGGCGCCGAGACCGCGTCCTCCAGGCGATTACCACAGCTGTCAGCTCCGGCGAGGACGTATCCGTCTCGGCGATCGCACGAGCAGCCAGGGTCGACCGGTCCTTCTTCTATCGCCATCGCGACCTGCTGGAACGAATTCATGCCGCGGCCGCAGTTCCTTCGCCGGCCTCAGAGGCCGCGGCAGTCACCCGGGCGTCCTTGCAGGCAGACCTGTCGAATGCGCTGGAACGCAACTCCCGGCTGGCCCTCCGGGTTCGGCAGGTGGAGCGCCGGCTCTCCGAGTCCCTGGGCGAACAGGTTTGGCGCGACTCGGGCCTCGGCGCCTCTGTCGACATCGACCAGCTGCAACGACAGATCAGCCATCTCCAACAGCAAGTAGTCGATCTTCAGAGCCAGCTCGACGAACGAACGGAAGATCTGCAAGCAGCCCGGGCAGCCAATCGTGAACTCACCCGCGCGCTGAATCGGCCGGGCTGAGTGTCCGGGGTCAAGTGACCGTCAGGGCCTGAGCTTGTCCTGCTGAGGGTCGAGGCAGACCAGTCCCATGGACTGCGCAAGGGAAGCCGCGAAGGCCGAGGCCTCCTCGGCCATGCTCCAGCGCATCGGAAAGTAGATCAGTGGGCCACTGGCCTCGCCTATCAAGGGGCCGGTCGACCAGGGTGAGGTGTCCTCCTCGTCCTCGGTCAAGTCACACCACCGCTCCAGGAGTGCGGCGACATAGGCCGCGATGCGCTCGGTTGGCGGATGGTCGACGTCCGTGTCGATGAAGCGGTCATAGAGGTCACTGAAGACCCGGCCGGCGGTCTTGTCGTCCGCCGGCCGCTCGCCTTCCCAGACGGCCAAGTCGTAACTCATGCCCCGGAGGCTCTCACGCGACACGGACAACCAGCCGAGGCCGGCTACCGACAGCCATGGGAAACGGCCTTCAACGGGGCTCCGCTGCGGCGCTGGGACTGATCCTCCCGACCCACGAATTCGGTGTCACGGACGACCATGCGACGTCGATCTCAACATCGTGAAGGGTGCGGGTGAGGTCTGCCAGCTGTGTGAAGACCGCTGCCTGCACGTCCTCAGGCACCGCGTCGGCGGGCATCGGGACCTTGCCGCATCCGCCACGCGCGTCGTCGGCGACGAATGTGTAGGGCCATTCACCCCGGCCCGTCAGCAGGATGATCTCCTTGGGCACGCCGAAGGGCGGCTGCTTCTTCGCCTTCCGTCGTCTAGCCACCATGCCATTCAACCCAACGGGCTGCGAGGCCCGGCGAACGGGGGCGTCTCCGTATCCGTCCTCTCGGACGCCGCCAAGTGTCGCAGTCTCTGGCCCCGACATAGCCTGAGGGTCCCAGGGAAGGAGCGCGGCATGAGAGCGACCTGGAAGGGGGCCATATCGTTTGGGCTGGTCACGATCCCGGTCCAGCTCTTCACGGCCACGGAGGAGCACGACATCCCGCTTCGCCAGGTGCACGAGAAAGACGGCTCCAGGGTGCGGCAGCGGCGCGTATGTGAGGCCGAGGACGTTGAGATTCCGTACCAGGAGATCACCAAGGGCTATGAAGCCCCGGACGGCAGCATGATCATGCTGTCGGACGAGGACCTCGCCGATCTCCCCCTCCCCAGCAAAAAGCTCATCGACGTGCTGGCCTTCGTCGATGCCGAGACCATCGATCCGCTGATGTTCTCCAAGGCCTACTACGTCGGGACTTCCGATCGCGCGGCAGACAAGCCTTATGCCCTGCTCAAAGAAGCCCTGAGCGAATCCGGGCAGATCGCCGTCACAAAGATCGCCATCCGGTCTAGAGAGTCGCTCGCCGTGTTGCGAGTGCACGAAGACACGCTCGTGCTGCAGACCTGTCTCTGGCCCGACGAGGTCAGGCCTGCCGCCGGTGTCGCGCCGGAGGGAGAGGTCACGATCCGCCCCCAGGAACTGCAGATGGCCAGGTCCCTCATGGACATGCTGTCCCAGGACTTCGACCTGTCCACGCTCCACGACGAGTACCAGGAAGCCCTCCAGCAAGTGATCGAAGCCAGGCTCCAAGGCGTTGAGCTACCGCACGAAGAGGAAGCCGCCCCGACGGGCGGCAAGGTCATCGACCTCATGGCCGCCCTGGAGAACAGCGTCCGCGCGGCCAAGCAGTCGCGTGGGGAACGCGGTGCTGCCGAGGAGACGGAGGCCGAGGTCCGGGCCCTGCCTGTCCGCAAGACCGCGAAGAAGGCTCCGGCGAAGCAGGCGGCCCCTGCCAGGAAGGCGACGGGCTCCGCGGCGAAGAAGACGGCCGCATCACCGAAGGAAGCCGGCGGGAAGAAGACCACCGCCGCTACGAAGAGCACGGCCAAGGCCACCGCGAAGAAGACCGCGGCCAAGAAGACCACCAAGCGGGCCTCTGCCTGAACCCACCTCGCGCCACGCCTGTTGCACCCTGACACGTCACCCGATCGGCTCTGACCTGCCCTGATTCTCCGCAGATCAGCGCGCGACAGCCGCGACCTCCAGAGAACCGCCGTCGGCGGTGTGGATCTGCCGGAAGGAGATCGCATGGTTCTCGGTGGCGTTCACGAGCTTGATCGGGATGCTGACCAGGCCGAAGGAGATGGCCCCGTTCCAAATGGATCGCACGGTTCCTCCTGTTTCGTGGCAATCTCATCGTATGACGCCGATCACAACGGTGGAGGGGCGTCGCCTCGCGCTCAGCAACCTGGACAAGGTCATCCATCCGGGCAACGGCTTCACCAAGGGCGAGGTGCTGCACTACTACGCCACCGTCGCGGGGGCCCTGTTGCCCCACGTCCGCGACCGGCCCGTGTCCTTCCTGCGCTATCCGGACGGGCCGGACGGCCAACGGTTCTTCACGAAGAATCCGCCGCCGGGCACGCCCGCGTGGGTGGAGACCGTACGGGTGCCGCGCTCCGAGGACCAGCTCGCCGAGCAGGTCGTGGTGGGCGATCTGGCGACGCTGATGTGGGCCGCGAACCTGGTCGTGGAGTTCCACGTGCCGCAGTGGACCACCGGGCGGCCCGCGGTCGCGGACCGTTTGGTCCTCGACCTCGACCCCGGGGCCCCGGCGAGCGTGGTGGAGTGCTGCGCCGTCGCGCTGTGGCTGCGGGAGCGGCTGGCGGCGGACGGGCTGGAGGCGTACGCGAAGACCTCCGGTTCGAAGGGGATGCACCTGTCGGTGCCGCTGGAGCCGACGGCGTCCGAGCGGGTGTCGGCGTACGCGAAGGCGCTCGCGCAGGAGGCGGAGGGCGCCCTGCCCGAGCTGGTCGTCCACCGGATGGCGAAGGCGCTGCGGCCCGGGAAGGTGTTCGTCGACCACAGTCAGAACGCGGCCGCCAAGACCACCGCCGCGCCCTACACCCTGCGGGCGCGCGCGCTGCCGACGGTGTCCGCGCCGGTGTCGTGGGCGGAGGTGGCCGGTGGCGCGCGCGGCCGGGACCCCGGGTCCCTGGTCTTCCTCGCCGACGAGGTGGTGGCGCGGCTGGCCCGGGACGGGGACCTCTTCGCGCCGCTGACCGACCCGGCCCGCGCCCGGGCGCTGCCGCGCGCCGGCGGTCGTTCGGCGGGTGCGCCGTGATCCGGGTCGCGCTGGCCGCCGCCGTGCGGGAGCTGCCGCGGGGGGCGGGGTTGGCGTACGAGCCGAAGTTCGACGGGCACCGGCTGGTGGTGCGGCGGACCGTCGAGGGCGTGGAACTGCAGGCCCGGTCGGGGCGGGTGGTGACGAGCGCCTTCCCCGATCTGGCCGCCGCGGCGCGGCAGCTGCCCGCCGGCACCACGCTGGACGGCGAGGTGGTGGTCTGGCACGCGGGCCGCACGGACTTCGCGCTGGTCCAGCGGCGGGCCGCGGCGACGGCCGCCCGGGCGGTGGTGCTGGCCAGGAGCCTGCCGGCGTCCTACGCGGCCTTCGACGTCCTGGAGCTGGCCGGGCTGGACCTGCGGGCGCGGCCGTACGAGCGGCGCCGGGCGCTGTTGGTCGATCTGCTGCTGCCGCTGGGGCCGCCGCTCCAGCCGGTGCCGATGACGACCGACCCGGCGCTGGCGGCGACCTGGTATGAGACCCTGCCGGCCAGCGGGATCGAGGGGCTGGTGATCAAGCGGCTGGAACAGGCGTATCCGACGGGACGGCGGGGCTGGCAGAAGCTGCGGCACACGGATACGCGGGACGCGGCGGTGATCGGGTACACGGGTACGGTGGCGCGGCCGGTGGCGCTGGTCCTGGTCCTCTCGGGGGACGGGGAGGGGGACCCGGCGCTGGATGCCGACCCCGGGGGTCTCCCGGAGGCGGAGCTCGACGCGCCCCTGGTGTCCCGTCCGCTGGCCGCCGGGGTTCGGGCGGAGGTGGCCGCGGTGTTGGCGGCTGCCGGGGGGCGGGGGGATCCGGGGGGCGGGACGGTGACCGCGATCGGGTTCGGCGAGGTGCCGTACCGGGGGGTCGATCCGCCGCTGACGGTCGAGGTGCGCTGTGCCTCTGGGCGTCATCCGCCGCCGGAGGTGCTGAGGGTGCGTCCCTCCTGGTGAGCCGGCCCCGCCCCTCCGGGGGCGCCTCAAACGCCGGCGGGGCTGGAATCGGCTGAGCCCGAGCCCTCGGCACGCCCGGCCCCCCTCCGGGGGCGCCTCAAACGCCGGCGGGGCTGGAAGTGGCTGGGCCCGAGCCCTCGGCACGCCCGGGGGCGCCTCGAACGCCGGCGGGGCTGGAAGTGGCCGGGCCCGAGCCCTCGGCACGCCCGGGGCGCCTCGAACGCCGGCGGGGCTGGAATCGGCTGGGCCCGAGCCCCGGGCGTAGGCGGAGCCACTCCGGGGGCGGGGTCAGACCTGTGACCAGGTGTGGCGGTTGCGGGCTGTGGTGAAGAGGGCTTCGATGTCCGAGGGTTTGAGGGTGGCCGGGGCGCGGGTGAGGCGGGCGGCCGCGGTGGCCGGTTCGAGGAGCGCGACGTCGCGCAGGGACGGCACCTTCTCCAGCCGGCTCGACTCGACCACCACGAGCGCCGGGGTGACCGCGGTGACCAGCGCGTGCGTGGCGCGCTCGGCGGCCCGGCGGACCCAGCGGACGTCCGGCCGGGGCTCGGCGCGGCCGACGGTGACGAGCAGGTCGCCCACGTGGACCCGCTGCCGGCGGCCCGCGACGGCGCGCACGCACCACACCCCGCCCGGCCCGATCAGCAGGTGGTCGATCCGCCCCGCCCCCGGCAGCGGCACCGCGTGCAGCACCCGCCAGCCCGCACCCTCCAGGGAGTCCAACTCGGCCCCCACCCGCTCCTGGGCGAGCAGGTCCGGGCGCATGCGGTGGCGGGTACGGGCCCCCGCGGCGCCGTGTTCCAGTTCGCCCAGCAGGGCCTCGCCGGGGCGGTTCGGGGCCAGGTCGTCGTCCGGGTGGAGGGACAGCCGGGCCAGGTCCGCCGCGCTGGGCACGGGGGGCGGGCCGACGGTCCAGGTTCCGGTCAGGTAGGGACGTAACACCGCCAGCGCCGCGTCCCGGTGTCGGTCGGAGAGGACGCTGACCCGCCCGGCCGGCCGGTCGTACCAGGCGACGCTGCGCCCGTCGGGCAGATTGACCCACAGTCGGCCGCGGTCGGGCAGCACCTTGAGTCCGAGCCCGAGGCCGTGTTCCCGTTCACGATCACGCATCTCCCTCACCCCCGCCGTCCATGGGAGCAGGCGCGGCCGCGCGCGGCAATCCCCCTGTTGTGTAACGACTCCGCCGGGACCCTGCGGCCTCGCTGTTACAAAGCCACCACGGAACTGCAATGGCCGCGGCCTACGTTTATGCCACCTGGACACGCCAGGGCCTGACCTGCGATGAAGGAATCCCGTGAGCACCGTCCGACGCACCATCGTTCGCGCCGCCGCCGTGACCGCCTGCGCCGGAAGCCTGCTGGCGCTGCCCGCTGCCGTCGCGCTCGCCGACGGGCTGCCCGCCGCGACGTCCGCGCAGGCCGCGAACGCGCCGCAGCGGGTCCTCGTCAAGAGCCTGACCCTCGCGGACGGCGTGTCCACCGCGCGGGTCTACCGGGTCGCCCAGGACGCCTACCAGGCCGACATCCTGCGGGACGGGTCCAAGGTCTCCACGCTCAGCAGCCACGCCGGCGCCCCCGGCTACGGCCGCGCGGACGGGCTGCGCCTCGCCCTCCAGCCCGACGGCCGGATCTCCTCGTGGTCCGCCGGCGGGAACGACGTCGTACCGGCCGCGCTGTCCTCCTCGGCCGACGGCCACAAGACCGCGCGGCGGACCGGCTTCGCCGACGCCGCCACCATCACCCCGTCCACGACCCTGCGCACGTCCACGACCACGGGCGCGGCCTCCGGCGCCGACCGCACCGTGGCCCTGCGGCTCGGCACGCTGACCGGCGCGCCCGACGACGGCGCCTTGCTGATCGCGGCGGGCGGCGGCATGGCGGCCGTCGGCGCGGCGGGCCTGGGCT
Source organism: Streptomyces sp. NPDC028419 (assembly GCF_055565515.1). Lineage (NCBI taxonomy): Bacteria > Bacillati > Actinomycetota > Actinomycetes > Kitasatosporales > Streptomycetaceae > Streptomyces > Streptomyces sp. NPDC028419. Next base: position 73,607 of record NZ_JBVHUE010000017.1, on the reverse strand, counting down.
TCGCGATGCTGCGGCGCGGGCGCACCGAGGCCTGACCCACCGGCCTTCCGCGACGGCTCCGATACGACCCCCCGTACGGTCCCCGGATCCGCGCCGTCGCGCCCACGCACCGGACGGCCGCGCAATCGGGGCGTACCTCTGCATATGGTTGACGGGACAGGTTGGGTCGGCGACGCAGGGGACGGGAGGACGCAGGGGTCCGTGAAGACGTTCCGCACGCGCGTCCGTACGCGCCTCCGCACCCGGCATCCCGCGCCCTCCCGTTCCCGTACCCCGGCGCTCCCGGCGCTGCTGGCCGCCGCCGTGCTCCTGGCCGCGACCCCGGTGGTCACGGGATGCAGCAACACCGGCGGGCTGTCCAGCGCCGGGGCGACCCCGACCGCGAACGGGCCCGTGCACCTGTGGCCCGAGCGCAAGGGCGCCACCGTGGCGCCCGCCGATCCGGGCGGGGCGCCGCCCGAGTACGTCAAGGGCATTCCCCCGGTCAAGAACCAGAACGTGCACGGGGTGGATCCGGTCGCGCTCATCCAGGCCGAGGTCAGGAACCACCGGGGCGCCACCGTCGGGCCCGACGGGATGCCGCGGGAGACCGCGGAGGCGATCCTGGCGTGCCCGACCGGGCAGCAGCCCGCGGAGCCGGGCGCCGCGAAGTCGGCGAAGTGCCCGGTGCTCACGCCGTACTACCGCGATCTGACCGGCAACGACGAGGACGAGCTGATCGTCGGCTTCGAGCTGCCGGACCAGCAGATGTCGGTGCGGGTCTACACCGCCGACGCGGACGGCCGGCTGAACCGGATCATGGCCACCACCGACTCCGTGATCAGCGTCGAGCTGGCGGGGCGTGACGTGGTGCTGCACGTGCCGAGCGCGAACCCCGGTTACGAGCTGAACACCGCCTGGTCCTGGGACGAGAAGCAGCGGACCATGCTGCCGACGCGGGAGCAGATCATCCGGGTGCCGCAACGGCCGGGCGCCGGCGTGAGCCCGCAGCCGCTGCGGCCCCGCCGCGGGGCGAACGGCGGCGGCGGGAACGGCGGCGTGGCGGGCGGCGGCACGGTGAACGGCGGCGGCACGTCGTGACCGGCCCCCGCGACCGCGCACGCGCGCTCCGGGCGCGGATCCCGCTGCGGCTGCCGGCCTGGACGGCCACCCTGACCTGGAAGTCGGCGTGCTTCATCGTGGTGATGTGCTGCACGCTCGCGGCCGTGCTCGGTGCGCTCGTGCACGTCGCGGTCACCCGGCAGACGGTCGCCACCGCCCGCGACAAGGCCCTCGGCAAACTGCACGACGCCTCCCGCTCGTACGAGGCCGGCGAGAACCTGCCGCCGGACTCCGCCATCGACCCGGTGGGGCTGCCGGCCTCGCTGCGCGCGCTGGCGGTCTCCGGACAGCGGGGCACGATCGTCAGCGACTACGAAGGCCGCCCGGTCATGTGGGCGGCGGCGCCCGCCGACGGCCGGGCCCTGGCGACGGCCGTCGACTACAGCCAGAGCGCCCGCACGATCAACGGCCTGGACCAGGCCATCATCGGCTCGTCGGTGCTGGCCATCGGGGGCACCCTGCTGGTCGGCGCCTTCGCCGTCACCCGGGTCACCCGCAGGCTGCACCAGACCGCGACCGTCGCCCGCCGGATCACCCAGGGGGACCTGGACGCACGGGTCGGGGACGCCCGTACGAAGGATCCCGCGCGGCGGCAGGACGAGGTCGCGACGGTGGCGGCGGCGCTCGACACGATGGCCGGGAGCCTGCAGTCGAAGCTGCTGAGCGAGCAGCGGTTCACGGCGGACGTGGCGCACGAGCTGCGCACCCCGCTGACCGGCCTGCAGGCCGCCTCGGAGCTGTTGCCGGAGGGGCGTCCGACGCAGCTGGTGCAGGAGCGGGTGCGCACGATGCGCCAGCTCACCGAGGACCTGTTGGAGATCTCCCGGCTGGACTCGGGCAGCGAGCAGGTCGAGACGGACCTGCACCGGCTGGCGGCGGTGGCGGAGCGGGCGGTGCGGGCCTCGGGCACGGCGACGGAGGTCGTCGTGGTCCGCGACGTGTACGTCGAGACGGACCGGCGGCGGCTGGAGCGGGTCCTGGGGAACCTGATCACGAACGCCCACAGGCACGGTCGGGCGCCGGTGGTGCTGACGGTGGACGGGCCGGTGGTGACCGTACGGGACCACGGGGACGGTTATCCGGAGTACCTGGTGGCGCACGGCCCGCAGCGGTTCCGTTCCGGGGCGGGCGGGGGTGGGGGCGGGCCCAAGGGGCACGGGCTGGGGCTGACGATCGCCGTCGGGCAGGCGGCGGTGCTGGGGGCGGAGCTGGTGTTCCGCAACGCCGGGGACGAGGAGGGCGGGGGTGCGGTGGCCGCGCTGGCGCTCCCGGCGCCGGCGCCCGCGGAGCCGGGGCCTACGCCCTGACCCCGCGCCTCAAACGCCGGCGGGGCTGAAGGTGGGGTCCCGCTCCGGCGGCGCCGGCCCCCGCTCGGCTGCGCCGACTTTGCCTCCGGCGGCGCCTCAAACGCCGGCGGGGCTGTATGCGCCCCGCCGGGCCGAAGGGGTCAGGGCGTCGGGTGAGGGGGTTTCGTCCAGGGCCAGCGGAGTTTCGGTTTCTGGCCCGAGGGGTCGTAGGCGTACTTCCAGCCCTTCTGGAGGTGCAGGCGCTTGGAGTAGCCCGCCGGGACCCGCTGGTAGAGCAGGACCGTGGGCGGTCCGCCCGCCGCGTCCGGGACGGGGATCTCGTACCACTTCGGCGGGTGGCCGGTCGGGCCGAGCAGGATCGGCAGGACTCGGCCGTCCATCGGGCCGCCCTCGAAGGGGGTCGGTTCGCTTCTCACCCCACCAGTGTCACAGCAGGTGGGCGGCCTCGGAGACGACGGGGACCACCCGGCGGGCGAGCACCCCGACCGGGCCGTCCGCGGATTCCAGGGCCAGCGCCGCCCGGGCGGCCGCGGCCGTCTCGGGGTCGGTGGCCGCGGTGGCGGTCAGCAGGGCGATGAACTGGTCCACCAGCCAGTCGCGCAGCTCCGCGACCGGCGGCTCCTTGCCCTCGTCGAGCCAGATCAGCGAGGCCGCCTCGACCGCCGTGATCCAGGTGCGGACCATCATCCGCAGCCGGGGGCCGGGCTGCGGGACGTTCAGGTGGAAGAGGATCTGGCCCGCGGCGGTGCGCCGGATGCCGTCCACGGTGGCCGTCGTGCGGGAGGTCTCCACCACGCTGCCGCCCTGGAGGAGCGCGCTGAAGCCGGCGTCGTGCTCGTCGACGAAGGCGAGGTAGCGGTCCAGGGCGCGGGAGAGCCGCTGGGTCAGGGGCCCCGCCTGCGCTTCGGCGAAGCACTGGCCCAGCACGTCGGCCGCCGAGCGCAGGGCGGCCTCGTACAACTGCTGCTTGCCGCCGGGGAAGTACCGGTAGACCAGGGGGCGCGAGACCCCCGCGGCCTCGGCGACGTCGTCGAGGGAGATGTCCTCCGGGGCCCGGTGCGCGAAGAGCGACAGGGCCGCCTCGATGATCTGCGCCCGCCGTTCCTCGACGCTCAGGCGGCGGTAGGCACGCGGCGCCGGGGCGGCCGGCGGAGTCCGGGTCATGTCCGCAGGGTAACCCCACGGACCGGTCCCCCGACCCGGCACCCGGCACCCCCGTCACAGGGGCATCAGGCGAGCAGCCCCGAGCTCTGCCAGAGCTTGCGGCCGACCCCGCGCAGGACGCCGATGTCGTCGAGGAAGTCGGTGAGCCGCTTGGCACCGGCCTGCATGACCTCGCGGCGGTGGCCGCTCGCCTTCACCTGGGCCGTCGCCTCGGCCCGGTCCAGGCCGATGTTCTCGTACACCCGGCCGTTGACGAAGGCGAGCGAGAAGACCCGGGCGGCCTGGCCGCAGCTGACCCGGGTGAGTTCGCGCTCCCAGCGCGGGGCCGTGATCATCTGGCGGCGCAGTTCCTCGCGGGCGTACCGGACGTGCCGGGCCTCCTCGATCACGTGGATCCGGGTGACCCCGCGCACCAGCGGCTGCACGCGCTCGTCCGGGAAGGTCAGGCGCTGCATCCAGTCGAGGATCTCCTCGCCGAGGAGGGTGCAGGCGAAGGAGCCGGGCGTGGTCGAGACGGTCTTCAGGATCCGCGCCAGGTTGTGGTTGAGGCGGGAGACCGGGTACTCGGGGGCGCCGCCCTTCTGGATCATGCGGGCGAACATCATCGAGTGGCGGCACTCGTCGGCGATCTCGGTGAGGGCGTAGCGGACGTGACTGCTGGTCAGCGGCTTGTCGTAGATGTGTCGGGTGAGCAGCTGCATGAGGATGATCTCGAACCAGATCCCGAGCGAGCCGAGCGAGGCCGCCTCGTGCCGGGAGAGCTCGATGCGCTGCTCCTCGCCCATCTTCTTCCACAGCGGGGTGTCGTAGAGGGAGAGCAGTTCGGGCGGCCAGTAGTACTTGCCCTCGATCGTCGGGGCGTCCCAGTCGAGTTCCTTGTCGGGGTCGAAGGAGTGCTTGGCCGAGGATTCGAGCAGCCGTTCGGCGACTTGTTCCCGGTCCTTGAGGAGGCCGAGGGCGTCGCGCAGCGCCGCCCGGTCGGTCACGGTCGTCATGGCTCGGACACCTCTCACAGGGTGGGGGCACGGGTGGGGTTCCCGTGGGTTACCAGCGGTCACCTCTTATGAGACTGCTTGTCAGCAAGCCCGTCAATCCCCCGTGCCCGACTTGTTGACCGGCTGTCTACCAACGTGTGACGCTGCCAACTGTCGAGTCCTGCACGGCAGTCCACGCACGCGCACCCAGGGGGCGTACATGTCGACACACCCGCTCTACACCAAGGACCCGGGCGACCCCGTCTGGCAGGTTCCGGCCTCCGGCGCGGCCCGTTTCAGCTGGGAGTACGACGAGGGGCGCGAGCGGCTCCTCGCCCTCTACCAGAAGGGCAAGGACAAGCAGTGGGACGGAGCGACCCGGATCGACTGGGACCTCGACGTCGACCCGTACGACCCGCTGGGCACGCCCGACGACGTCCTGACCCTCTACGGCACCCGGCACTGGGCCAAGATGACCGAACGGGACAAGGGCGACCTGCGGCGGCACTACACGGCCTGGCAGTTCAGCCAGTTCCTGCACGGCGAACAGGGCGCGATGATCTGCGCGGCGCGCATCGTGGAGTCGGTCCCGGACCTGGACGCGAAGTTCTACTCGGCCACCCAGACCATGGACGAGGCCCGGCACGCCGAGATCTACGGCCGCTTCCTGCACGAGAAGATCGGCATGCTCTACCCGGTCAACGACAACCTCCAGGGGCTGCTCGGCGACACCCTACGCGACTCCCGCTGGGACATGCCCTACCTCGGCATGCAGGTGCTCATCGAAGGACTCGCGCTCGCCGCCTTCGGGATGATCCGCGACACCACGGACAAGCCGCTGCCCAAGCAGATCCTGGCCTACGTCATGCAGGACGAGGCCCGGCACGTGGCCTTCGGCCGGATGGCGCTGCGCGACTACTACAAGCAGCTCACCGACGCCGAACTGCGCGAGCGCGAGGAGTTCGTCATCGAGGGCTGCTACTTGATGCGGGACCGGCTGCGCGGGGTGGAGGTGCTGGAGAACTTCGGCATCGGGAAGCGGGAGGCGGCCGAGCTGAGCGAGCAGTCGGAGTTCCTGCACCTGTTCCGCAAGCTGCTGTTCAGCCGCATCGTGCCCTGCGTGAAGGACATCGGGCTGTGGGGGGAGCGCCTGCAGAAGGCCTACCTCGACATGGGCGTCTTCGACATGGGCGACTCCAACCTCGACCTGCTGATGGCCCAGGACGAGGAGATCGCCGAGAACCTCGACCGCGAGCGGTTCGCCGAGGAGGAGCGCCAGCGGGTCGCCGAGGTGGAGGCCGCGATCGCGGACGGCGCGTCGGGCAGGTAGGTCGCACCGCTCACGCGGGGGTCGCGGGGCGCCGGACGGTCAGCGGGCCAGCGCCGCTTGCATCACGGCCCGGGCGATCGGGGCGGCCGCGCCGTTGCCGCTGATGTCCCCGCGGTCGGCCGCCGCGTCCTCCACCACCACCGCGACCGCCACGGCGGGCCGGCCCGCGGCCGCGTCCTGCGCCCAGCCGATGAACCAGGCGTACGGGACGCCCTCGTTGCCCACCCCGTGCTGCGCGGTGCCCGTCTTGCCGCCGACCCGGGCGCCCGGGATCGCCGCGTTGCGGCCCGTCCCGTCCTCCACCACCTTGACCATCAGCTGCTGGAGCCGCAGCGCCGTGCCCGGGCCCATCGCCCGGCCCAGGCCGCGCTGGTCGCCGCGGCGGATCGGGTCGCCGTCGCCCTGCGTGGTCCGGTCGATGAGGTACGGGCTGCGCACCTCGCCGCCGTTGGCGACCGCGCCGGCGACCATCGCCATCTGGAGCGGGGTGGCGGTGGTGTTGAACTGGCCGATGGCGGACAGGGCCAGCTGGTCCTGGCTCATGTCGGTGTCGAAGTTGGACCGCGACACCCACGCCGGCACCCGCAGCCCGTCGTCGTTGAAGCCGAACCGGCGCGCCGCCTCCACCATCCCGCGCAGCCCGACCTGCACCCCGATCTTCGCCATCACGGTGTTGCAGGAGAACTGCACGGCCTCCGCCATGCTGGCGTCCTGGCAGCCGCCGGAGGCGTTCGGCAGCGTGGTCGTGGTGCCGGGCAGGACGTAGGGGTCGGGGGTCTGCGTCGGTGCGTCCACGTCGCTCACCACGCCGGAGTCCAAGGCGGCCGCCGCCGTCACGATCTTGAAGGTGGAGCCGGGCGGATAGGTCTCGCGCAGCGCCCGGTTGAGCATCGGCCGGGCCGGATCGGCGTTCAGCCGGGCCCAGGCGCTCTTGACGGCCGCGCCCGTGCCCGAGAGCGCGCCCGGATCGTAGGAGGGGCTGCTGACCAGGGCGAGGATCCGCCCGGTGGCGGGCTCGATCGCGGCCACCGCGCCGCGCTTGCCCGCGAGTCCGGCGTAGGCGGCGCTCTGCACGCCGCCCTTCAGCGTGAGCACCGCGTTGCCGCCGTCCGGGCGGCTGCGCGCCAGGTCGTACCAGAGCGGGAAGGCGGTCAGCCCGGGGTCGGTCCCGGCGAGGACCGCGTCCTCGGAGCGCTCGACGAAGCTGGTGCCGTACGTCTGCGAGGAGTAGCCGGTGACGGGTGCGTAGAGCGGGCCGTTCGTGTAGGTCCGCTCGTAGCGCAGCAGTTGGCGGCTGTCGCGGGAGCCGGTGATCGGGCGGCCGTCGACGAGGATGTTCCCGCGCGGCTGGGCGTAGCGCTCGATCACCGGACGCTTGTTGGCCGGGTTCCCGGCCAGGGACGGGGCCTCCCAGACCTGGACCCGGGCCACGCCCACGAACAGGGCGAGGAAGAGCGCCGCGCAGAAGTACCCGCACCAGCGGATGTAGCGGATCATCCGGCCCCGCCCTCCGCGTCGTCGCCGCGGGGCCGCGGCCGCCGCGCGCTGTCGCTGAGCCGGACCAGCAGGGCCACGATGACCCAGTTGGTCACCACCGAGGAGCCGCCCTGGGCCAGGAAGGGCATCGCCATGCCGGTGAGCGGGATCAGCCCGGTGACCCCGCCCGCGATCACGAAGACCTGCAGGGCCACGATCGAGGCGAGCCCGGTGGCCAGCAGCCGCCCGAAGGGGTCGCGCAGGGCGAGCCCGGTCTGGAAGCCGCGGGCGACGAGCAGGGCGTAGAGGACGAGGATCGCGCAGAGTCCGGCCAGGCCCAGCTCCTCGCCCGCGGTGGCGAGGACGAAGTCCGACTTGGCGGCGAAGCCGATCAGGAAGGACTGGCCGTGGCCGAGTCCGGCGCCGAGCAGTCCGCCCGCGCCGAAGGCGAAGAGCGACTGGGCGAGCTGGCCCGGACCGCGCCCCTGCTCGATGGAGGCGAAAGGATTCAGCCAGTCCTCGACCCGACCGTGGACGTGCGACTCGAAGGTCCCGACGGCGTACGCGCCCACGCCCGCGAGCAGCAGCCCGACGGCGATCCAGCCGATCCGGCCGGTGGCGGTGAAGAGCATGATCACGAACAGCCCGAAGAACAGCAGCGAGGTGCCGAGGTCCCGTTCCAGGACGAGGACGCCGACGCTCAGCAGCCAGATCGCCAGGATCGGGCCCAGGACGCGGCCCGGCAGCATCCGCAGCCCCAGGATCCGGCGGCCGGTCAGGGCCAGCGCGGTGCGGTTCGCGGCCAGGTAGGAGGCGAAGAAGACGGCGAGCAGGATCTTGGCGAACTCCCCGGGCTGGAAGGAGAGTCCCGCGAAGCGCACCCAGATGTGGGCGCCGTTGACCGCCGGGAAGAAGACGGGCACCAGCATCAGCGCGAGGGCGGTGGCCACCGCGAGGTACGCGTACCGCTGGAGCGAGCGGTGGTCGCGCAGCGCGGCCACCGCGAGCACGAAGAGCCCGACCCCGAGCCCCGACCACAGCAGCTGGTCGCCCGCGGTGAGGTGGCCGGGCGTGGTGAGGTCGAGCCGCTGGATGAGGACCAGGCCGAGGCCGTTGAGCAGGAAGGCGATGGGCAGCAGCAGCGGGTCGGCGTAGGGGGCCCGCAGACGTACGGCGAGGTGCGCGAGGAGCGCGGCGAGGGCGAGGCCGGCGGCGTGTCGGGAGGCGTGCGGGGGAAGGTGGCCGACGCTCGCGAGACCGACGTAGAGGTGGCCGAGGACGGAGATGAGGACGGCGCCCGCGAGGAGGCTCAGCTCGACGCCCCGGCGCTTGGCGTGCGGCGCGCCGGGTGGCGGAGCGGGCTCCGTGACCTGTGCCGTCAGTGCGGTCATGAGGGCAACGTAGCAAGCGACGGTAGGTTATGTCCCTTTATGTCATAGTGAGCCGAAGAGTCGCCGAAGAGTCGTCAGAAGTGGTCGCGCATGCGCCTGTCAGTCGAGGAGTCGGGGTCATGGGGCCTGTGGAGTTCATCGTCCTCGCCTTCCCGGAGGAGCAGCTGCGGGTGTCCGCGGTGGCGGCCGTGATGGGCCTGCGCAAGAGCGGGAACGTCCGGCTGATCGACGGGCTCGTGGCGACGAAGACGGCGGCCGGCGAGGTGCTGGCGGCGGAGTTCGACGAGTTCAAGGAGCTGCACGGACTGCTGACCGGCCGGGAGGCGGCCCCGCTCATCGGGCCGGAGGACGTCCGCGAGGCGGCCGACCTGCTGGACCGCGGCAGCTGCGCGCTGCTGGTGCTGGTCGAGCACGTGTGGGCCGAGGACGCGGCGATCGCCGTACGGGCGGCGGGCGGCCGGATCGCGGGCTCGGTCCGCATCCCCGCGGACCGGATGCCCACGGACCGGATGCCCGCGGGCGGAACGGGAGCTTCCTGATGTTCATCCGACCGGTGCACGCGGTGGCCCGACCCGCCGAGCGCCCGCCGGGGCGGCCGCTGCTGCGGGGCCTGCTCGCCCGCGGCGCGTACGTCTGGGAGGGCGGCGAACCCGCCCGCGGCGCGGCGGCCACCGCCCCGCTGTCCCCGCAGGCCGCCGCCCTGGCCGGACGGCTGGAACGGCTCGGCGCGCTGGCCCAGGAGGGCCTGCTGACCCCGGAGGAGTTCTCGGCGGCGAAGGCGCGCCTGCTGAAGGGCTAGGGCGTGTTTTGAAAGTCCCTCCCCCAGCTACCGCTGGGAGGTGCCCCCCGGGCGAGGCTGGATTCACAGCCCCGCCGGCGTTTGAGGCGCCCCCGGAGGGAGGGTCGGGGACCCGGAGGAGACTGGCTGGTCGGCGGAGCGGAGGGCTTCCGCCGGACGGGTGAGGGGGGCGACCCGGCCGGCTCGGGTGGGGGATTTGTCATACCGGTCGTGGCACGATCACGCCCTCGGTTCCCCGGAGGTGATCCCATGTCACGTCGGCTGCTGCGCGCCGCCTGCATCGCCGCGACCCTGGTCGCGACCGTACCGCTGTCCGCCGCCGCCGCGCCCTCGGCCGGCCCCCCGATCGGACCGCCCTCGGGGCCCGCGGCCGCGCCCGGGACCCCGGAAGCCCCCGATGCGGCCGGGACCCCCGGGGTCACCGGCGCCGGCGAAGCCCTGCCCGGGGCGCCCGGGGCGCTGGCCGTGGGGGGGCTGCTCACCCGGATGCAGGGGCTCTACCAGAAGGCCGAGGAGGCCGCCGAGGCCTACAACGCCACCGAAGTCGCCCTCGATGCGCGCCGCGCCGAGGAGCGCCGGCTCAGCGCCGACCTCGGCCGGGCCCGCACCGAGGTCGGCGCCCAGCGGGCGCTGGCCGGGCGGCTGGCCCGGGAGCAGTACCGGGGGGCCCGCGGCTTCTCCCCGTACGCCCGGATGCTGATGTCGGGCGACCCGAACAGCGCCTTGGACGAGCGTCGCCTCGCCGCGCGGGAGGGCGCCCGCCGGGCCGGCGTACTGGACCGGCTCGCGCGGGGCGAGGAGCAGGCCGGGACCCTCGCGGCGGCCGCCCGCAAGGCGCTGGACACCCAGCAGGCCCTGACGGCGGAGCGCAAGCGCCACAAGGACGAGGCCGCGGCGCGGCTCAAGGAGGTCGAGCGGATGCTGGCCTCGCTCACCGCCTCGCAGCTGGCCGAGCTGGCCGACCGGGAGCGCGGCGAGAGCGCCGACGCGCAGCGGGAGCTGGTGGATTCGGGGCGTCTGGGCAGCCCCGGCGCGGCCGCCGCCCGTACCCCGAGCGCGGCGGGCGGCGCCGCGCTCGCCTATGCGAGCGAGCAGATCGGCAAGCCCTACGTGTGGGGCGCCACGGGGCCGGCCTCCTTCGACTGCTCGGGGCTCACCTCGCAGGCCTGGGCGCACGCCGGACGCTCGATCCCGCGCACCAGCCAGGAGCAGTGGGCCCAGCTCCCCAAGGTGCCGCTGGACCGGCTGCGCCCCGGGGACCTGGTGGTCTACTTCCCCAAGGCGACCCACGTGGCCCTCTACGTCGGGAACGGCAAGGTGATCCAGGCACCCCGCCCGGGGGCCGAGGTCAAGGTGTCGCCGATCGCCGCGAACCCGCTGCTGGGGGCCGTGCGGCCGGATCCCGACGGGGTCGCGCTGGCGTCGTACAGCCCGCCGCCGCTGCCCGAGGGCGCCGGTTCGGGGACCGGGTCCGCGGCGGCGGGTGACGACAGCGGCTACTCCTCGGAGGAGGCACCGCCCGGCGCGTCCTCGGAGTCCGACGCGTCCTCGGAGTCCGGGGCGGGCGAGGCCGCCGAGGCGACCTCCGCGAGGTAGTCCGCGGTGTCCTCGGGGTCGTAGAAGTAGGCGTCGAAGTCGGCGGGGTTGTCGAAGCCGTTGGCGAAGCGGTCCGCGACCGGCTGGAGCTGCCCCGCCGCGCCGATCAGCTCCAGCACGTGCTGCGGCGGCGCGCCCAGCATCGCGTTGGTCCACTGCGTGACCGGCTTGCCGGTGGTGAACCAGTACGTCTCGAAGGTGGCCTTCATCCAGGCCTCGTCGAAGGGCTTGTCCCCGTGCATGAGGATCGAGGAGAGGTACGAGGCCGCGCACTTGGCCGCCGAGTTGGAACCCTGGCCGGTGATCGGGTCGTTCGCCACGACCACGTCCGCGACGCCCAGCACCACCCCGCCGCCGGGCAGCCGGCCGATCGGATTGCGGACGACCGGCGCGTACCGGCCGGCCAGGGTGGCGCCCGCGTCCGTCAGCTCCACGTCCCTGGCCCGCTCGAACTCCCAGGGCGTGAACCGTTCCATCAGGTCCAGGGTGAGGGCGAGGTGCTTCGCCGGTTCCTTGATCCCGTCGAAGACGTCGAGCGGACCGCCCGGCAGCCCCTCCCAGAAGAGGATGTCCGCGCGCCCCGAGGTGGTCAGCGTGGGCATGAGGAACAGCTCGCCGACGCCCGGGACCAGATTGCAGCGGACCGCCTCGGTGTCCGGGTGCTCGGGCCGCGGGCCCAGCCCGTGCACGTAGGAGACGGCGAGCGCGCGCTGCGGGGCGTCGTACGGGGACCGCGCCGCGTCCCGCCCGAACAGGGAGACCAGCTCGCCCTTGCCCGCCGCGACGAGCACGAGGTCGTAGGTGCGGGAGAAGAAGTCCAGGTCGGCGACGGAGGCGCCGTGGACGACCAGTTGGCCGCCGCGCTGTACGAAGGCGTCCAGCCAGCCCGCCATCTTCACGCGCTGGTCCACCGACTGCGCGAAGCCCTTGAGCCGGCCGAGCCAGTCGATCGGGCGGGAGCCGTCGGGGCCGGCGACCGAGACGCCGACTCCCTCGATCCGCGGGGCCAGGTCCTCCCAGGAGTTCAGCCCCAGGTCGCGCTCGTGCCGGAGGGCCGTGTCGAACATGACTTGCGTGGACATCACCCGGCCGCCGCGGATCTCGTCCGGCGTGCGGTTGGACATGAGGGTGACCTCGTACCCCTTCGCCTGGAGGCCGAGGGCGAGCTGGAGACCGGACTGCCCGGCTCCGACGATGAGTATCTTGCGCATGGCGGTGTTCTCTCCGGGCGGTACGGGGGCACGGGCGTACGGGCGGTGCGCGAGGGGCTATTCGGGGGTCGCGTCCAGGGCGTGGCCCACGAGCGTCAGCAGGGACTCCACGACCGTGGCCCGGTCGCGCGCGTCCATGACCACGACGGGCACGGAGTCGGCGATGGTCAGCGCCTCCCGCACGTCCTCGGGCTCGTAGGAGTCGGAACCCTCGAAGTGGTTGACGGCGACGGCGTACGGCAGCCCGCAGCTCTCGAAGTAGTCGAGGGCCGGGAAGCAGTCGCGCAGGCGGCGGGTGTCGGCGAGCACGATGCCGCCGATCGCCCCGCGCACGAGGTCGTCCCACATGAACCAGAAACGTTTCTGGCCGGGCGTCCCGTACACGTACAGGACCAGGTCGTCGTCGAGCGTGACCCGGCCGAAGTCCATCGCGACGGTGGTCGTGTCCTTGTCCGGGGTCCCGGTCAGGTCGTCCGTCGGCGCGCTCGCCTGGGTCATCACCGCCTCGGTGCGCAGCGGAGTGATCTCCGAGACCGAGCCGACGAAGGTGGTCTTGCCCACCCCGAAGCCGCCCGCGACCAGCACCTTGACGGCGACGGGGGCGCGGGAGCGGTCGTACTGCCAGGGCTGGACGGGATCGTCCGCGGGATCCGCGGGGGCGGTCGGGTCAAAGACGGCGGAGCCCACTGAGCACCCTTTCGAGCAGCGCGCGGTCGGGGCGGCCGGTGCCGTGCCCGGTCCCGAAGACGCGGATCCTTCCCTGGTCGGCGAGGTCGCTGACGAGCACGCGGACCACGCCGAGCGGGAGCTTCAGCAGTGCGGATATCTCGGCGACCGTGCGCATGCGGCGGCACAGCTCGACGATCGCGCGCATCTCGGGCATCTTGTCGGGCCGGGCCGGCGGGGCCTTGGTCCCGGGGTCGAGGGTCGCGACGAAGCTCTCGACGTGCAGGACCTGCGCGAAGCGGGTGCGCCCGCCGGTGAGCGAGTACGGGCGGACGCGGGCGGGGCGCCGGTCCGCGCCGCGTATCGGCAGCCGGTCGGTGGCCGGGCTCCTCACGAGGTGTTCTCCATCGACTGGCGCAGCTCGCTGCGGACTTCGGGGGTCAGGACGTGGCCGGCGCGGCCGACGAAGAGCGCCATGTGGTAGGCGACGACGCTCATGTCGCAGTCCGGCGTGGCGTGCACGCCGAGCAGGGAGCCGTCGCTGATCGCGGTGACGAAGACGGAGCCGTGCTCCATCGCCACCATCGTCTGCTTGACGCCCCCGCCGTCCATCAGCTGGGCGGCGCCGGTGGTGAGGCTGCCGATCCCGGACACGATGGTCGCGAGGTCGGCGGTGGCTCCCCGCGGGCCCCGCAGGCGGGCCCCGGGCTCCGCTCCGCCGTCCCCGTCACCGTCACCGGCGGTCGGGCCCGGTTCGGAGGAGAGCAGCAGCAGGCCGTCGGAGGATACGACGGCGACCGAGACGATGCCGGGCACCTCCTCGACCAGGTCGGTGAGCAGCCATTGCAGGTTGCGGGCCTGGCTGCTCAGTCCGTACGTACTGGGCGCGGTCATGTGCGTGCCTCCTGTGCGGTGTCCCCCGGATCTGTCTGGCCCTCGGCGTCGGCGAGTTCGGCCTCCACGACGCGCCGCCCGTCCCTGGACCCCTGGTAGAAACCGCCGAGGCGACGGCGGAGTTCCTCGGCGTCGACGCGCTTGGGTTCGGCGTCGCCGCCGGTCCCGGTGCCGGCGCCGGCCGCGGTGGTGGAACCCGTGGCCCGGCCGGGGGCCGCCACCGTGCGCGGGGTGCGCTTCGGCAGGCCCTTGTCGGTGACGGCCTCGTCGGTGAGGGCGGCGGGGTGACTGCCCTGCCGGGGCACCCAGTCGCCGTGCGCGTCGGGGGCCTGGGCGTGCCCGTGCTCCGCGCGGGTGGCGGGCGTGAGGAGTTCCTGGCCGCCGGGCACCTTGCGCCCGGGCAGGTCGCCGCGCCGCGGCAGCGGGGCCGCGGGGGCGCCGCCTTCCGGGGCGGAGGGCACCACGCGGGCCAGCAGTTCCTCGGCCGGCTCCTGAACCGGCTCCTGAACCGGCTCCTGAGCCGCCTCCGGCATCGCCTCCGCCGCCGGTTCCCCGGCCTGCGCCAGCACCGGCAGCCGGACTTCGAGCGTGCGCTCGGAGTCGGGCACCTCCGGGTCCGCCGCGGCGGCTTCCTGGTCCGGGGCGGGCTCCGGGGACGGTTCCGGGGCCGGGTCGGGGGTCTTCTCGCTCAGCGGTACGACCGGGATCCACTCCCGCTCGCCCGCCGCCGCGGTGTCGTATGAAGCGTCCTCGGCGGCCGGCGCGTCCCCGCCGCGCGGGCGCGCCGCCAGGACGTTGCCGTTGGCCTCGGCCACCACGCCGGGGAGGTCCAGGAAGGCGAAGCCCTCCGGGGCCGTCAGGTGCTGCACCGGGGAGCCCGGCGCGCCCACCGGCAGCAGCGCGGCCGGGACGACCACGAGGGCCTCCGTACCTCCGCCGCGGGAGGCGCGGAGCTCGGCGGTGACGCCGTGGCGCGCGGCGAGGCGTCCCGCCACGTACAGCCCCAGGCCCAGCCCGTGCTCCGCCTCGGGCTCCTCGTCGTACGCCTCCGGCGCGGACAGCCGGGAGTTGAGGGCGGCGAGCCGGTCCCCGCTGACCCCGATGCCCTCGTCGATGACGGACAGCACGGCGTCGCCGTTGTCGAGCAGCCACCCGGAGACCTTGACCTTGGCCTCCGGCGGCGAGAAGGTCGTCGCGTTCTCCAGCAGTTCCGCCAGCACGTGCGAGATGTCGTCGG
This sequence comes from Streptomyces sp. NPDC028419, assembly GCF_055565515.1. Taxonomy (NCBI): domain Bacteria; kingdom Bacillati; phylum Actinomycetota; class Actinomycetes; order Kitasatosporales; family Streptomycetaceae; genus Streptomyces; species Streptomyces sp. NPDC028419. The sequence goes on along the minus strand of NZ_JBVHUE010000017.1, from coordinate 58,461 downwards.
CCGCGTGCCCCGCCACCTGCGTGGCACCCGGCAGCGCCGCGAGGTCGACCCGCTCGTAGCGCTCGATCTCGCTCACCGCGGCCCGCATGACGTCCACCAGCGGGACCGCGCCCGCGTGCCCGGGCCCGTGTTCCTGACCCGCGAGGACCAGCAGGTTCTCGTTGTGGCGGCGCATCACCGTCGCCAGGTGGTCGAGCTTGAAGAGGGTGGCGAGCTGGTCGGGGTCCTGCTCCTTGGACTCCAACTCCTCGATGACCGCGAGCTGCCGCTCGACCAGGCCGAGGGTGCGCAGCGAGAGCGAGACGGAGGTCGTCGACATGATGCGCCGGTGCTCCTCCAGCCCCGCGCGCAGCCGGGCGAGTTCGTCCTCCAGGGCGCCGCGGCCGCTGCTCAGGGCCTCGTTGCGGCCGATGAGGCGGCGGCGGTCGGCGTCGAGCCCGGCGACCCGGGTGTGCAGGGAGACGGTCTGGTCGCGCACCGCGTTGAGGTGGCGGACCACCTCGGCGAACTCGTCGTTGCGTCCGGTGAAGCGGACCGGTTCCACCGATCCCTCCGGGGTCGCCAGCCGTGCGGCGCCGCGGCGCAGGACGGACAGCGGCCGGGTGAGGGAGCGCGCGACGGCGGTCGCGAAGACGACGGCGAAGAGGAACAGCGCGCCGAGGATGGCGATCGTCCGTTCGAGGGCCGTCACGTCGTCGTCGCGCAGCGCGGCCAGCGCGCTGGAGCGCTCCCCCGCGAGGGTGGATTCGACGGTCCGCATCCGGTCTATGCGCGCGGTGAGCGCGCTCCCCACGGTCTCGCCGTCGAGCTTGCGGTCGGCGGGGGTGAGGGTGGGCCGGTCGGTGAGTCGCTTGAGGTAGTCCTCGGCGCTCTTCACCTCGGGGCCGGTGACGGTCGCGGCGAGGGTCTGGCGCACGTCGGGCCGGGCGGCGCGCGCGAAGTCGTCGAGCGCGGCCAGCTCCCGCACCCGCGAACGCTGGGCGGCGGTGGCGAGTTCGTCGACGGCGGGGGCGTTCTGGGGCTGCTCGCCGCGCGGTACGGCCAGCGCCGCGAGCAGCAGCCCGCGGGTGGCCGAGGCCTGCTCCACGGCTTGGCCGAGGGGGGCGAGCGGACGCGTGGTGGCGAGTGCTCCGGTGGCGCGGGGCGGGGTCAGTTCGGCGAGCTCGGCGCTCGGGGCGGTCAGCTGCGCGAGCAGGGCCGAGTAGGCCTGGTGGGCCGCGAGGGCGCCGCCCTTGCCGCCCACGGCCTCGGCGCGCACGCCCTGGATCTGGCCGAGGGTCCGGGCCAGCGGCTCGTCGGCAGTCGCACGGAGTTCGCCGGTCTGCCGGTCGGTGCCCGCGGCGCGTTCGTCGACGACGGACTTGCCGGCGGGGCCCGCGGCGGGGCGCCCCTTGGCGACGTACTCGGTGACGGCGTCGCGCTCGTCGGCGAGCAGGTGCGTCAGGGTGAGCGTCTGCCGCGTCCGGTCGGCGAGGGTGACCAACTGCTGGGAGTCGTTCAGCTCGGAGGTGGCGGTGACCACCGCGGGGGCACCGGCCGCGAGGACGGTGAGCCCGGTGACGGCAACGCCCATGACCAGCCTGCGGCGCACCCGTACGGTGCGTCCCGCACGACCTGCCGTGGCGTGGCCGTCGGCAGGGGTGGCGGCGGTGCCGTTCTTCCGAGACGGCTTCTTCTGCACCGGTGCTCGCAATCCTGTACGTGTGCTCGTGCTCGTCTACTCGTGTGGCCGAGGTACCGGCCGGTCAACAAGTAAACGCTCCCTGCCCCCTCGTACCGCTTCAGACCTTCGCAGTGTGTTTGGGAGAGAGCCGCACATCGCTCACCCGGCCACTTGAACGAGTGAACAACACGGAGGAGTTGACGAACAACTCGGGCAGCCCCTCGTCAGGGCCGGTGTGTGGACAGACGGTTGAAAGATCCATGGGCGCTTGACAGGATGCCCGCCCACAGCTGCGCGGACCCTTGGATTCCGCCACTTTCGGACCATTCGGGCGGCCTTGGCCGCGCCGACCGACCCCTCGCCCGCCGCCGCGGCACCCCCGCCGCGACCCGGCACGTTCACCCGCCCGCGCCCCGACCGACCTTCGCCCGACCCCCGCCCGACCCCCGACGGACCGGACATCCCGGGCAGACTGTCCGCATGCGCATCGACCTCTCCTCCGCCCCCGGGAACCCGGAACGCCCCAATGAGGACTGGCTGTCGGCCGCGTCGCCCACGTCGGGGGGCGGGGGCGTGCTCGTCGCGCTGGACGGGGTCACTCCCCCGCGCGGTGACGTCGGGTGCGGGCACGGCGTGCCGTGGTTCGTGGCCCGGCTCGGCGGACATCTGACCGAACTGTCCGGATCGCGCGCGGACATGCCCCTCGACGGGGTGCTCGCCGAGGCGATCCGCCGTACGGCCGACGCGCACCGCGAAACCTGTGACCTTTCTCACGTCCGCACGCCCCAGGCGACGGTGGTCCTGGTCCGCTGGCACGCGGAGTACGTCGAACACCTCGTCCTGTCCGACTCCGTGCTGCTGCTCCGCGGACCGGAGGGCGGGGTGACGGCCGTGCTGGACGACCGGCTCGACCGGGTGCCCGCCGAGGTGCTGCGCTCGGTGGCCGCGACCGACGCGCTGCGCAACGCGGACGCGCCGGGCGCCTTCTTCACCGCGGCCGCCGACCCGTCGGTGGCCGCCCGGGCGGTCACCGGCCGCACCCCGCGCGCCCGGGTGGTGGCGTTGGCCGCGCTGACGGACGGCGCGAGCCGCTGGACGGACACCTTCGGGGCGGGCGACTGGGCCGACTGCATGGCGGTGCTGCGCGAGGAGGGCGCCGGGGCGCTGATCGACCGGGTCCGCGCGCTGGAATCCGCGGCGGCGGCCGCGGGCGGCCCGGGGGTCCGGTCGAAGGTCCACGACGACGCCTCGGCGGGCTACGCGGAGCTGTGAGCCCGGGCGGCGCCGTGGGCCCGTACGGCGCCGCGGGCCCGCGTCACTCGGGCTCGGCGCCCTGGTTCAGCTGGTTGAGCAGTCGGGCCAGCTCCGCGACCTCGCCGCGGTCCCAGTCCGCGAGCTTGCGCATGTACTGCTCGCGGCGGGCGTAGCGGACCCGCAGGAACCGCTCCCGGCCCTCCCGGGTGAGGTCGACGAGGAAGGCGCGGCCGTCGGCCGGGTCCTGCTCGCGGGCCACCAGCCCGAGGGTCTCCAGGGCGCGCAGCTGGCGGCTCATGGTCGCCTTGCCGACGCCGAAGTAGACGGCGAGGTCGGTGGCCCGCTGGCGGCCGGCCGCTTCGAGGCGGGTGAGCAGACCGTACGCCGCCGGTTCCAGCTCCGGGTGCAGGGCCCGGGCCATCTCGCCGGAGGAGGCGCGGGCCCTCCGGAGGAAGACGGACAGCTCCCGCTCCAGCGCGAGGAACTCCTGGTCTTCGCTCCCGTGCACGTACCGCTCCCATCGAAGGTGTGGAACACCAGTATCGAGCAGCGGATCGCGCGACGTCCCGGGGGGGGGGGGAGGGGGGGGGCTAG
>NZ_JBVHUE010000017.1:36310-54940 GCF_055565515.1 Streptomyces sp. NPDC028419 | reverse complement strand
CGGTGGTCGTCGCCGCCTGACCGGGCGGACGTCCCGGGACCCCGCCGCGGCGGGGTCCCGGGACGTCCGCCCGGTCAGGCGGCGACGACCACCGGCTCCTGCGCGGCCGACAGGGCCAGCTCCAGCACCTGGCGCACGTCCGTCACCGGGTGCACCTCCAGCCGCTCCAGGACCTCGGCCGGTACGTCGTCCAGGTCCGCCTCGTTCCGCTTCGGGATGATCACGGTGGTGATCCCGGCGCGGTGCGCGGCCAGCAGCTTCTGCTTGACCCCGCCGATCGGCAGGACCCGCCCGGTCAGCGACACCTCACCGGTCATCGCCACGTCCGTGCGCACCTGGCGGCCCGACAGCAGCGAGGCCAGTGCCGTGGTCATCGTGATGCCCGCGCTCGGGCCGTCCTTGGGGACCGCGCCCGCCGGGAAGTGGATGTGCACGCCCCGGTCCTTGAGGTCGGCGACCGGGAGCTCCAGCTCCGCGCCGTGCGAGCGCAGGAAGCTGAGCGCGATCTGCGCCGACTCCTTCATCACGTCACCGAGCTGGCCGGTCAGGGTGAGCCCCGCGGCCCCGGTCTCCGGGTCGGCCAGCGAGGCCTCCACGAAGAGCACGTCGCCGCCCGCACCGGTCACGGCGAGGCCGGTGGCCACGCCGGGCACGGCGGTGCGCCGCTCGGCCGGGTCCTGGCCCGCCTCGGGCACGTGGTGCGGTCGCCCGATCAGGCCCCGCAGATCCTCCGCGCCGATCCGGAAGGGGAGTTCGCGCTCGCCCAGTTCGTGCTGGGAGGCCACCTTGCGCAGCAGCCGCGCGATGGACCGCTCCAGTGTGCGCACGCCCGCTTCCCGGGTGTACTCGCCCGCCAGCTTGCGCAGCGCGTCCTCGCCGAGGGTGACCTCCTCGTCCGCCAGTCCGGCCCGCTCCAGCTGCCGGGGCAGCAGGTGGTCCCGGGCGATGACGACCTTCTCGTCCTCGGTGTAACCGTCCAGCCGGACCAGCTCCATGCGGTCCGCCAGCGCCTCCGGGATCGCCTCCAGCACATTGGCGGTGGCCAGGAACACCACGTCGCTGAGGTCCAGTTCGACCTCCAGGTAGTGGTCCCGGAAGGTGTGGTTCTGGGCCGGGTCCAAGACCTCCAGCAGCGCCGCCGCCGGGTCGCCCCGGTAGTCGGAGCCCACCTTGTCGATCTCGTCCAGGAGCACCACCGGGTTCATCGACCCGGCCTCCTTGATGGCCCGCACGATCCGGCCGGGCAGCGCGCCGACGTACGTCCGCCGGTGTCCGCGGACCTCGGCCTCGTCCCGTACGCCGCCCAGCGCGACCCGGACGAACTTGCGCCCCATGGCGTGCGCCACGGACTCGCCGAGCGAGGTCTTGCCGACCCCGGGCGGCCCGACCAGGGCCAGCACGGCCCCGCCGCGACGGCCGCCGACGACGCCCATCCCGCGCTCGGAGCGGCGCTTGCGCACGGCCAGGTACTCCGTGATGCGGTCCTTCACGTCGCTCAGCCCGGCGTGCTCGGCGTCGAGGATCGCGCGGGCGCCCTGGATGTCGTACGCGTCCTCGGTCCGCTCGTTCCAGGGCAGTTCCAGCACGGTGTCCAGCCAGGTGCGGATCCAGGAGCCCTCGGGCGACTGGTCGCTCGCCCGCTCCAGCTTCTCGACCTCCTTGAGGGCCGCCGCGCGGACGTTCTCGGGCAGGTCCGCCTCCTCGACGCGGACGCGGTAGTCGTCGGACTCCTCCCCCTCCTTCTCGCCGTTCAGCTCGCGCAGTTCCTTGCGCACGGCATCGAGCTGACGGCGCAGCAGGAACTCGCGCTGCTGCTTGTCGACGCCTTCCTGCACGTCCTTGGCGATGGACTCGGCCACGTCCTGCTCGGCGAGGTGGTCGCTGAGCATCGTGACGGCCAGCCGCAGGCGGGCGACGGCGTCGGCCGTCTCCAGCAGCTGGAGCTTCTGGTCCAGGGTCAGGAACGGCGAGTAGCCGGAGTTGTCGGCGAGGGCCGAGACGCCCTCGATCTGCTGCACCCGGTCGACGACCTGCCAGGCGCCGCGCTTCTTGAGCCAGCTGGTGGCGAGCGCCTTGTACTCCTTGACCAGCTCGGCGACGGCTCCGGGCAGCGGCTCCGGCACCTGCTCGTCGACGGTCTCCCCCTCCACCCACAGGGCGGCCCCGGGTCCGGTGGTGCCGGCCCCGATCCGGACCCGGCCCCGGCCCCGGATCAGGGCCCCTGGATCCCCGTCGGACAGCCGTCCCACCTGCTCGACCGTGCCCAGCACGCCGGTCCCGGCGTACTTCCCGTCGACCCGCGGTACGAGCAACACCCGGGGCTTCCCGGTCCCGGCGGCTGCCTGGGCCGCTTCGACGGCACCGCGCACCTCCGAGTCGGACAGGTCCAGCGGGACGACCATCCCCGGCAGCACGACCTCGTCGTCAAGCGGCAGCACGGGCAGAGTGAGCGTTACGGACGTCGAAGCCATGATTTTCCCTCCGGCAGCGAAGTTGAGCTATGCCGACTCAATGCTTGTGCGCCGCCCGATGTTCCCCAACCCCCGTTCGCCCGGGGCGAACGCCCCCGGCCCTTCCCGGCCCGCCGCGGACCCGGGGCCGTTGTCAGTGGTGGGTCCTACCCTTCGCGCATGAGCATCCTCGGGAGCTACGTCCGGCTGACCGTCGACGAGCTGGAGCGCGCCCGGCGCGATCCGGGCTGGGTCGAGGCGTGCGTGGTGGGCGGGACGGGCGGGGAGCGCTGGTGCAGTGCCGGTACGGCCTGGGACGCCCTCGGGTTCCTGACCCGGCGCATCGGTTTCCCCGTCGACATCGCGCACGGCGAGGAGGCGCTCCCCTGGAGCGGGGCGGAGGGCGACGGGGCGGGGGCGGCGTGGAGCTACGGGCCGCCGCGCTGCCTGACGCCCGGGCAGGTGCGGACCGCCGCCGCGGCCATGGCGGCGACGGGCAGCGAGCGGCTGGTGGGCGGCGTCGGCCCGGCCGACCTGGCCCGGGCCGACGTCTACCCGGTGCACGCCTGGGAGGGCGGGGCGTCCCTGGAGGGCGTCGTGGCCCGCTACGAAGAGCTGCTGCCCTTCTTCCGCGCCGCGGCGGCGGATGGCGACGCGCTGCTGGTGTGGCTGTCCTAGGGAACCTCCCGTGGCTCTGCTGACCTGGGGAGATGAGCGGGGTGGGGCCCCTGTTATCGTGCGCCGATGTCAACGATCAAGCAGTTCCAAGTGACCTTCGACTGCGCGGAGCCCGTGCGCCTCGCCGCCTTCTGGTGCGAGGTGCTGGGGTACGTCATGCCGCCGGTCCCGGAGGGCTTCGCCACGTGGGAGGAGTGCTTCCGCTCGCTTCCGCCCGAGGACGCGGTCTACTTCGCGTGCACCGATCCTTCGGGCGTGGCCCCGCGCTTGCTCTTCCAGCGAGTTCCCGAAGACAAGGTCGTCAAGAACCGGGTGCATCTCGATGTGCGGGCCGGCGTCGGGCTCGTGGGTGAGGAGCGCCTGGCCACGCTCGAGGCCGAATGCGCACGGCTGACCGCGCTCGGCGCGAAGCACGTGCTGACGCAGCGCGCCGATGGCGTCAACGAGTCCTGCATCACGATGCAGGACATCGAGGGCAACGAGTTCTGCCTCGCCTAGGCCGTGATCTTCACGTCGCCCGAGCTGGTCGTCACGGTCAGGCGCGCCGCGGCCGCTCCGTCCGTCGGGACGCTCACCTCGCGGTCGCCGGAGGAGGTGCTCACGCCGACCCGGTAGGGGCCGCCGGGCACGCGCAGGGTCACGTTCCCCGAACTGGCCTGCGCCGTCACCGAGGAGGGCGCCCGCGTGAAGTCGAGGTGGGCGTCGCCGGAGCTGGAGCTCACCTCGGCGCCCGGACCGCCCAGTGCGCTGCCGGTGATGTCGCCGGAGGAGGTCGAGACGCGGAGCGCCCCGGCGATCCGGTCGGCCCGTACGGAGCCGGAGCTCGCCTCCAGTTCGGCCTCCGCCACGCCCGTCACCTTGATGGAGCCGCTGCTCGTGCCGAGCTTCACCTTGGCCGCGGCCGGCACCTCCAGCCGGTAGTCGACGTAGCAGGAGGTGCCGTCGCCGCAGTCGTCGGTGAAGGTGAGGGCGCCGGCGGAGACCCGCTGGTCGGGGCGCGGCGCGGTGTCGCCGCGGTAGTGGACCGTGCGGTGGACGGCGACGCCGGGGCCGGTGCCGGGGACCACCTCGATGGAGCCCCTGCGCGCGTTCTTGATCTCCACCGAGGTGACGGCCTCGGCGACGGTGGCGTCGGCGGCCGCGGTCTTCGTCGTCTTCTGGTCCCCGCCGGCGAGGAGGTCGGGGGTGCAGCCGGTGACGAGCAGGCCGGCGGTGAGGGCGGCGAGGGCCGTGACCGGCAGGGTGAGGGCGCGGCGTGAAGTCATGCCACCAGTCTCACGACCCGGGCCCGCCCGATCGATGACGCTGCTACCCGTCCCCAGGTAGTGCTAGCACCACCCCCGCCGCCGGTACGTCCCCAACCACCGGACGGCCCAACTCCCCCTTCCCCAGCCCCAACCCTCCAGGCCCAGCCCAGCCACACCCAGCCCGTCCGGCGTTTGAGGACCCGCCGGAGGCAGGCCGCGCCGACACGGCCGGTAACCCGCCCCCGTGCGAGGGAACGTCCGAGGTGTCCGGGACCCTCCGACCCTCTCGCCCCCGGCCGCCTCCGGCGGGTCCTCAAACGCCGGACGGGCTGAAATTGGGCCGGCCTTCAAGCGACAGACAAGGCGGAGTGGGCCTGGCCCTCAGGCAGCGCCGGGCGAACCGAAGTTGGCCCGGCCCAGCATGAAGACGGCACCGGACGAGCCGGAATCGGCCCGGCCCGCCATGAAGGCAGCCCCGGACAAGCCGGAATCGGCCCGGCCCAGCATGAAGGCAGCCCCGGACCAGCCGGAATCGGCCCGGCCCGCCATAAAGGCAGCCCCGGACCAGCCGGAATTGGCCCGGCCCAGCATGAAGGCAGCCCCGGACCAGCCGGAATCGGCCCGGCCCGCCATGAAGGCAGCGCCGGGCGAGCCGGAATCGGCCCGAACCGGCTTGGAGGCACCGGCGCGGTCAGGGGCCGGTGGTTACCGGGAGGGGGCCGGGGGCGCCCCACTCGCTCCAGGAGCCGTCGTACACCGCCGGATCCACGTACCCCGCCAACACCGCCCCCAGCGCGAGCACACAGGCCGTGACCCCCGAACCACAGCTGACGTACAGCCGCTCCCGATCCCCCGCCACCCCCCGCAGGACCTCCCGCAGCTCCGCCTCCGGCAACATCGCACCGCCCCGCTGGAGCTCCCCGAACGGCAGGTTGAGCGCACCCGGCATGTGCCCGCCGCGCAGCCCGGCCCGGGGTTCGGGGGCCGTCCCGGCGAAGCGTTCGCGCGTACGGGCGTCCAGGACCGCCGAGCCCGCCGGATCCGCGAGGGCCGCGGTGACGGCGGCGCTGTCCACGATCAGCCCGGGCCGCGGCCGCGCGGTGAAGTTCCCCCGGGGCCCGTCGTACCCGGCGGGCACCTCCTCGACCGGCAGCCCCGCCGCCTCCCAGGCGGGCAGTCCACCGTCGAGCACCGCGGCCCGGTCGAAGCCCATCGCCCGCAGCATCCACCAGGCGCGGGCGCTGGAGTAGATCCCCGCGCCGTCGTAGACCACCACGGCGCTGGTGTCGTCGATCCCGAGGGCCCGGACGGCCCCGGCGAAGGCCTCGGGGCCCGGCATGGCGTGCGGCGCGGGGGCGGTGTGGTCGCAGAAGGCGCCGTCGAGGTCGAAGGGCCGCGCCCCGGCGATCCGCCGGGACGCCCCGCGGTGGGCCCCGACGGAGGCGTCCACCACGACGAGGCCGTCCTCCCCGAGGAGTTCGGCGAGTCGGCGCACGCCGATCAGCGGGTGATCGAAGGGGGAACCGACCGTGGAACCGACCGTCACTTCAAGCCTCCTGGGCACGCGGGGTCCCCCCATCCTGCCCAACCGGATCCCGAGCCGGCTACGAACAGCCGCCCGGGCGGGCGAAGACGGCCAGGCGGGCGCCGTGGACGGGGACGATCCGGCAGAGGTCGAAGTGCGCGGTCAGGGCCTGCCGCTTCACCGCCTCCCGCGGGTACGGGTCCACCGGTTCGCCCACCGGGTCGAGGACCGCGAGGACCCGGGGGGCGGCGAGCAGCCGGGCCCGCAGCCGCTCCGCCGGCAGCTCGGTGCCCCACAGGGTGCGCGAGGTCGCCGGGGAGCGGTCGAGGGCCACGTCGTCCAGCGGCCCGTACACCCCGGGCGAGGACAGCAGCCATTCGCGCCGCCGCGCCGGCATGAAGAGCACCGCGTCCCCCGGCCGGGCCTCGGCCCGGACGGCCGCCGCGACGGCGAGGACGTCGTCCTTGCGGCTCTCGGGCGTGCGCAGCCACGCCGACCAGAAGCCGAACGGCACCAGCAGCGCGGCCGCCACCACCCAGGCGACCCAGCCCCCCGCCGCCAGCCGCGCCCCCGCGAGCAGGGCGAGGCCGGCGAGGGCGTAGAGCACGTACCGGTCGACGTACAGCGGGTGCACCAGCGAGACGACGAGCAGCAGTCCGGGCGGCAGGAGCGTCAGGGGCAGCGCGACCCGCACGAGCGCGCGGTCCGGGATCCCCCGCGCGAGCAGCAGCGCCGCGCCCGCGACCACGGCGTACGCCGCCCAGTCGGCCGGCTTCGGGCGGCCGAGCCAGCCGAGCTGCTGCTGCGCCTGCCCCGCGCTCAGCAGCACCAGCGGGGCGAGCGAGAGCGCGACGGCCGCGACGCTCCACCGCCAGGCCCGCGAGCGCCACGCCACGAAGCCGTGCGCGAGCAGGGCCAGTACGGCGAACTCGTGCAGCCAGCAGCCGAGCGCGAGCACCACGGCGTAGGCGGCCCAACGCTCGCGCACCAGGAAGTACGTCGCCCAGATCACGGCGGCCGCGACCAGCGCGTACGAGCGGCCCTCCTGGGCGTACATCTGCACCGGGGGCGCCACCGCGTAGGCCGCTCCGGCGAGCAGCGCGGCCCGCTCCCCGACCAGCCGGTGCGCGAGCGCCGCGACGCCGGCGGCGGCGAGCACGGTGGCGGCGACGGAGGGCAGCCGCAGCGCCCAGGGCCCGCCGTCCCACAGCGCGAAGACGCCGTGCATCAGCAGGTAGTACACGCCGTGGACGGCGTCGACCTGCCCGAGCAGGCCCGTGAGCTGCCCGAGGCTCCGGTGGGCGACCTGGTACGTCACCGACTCGTCGCGCCACATGGAGCCGCCGCGCGGCAGCTCCCACAGGCCGAGGGCGAGCGCGAGCAGCGGGGGCAGCCAGCGCCACGCTCCGGGCCACGGCCGGAACCGGGCGGTGTTGCGGCTGATGGTGTGCCTCCGGGTGACGTGCGGGCGCGGTACCTCCATACTCGGGGGCGACCCGAGTCCTCACGGAGGTGGGGTGTGCGAACGTACCGAACGGCGGCCGTGTCGGCCGTCGGCGCGCTGACCGTCGTCCTCGTGCTCGCCCTCGGCGGCTGCACGTCCACCGGACCGGCCGGACCCGCCCCCGGGCCGGGATCCGGCGTCCCCACTCCCATCGCCGCCCCGGGCACCACCGGCTCCGGCAGCGCCGGCACCGCGACACCGACCGCCCCCGGCACGCCCACCGGCCATGTCACCCCGAGCAACGCCCGGCAGCAGCTGCTGCGCGTCACCCGCAGCGGCGGCTTCGCCGGGCACAAGAGCACCCTGGACGTCCTGGACGACGGGTCGTGGACCCTCCTGGACGGCTCGGCGAAGCCGGTGGGCGCGGGGAAGCTGACGGCCGCCCGCCTCGACGGGCTGCGCGCCGCCGTCCGGCAGGTCGACTTCGCCCACCCGCCGCCGGCGGCCACGGGCGGGGGGACGGTGTACGACGGCTTCACCTACGCCTTCACCCACGACGGCCACGAGGTGCTCGCGGCCGACGGCGCGATCCCGCCTTCCTTGCGGAAGGTCCTGGACGCCCTCCCGCCCTTCGACCCGGGGCAGCGGGGCTAGCCGTATCGCCCTGTGAGGTCGGTGCCGCGGCCGGCGGGTGGTTCGCCCGCGAGCGCGGTGTGCCCACGCTGGTGTGCGTCAACCTGGAGCGGGCCGCCGTACTCCCGGAGATCGCGGAGCGGGCTACGGCGCGGCCGACGCGGCGCTGGTGGACGTGACCTTCGGACGGGCCGGGGCGGAGGGGCGTCTTCCGGGGCGCCGGACCTGACGGACCTGACGCACCATGCCCCGCCGGTGGAACCCCCGCCGGCGGGGCTTCGTTGTGGGGTCGAGTGACCGCCCGGTCACGGAGAGGATCCGCCCGTGTCAGCCTTCGTCTCCCCCGCCAGCCCCGCCACCCCCGTCACGATCGACCGCCGCCAGGGCCCGTACGGCGAGGTCGTGCTGCGCCGCCGCGGCGGGACGTACGAGATCATCGCCAACGGCTGCTTCCTCATGGACACCTCCGACGGGCGCTCCGAGCGCCTGCTCGTCGACGCCGCCCGGCTCGCCCTGACCCGCTCCCCCGGGGCGACCGGCGACGCGGCCCCGGCGGCGTCGCGCCCGGCCCTGCTCATCGGCGGACTCGGGGTCGGCTTCTCGCTGGCCCACGCCGCGGCCCGGGACGACTGGGGGCGGATCAGCGTGGTCGAGCGCGAGGAGGCGGTCATCGACTGGCACCGCGGCGGGCCCCTCGGCGCGGTCTCGGGCCCGGCCCTGGCGGACCCGCGCGTCGAGATCGTCCGGGCGGATCTGATCGCACACCTGCTCGATCCCGCCTCCGGGCCCTACGACGCCCTCTGCCTGGACATCGACAACGGCCCCGACTGGACCGTGACCGAGGACAACCGCGGGCTCTACTCCCCGGCCGGACTGACGGCCTGCCGGGCCCGGTTGACCCCGGGCGGGGTGCTCGCCGTATGGTCCGCACAACCGTCCGCACTGTTCGAGCAAGCCTTGCGGAATGCCGGATTCAGCTCGGTACGGACGGAAGAGGTGCCGGTTGCCCGAGGTGTCCCGGACGTCGTCCACCTCGCCCTGAACCCCTCGTAGCCGAGGCCCTGCGCCTCCTCTACGCTGCACCCCAACACGCGGGATCTTCACGGATCCCCCGTCGGACTATCCGGGGCGGGACATGGATCAGACACACACCACCCACAACGGGGCCGCGGCGTCGCCCGCCACCCCCGGCGCACAGCGGCGGGTGCTCGTCGTCGAGGACGACCGCACGATCGCCGAGGCCATCGCGGCCCGGCTGCGCGCCGAGGGGTTCCAGGTGCAGACCGCGGCGGACGGGCCCTCCGCCGTCGCGGCCGCGGAGAGCTGGCTGCCGGAACTGCTCGTGCTCGACGTGATGCTGCCCGGCTTCGACGGGCTGGAGGTCTGCCGGCGGGTCCAGGCCCAGCGGCCGGTACCGGTCCTGATGCTCACCGCGCGCGACGACGAGACGGACCTGCTGGTCGGCCTCGGGGTCGGCGCCGACGACTACATGACCAAGCCGTTCTCGATGCGCGAGCTGGCCGCCCGGGCGCACGTCCTGCTGCGCCGCGTGGAGCGGGCGACGATCGCCGCCCACGCCCCGCGCGGCTCCACGCTGCGCCTCGGCGACCTGGAGATCGACCACGCGCAGCGCAGGGTCCGGGTCCAGGCGGAGGACGTGCACCTGACTCCGACCGAGTTCGACCTGCTGGTCTGCCTCGCGGGCACCCCCCGCGCGGTGCTCTCGCGGGAACAGCTGCTGGCGGAGGTCTGGGACTGGGCGGACGCCTCCGGGACCCGCACGGTCGACAGCCACATCAAGGCCCTGCGCCGCAAGATCGGCGCCGAGCGGATCCGTACGGTCCACGGCGTCGGGTACGCCCTGGAGACCCCGGCGCAGCCGTGAGCGGGCGGCTGCCCGGGCCCGGGCTGCGGCCGTACTCGCCGTTCTCGATCAAGACCAAGCTGGGCACCCTGGTGGTGGTCTCGGTCTTCATCACCACGGGCCTGCTGATGGTGGCCATGCGCACGGCGACCGAAGTCCGCTTCATCACGGTCTTCTCGGTGATCGCCTCGATGCTGATCACCCAGTTCGTGGCGCACAGCCTGACCGCGCCGCTGGACGAGATGACCACCGTGGCCAAGGCGATCTCCCACGGCGACTTCACCCGCCGGGTGCGCGGCTCCGGCCGGCGCGACGAGCTGGGCGACCTCGCCGCGACGATCAACCTGATGGCCGACGACCTGGAGGCGGTGGACCGCCACCGCAAGGAGCTCGTCGCGAACGTCTCGCACGAGCTGCGGACCCCCATCGCGGCCCTGCGCGCGGTGCTGGAGAACGTGGTGGACGGGGTCTCGGCCGCGGACCCCGAGACGATGCGCACGGCGCTCAAGCAGACGGAGCGGCTCGGGCGGCTCGTGGAGACCCTGCTGGACCTGTCCCGGGTGGACAACGGGGTGGTCCCGCTCAAGGCCCGCAGCTTCGAGGTCTGGCCGTACCTGTCGGGCGTCCTGAAGGAATCGGGCCTGGCCGCGGCCGGGCGGCCGGGGCTGAGCACCGGCTCCGGCGGGCACACCCGCAACGACGTCCACCTGCACCTGGACGTCTTCCCGCCCGACCTGGCGGCCCACGCGGACGCCGAGCGGCTCCACCAGGTCGTGGCGAACCTGATCGACAACGCGGTCAAGCACAGCCCGCCGCACGGCCGGGTCACGGTCCGGGCACGGTCCGCGGAGGGGCCGGGGAGCCTGGCCCTGGAGGTGATGGACGAGGGCCCGGGCATTCCGGAGTCGGAGCGGCTGCGGGTCTTCGAGCGCTTCAACCGGGGCAGCGCCCGGGGCGGTGACGGCGGCACGGGACTCGGCCTGGCGATCGCCCGCTGGGCCGTCGGCCTGCACGGAGGCCACATCGGCGTGGCCGAATCTCCTCGCGGTTGCCGGATCCTTGTCACACTTCCGGGCAGCTCGTAGGTCGCGTGTTGACGTAGGGTTCGAGTGGGAAGGACATGATCTCGGCCACATCGGCCCGGGGTCCGTCAGGGGTGCGAAGCCAGGGGGCCGCAACCACGGTGACCCCTACCCGAACCACGCTTGTTTCCCGCCATTCCAACCGGCGAAACCCGCCGTTCGATGTGACCTGCACGACGGAAGTCCCGCCCGGTCTGCATCTGACCGCCGGGGAGGCGTAGCCTTTATTCCCGCTGTCCATACCTTGTGAAGCGGAAGAGGGCGGTTGCCGCCGTGTCGCCACAGTCCCCCAGTAACTCGAGCACCACGACCGAATCAGCAGAGAGCGGGAAGACCCCTGCCTCAGGCTTCGGCGCGAATGAGTGGCTCGTCGACGAGATCTATCAGCAGTACCTCCAGGACCCGAATTCGGTAGACCGGGCCTGGTGGGACTTCTTCGCCGACTACAAGCCGGGTGGCGTAGCCGCCGCGGCCAAGTCGGAAGAGCCCCAGAAGTCCCCGACGACGGACGGCGCCTCCGCACAGGCCGCCCCCGCCGCCGTGGCCCCGCAGGCCGCCGACGCCGCCACGGGGGCGGCGCACGTCGCGCCGACCTCTGCCGCCGCGCCCACGCCCGTGCCAGCTCCTGCCCCTGCTCCTGCCACCCCCTCTGGTGCCCCTGCTGTGACTGTCACCTCCCAGGCCCAGGCCGCCGCACCGGCCGCGCCCTCCGCTCAGGCACCGGCTCCGGCCGCCGCCGCCCCCTCCGCTCCCGCCGCCGCCAAGGCCGCGCCCGCCACCGAGGCCCCCGCGGGCCCCGAGCTGGTGACGCTCCGCGGCCCCGCCGCGGCGGTGGTCAAGAACATGAACGCCTCGCTGGAGGTGCCGACGGCCACGTCCGTCCGCGCCGTCCCGGTGAAGCTGCTGTTCGACAACCGCATCGTCATCAACAACCACCTCAAGCGCGCCCGGGGCGGGAAGATCTCCTTCACCCACCTCATCGGCTACGCGATGGTGCAGGCCCTCAAGGCCATGCCGTCCATGAACTACTCCTTCGCGGAGAAGGACGGCAAGCCGACCCTGGTCAAGCCGGAGCACGTGAACTTCGGCCTCGCGATCGACCTGGTGAAGCCGAACGGCGACCGCCAGCTCGTCGTCGCCGGCATCAAGAAGGCCGAGACCCTCAACTTCTTCGAGTTCTGGCAGGCCTACGAGGACATCGTCCGCCGGGCCCGCGTCGGCAAGCTGACGATGGACGACTTCACCGGCGTCACCGTCTCGCTGACCAACCCCGGTGGCCTGGGCACCGTCCACTCCGTGCCCCGCCTGATGCCCGGACAGTCGGTCATCATGGGCGTCGGCTCGATGGACTACCCCGCCGAGTTCCAGGGCACCTCGCAGGACACCCTGAACAAGCTGGGCATCTCCAAGGTCATGACCCTGACCTCGACCTACGACCACCGGGTCATCCAGGGCGCGGCCTCCGGCGAGTTCCTGCGCGTCGTCGCGAACATGCTGCTCGGCGAGAGCGGCTTCTACGACGACGTCTTCGAGGCGCTGCGCATCCCCTACGAGCCGGTCCGCTGGCTCCGGGACATCGACGCCTCGCACGACGACGACGTCACGAAGGCCGCCCGCGTCTTCGAGCTGATCCACTCCTACCGGGTCCGCGGCCACGTCATGGCCGACACCGACCCGCTGGAGTACAAGCAGCGCAAGCACCCCGACCTCGACATCACCGAGCACGGCCTCACCCTGTGGGACCTGGAGCGCGAGTTCGCGGTCGGCGGCTTCTCCGGCAAGTCGATGATGAAGCTCCGCGACATCCTCGGCGTGCTGCGCGACTCGTACTGCCGCACCACCGGCGTCGAGTTCATGCACATCCAGGACCCGAAGCAGCGCCGCTGGATCCAGGACCGCATCGAGCGCCCGCACACCAAGCCGGAGCGCGAGGAGCAGCTGCGCATCCTGCGCCGCCTGAACGCCGCCGAGGCCTTCGAGACCTTCCTGCAGACGAAGTACGTCGGCCAGAAGCGCTTCTCCCTGGAGGGCGGCGAGTCGGTCATCCCGCTGCTCGACGCCGTCATCGACTCGGCCGCCGAGGCCCGCCTCGAAGAGGTCGCGATCGGCATGGCCCACCGCGGCCGCCTGAACGTCCTCGCGAACATCGTGGGCAAGTCGTACGCGCAGATCTTCCGCGAGTTCGAGGGCAACCTCGACCCGAAGTCCATGCACGGCTCCGGCGACGTCAAGTACCACTTGGGCGCCAACGGCACCTTCACCGGCCTGGACGGCGAGCAGATCAAGGTCTCGCTCGTCGCCAACCCCTCGCACCTGGAGGCGGTGGACCCGGTCCTGGAGGGCGTCGTCCGCGCCAAGCAGGACATCATCAACAAGGGCGGCACGGACTTCACCGTCCTGCCCGTCGCCCTGCACGGCGACGCGGCCTTCGCGGGCCAGGGCGTCGTCGCCGAGACGCTGAACATGTCGCAGCTGCGCGGTTACCGCACCGGCGGCACCGTCCACGTCGTGATCAACAACCAGGTCGGCTTCACCGCCGCCCCGGAGTCCTCGCGCTCGTCGATGTACGCGACCGACGTGGCCCGCATGATCGAGGCGCCGATCTTCCACGTGAACGGCGACGACCCGGAGGCCGTGGTCCGCATCGGACGCCTGGCCTTCGAGTTCCGTCAGGCGTTCAACAAGGACGTGGTCATCGACCTCATCTGCTACCGCCGCCGCGGCCACAACGAGTCCGACAACCCGGCCTTCACGCAGCCGCTGATGTACGACCTGATCGACAAGAAGCGCTCGGTGCGCAAGCTCTACACCGAGTCCCTCATCGGTCGTGGCGACATCACCCTGGAAGAGGCCGAGCAGGCGCTCCAGGACTTCCAGGGCCAGCTGGAGAAGGTCTTCGCGGAGGTCCGCGAGGCCGCCACGCAGCCCGCGGTCGCCCCGGTCGCGCCCGTCCAGGTCGCGCAGGAGTTCCCGGTCACCGTGAACACGGCGATCTCCCAGGACGTCGTCAAGCGGATCGCCGAGTCGCAGGTCACCATCCCCGAGGGCGTCACCGTCCACCCGCGTCTGCTGCCGCAGCTGCAGCGCCGCGCGGCGATGATCGACGAGGGCACCATCGACTGGGGCATGGGCGAGACCCTGGCCTTCGGTTCGCTGCTGATGGAGGGCACCCCGGTCCGGCTGTCCGGCCAGGACTCCCGCCGCGGCACCTTCGGTCAGCGGCACGCGGTCCTCATCGACCGGGAGACGGGCGAGGACTACACCCCCCTCCTGTACCTGTCGGACGAGCAGGCCCGCTACAACGTCTACGACTCGCTGCTCTCCGAGTACGCGGCCATGGGCTTCGAGTACGGCTACTCGCTGGCCCGTCCGGACGCGCTGGTCCTCTGGGAGGCCCAGTTCGGTGACTTCGTCAACGGCGCGCAGACCGTCGTCGACGAGTTCATCTCCTCCGCGGAACAGAAGTGGGGCCAGACCTCCGGCGTCACGCTGCTCCTCCCGCACGGCTACGAGGGCCAGGGCCCGGACCACTCGTCCGCGCGTCCCGAGCGCTTCCTCCAGATGTGCGCGCAGGACAACATGACGGTGGCCATGCCCACGCTCCCGTCGAACTACTTCCACCTGCTGCGCTGGCAGGTCCACAACCCGCACCACAAGCCGCTCATCGTCTTCACCCCGAAGTCGATGCTGCGCCTGAAGGCCGCGGCGTCGAAGGCGGAGGAGTTCACCACCGGCGGGTTCCGCCCGGTCATCGGCGACTCCACCGTGGACCCGAACGCGGTCCGCAAGGTCGTCTTCTGCGCGGGCAAGGTCTACTACGACCTCGAGGCCGAGCGGGAGAAGCGCGGCA
Source organism: Streptomyces sp. NPDC028419 (assembly GCF_055565515.1). Taxonomy (NCBI): domain Bacteria; kingdom Bacillati; phylum Actinomycetota; class Actinomycetes; order Kitasatosporales; family Streptomycetaceae; genus Streptomyces; species Streptomyces sp. NPDC028419. The sequence goes on along the minus strand of NZ_JBVHUE010000017.1, from coordinate 40,167 downwards.
TCACGGACACCGCGATCATCCGCATCGAGCGGCTCTACCCGCTGCCGGGTGCGGAGCTCCAGGCCGAGATCGCCAAGTTCCCGAACGCGGCGAAGTACATCTGGGCCCAGGAGGAGCCGGCGAACCAGGGTGCGTGGCCGTTCATCGCGCTGAACCTGATCGACCACCTGGACCTGGCCGTCGGCGCCGAGGTTCCGGCGGGCGAGCGTCTGCGGCGCATCTCGCGTCCGCACGGCTCTTCCCCGGCCGTCGGCTCCGCCAAGCGCCACCAGGCGGAGCAGCAGCTGCTGATGAACGAGGTCTTCGAGGCCTAGTCGCCGCGCTGAGCTGAACCGGAAGGCCCGTCCCCGAAAGGGGCCGGGCCTTCCGTCGTCCCACTCCCAGCCTCCCCGGGGGGTATCTTCAGCCTCGCCGGGGCACACCCGGCCTCGCCGGGGCACACCCGGCCTCACCGGGCCCCGCGGCGAAGTGAAACCCGATCCGAATGAGCCGCTCCTACGAGATGAGCATCTTCGGTCCGATCCACCTGGGGGTCCACGCGCTGTATCGACTGCACCGAGCCCGGAACGGAGTTCGGGTCCGCTCGTACCGCATGACGTACGTCGTTGGATGACTACAGCCAGCACAACCCACCAAGGGGCTCCGCCTCGCCCGGCACCGGGCCGATGTCCTCTTCGCGATGCTCCGCGACGGCACCTTCCATGCCCCGCCACCGCTGAACGCGGCTGCCACCCAGCGGCCTTAGATCGTGCTCAGCAGGTGATCGGTGGGGCTGTAATCGATCTTCCAATCGGCATAGACCCCCACGGCGCCGTCCTTCTGGCATCGCAAGCTGGACAAGTTCATCGCCCAGACGCGGGACAACCTGAACGATCAGCGCGCGGTTCACCCGCTTCCATTTCCGCTCGCTTCACTGGGTGGCTGGCCTCCGGAAGGGCTGGTGAATCGTCAGGACTCTTCGATCTCAGACATGAGCAGTCTCAGCGTGAGGGAATGCTTCTCCGGCGGTAGCGCTTCCAGCGCGCTCCGCGCGTAGGCAGTTCCGCCCGATACGTCGCCGGACCGGGCGAGCATCAGACCCCTGTGCATATCAAGGTGGGTCGCGAACCTGGGTAGTTCTGCGGGGAGTTCGCGGCGCGCCGCTTCCTGCGCCTGTACGGCTCCTTGTTCGTCGCCCAGACGGGCCAGGAGGAGTGACAGGAAGACGTTCATCCGCCACCACGGCACGGCGTAGTCACTGGTCTGTTCGTACGATCCTGCCTTGTCGAAGATCCGGCGTCCGTTGTCGGCGAGCTTGAGGGCTGTGGCTCTGTCACCGCGAAGCGCCGCGGCATGGGCCTTGCCCATGACGGCGTTCAGGAGCCCGAGGGAAGGCCGCTCCGAGATCGCCAGGGCTTGGTCCGCCAGCGCGTCAGCGACTCCCAGCGATGCGCCTTCGTAGCCCAGCGCGATGGCTGCACGTCCTCGTACCCACACACGTGCGTCGGCGTCTCCGGACTCGTCGGCTGCCCTCGCTGCCATTCGGTACCAGTGGACAGCCTTTGAGCCGTCCGACCCTGGGAACGTCTTGGCGTACAGGGTCATCAGTCGGGAGGCCACCGACCACAGCCGGGGGTCTTCCAGCTGCTGCTGCACGGTGACGAGTTCGCCGGAAACCCGACGCTGGATGTCCGCCGCGCCCATCGACATGTACTCGGTGCCGTACGCAGTCAGTTTGGCTTCCCACGCGTCCGCTGAGGGGCCGCCGCGAAGCCGGGCGGCGAATCCCGCGCTGATCAGGTCGGAAGCAATCACGGGTGCTATGGCAGCCCCGGCGATGTCGGTAAGGAACTCGCGTCGGTCCACTTCACCTTCAAGAACAGCTAGGGGTACGTCGAGAACAGCAGAGAGCGCGGCGAGGTAGAACGGGCCGGGCGTGACCTTGGCACGCTCCCAGTTGCTCACGTACTCCCGGGTCAGCGTTGTGCCGTGCGCGTTGTTGATCTCCGAAGCTAACCGCCCTTGGCTCCAGCCGTGAGCCCTGCGGAGATCCCGGATCAGCTCCCCGATGTCCATACGCCCATCTTGCTACTAGGGATGCCACTGGACCGAGGGATTCTTGGCCTTCCGAGCCGGTTGCCACTACGGATCACACTGGGCCGGGCCTCCCCAGCGGCGAGACGATCCCGAGCACGGAACGCGACACGGAGGTGTGCGGCATGGCGACGGCAACGCAGCAGGAAGCGGTATGGACTGGTCCGCTCGAACCGGTGCCCGTGCCGGGGTGCGGGGTCTGCGCCACCCTCGACAGAGATCGCGAGATCGCGTGGGCGGTCGGAAACATGTCGGCCGTGACTGTGCAGAACGCGGAGCTGCGCAACCACCCACACAACTTGTCCAGCGCACGAAACGAAAGGGAGAAGATCATGGGTGGTCAGCACGGTGGTGGCACCGGATCCGGTCAGGGTGGCAGCCAGCAGGACGACGGCAGCAGCGGCCGCGGGCACGGCGGCGGCGGTACGGACACGGGCAGCGGCGGTAACTCCTCCGACGGCTCCGGCCCCGCGAAGAAGTAGGGGTTGATGACCAAGCGCGCAGAAGAGGCGGGCCCAACAGGGCTCGCCCTGGTGGACCTCCGGACGGCCCCCGACGCCTGGTTCAGAGCCGTGTACTCGAACATTCCCCTCACCACGCAGTGGGACGACGGGAAACACAGTGGGGATGGACTGGGACGGACCCCGAGCAGCTCGAATTCCCAGCCGAGCATGGTGTTCGGCATGCTGGCCGATCTCGACGTCAAGGACGGCTGCAAGGTCCTGGAGATCGGTACGGGGACCGGCTGGAACGCTGGGCTCCTCTCACACCGGCTGGGCTCCGAGAGCGTCGTCTCGATCGAGTTCGACCCGGACGTGGCCCGGGGAGCGGTGGCGAACCTTCGCGCCGCGGAGCTGTCCCCCCTCGTGATCGTGGGAGACGGCAGGGCCGGGTACACGGGAGAAGCGCCGTACGACCGAGTGATCGCCACGTGTGCTGTCGGTGAGGTCCCGCATCCTTGGGTGGAGCAGACGGTTACGGGCGGGCTGATCGTCGCGCCGTGGGGAACGGAGTACGGCGGCGAGGCCATCGTCCGGTTGACCGTGAACCAGGACTGGACGGCCAGCGGGCACTTCACCCGCTCCAGTGCCTTCATGCGGCTCCGGCAGCAGCGCACCGACCGGCCGAACCATGCGGACCACTTCAACGGTCAAGAGTGGCCTGCGGACGGCACCAGGACCGTCACCCGGCTCTCCCCCGCCGACGTCGGCGGGTGGGTGGAACAGTTCGCGATCGGACTGCGGGTACCTGGCGCTTTCTGGAGCACCGAGGCGTACGAGGACGGCAGCTACACGCTGTGGACGTACAGCCTGGATGCCCAATCGTGGGCGACGGCCGACTTCGAGCCGGGAGCGACGGAGTACGAGGTGGTCCAGTCCGGGCCACGCCGGTTGTGGGACGAGACGGAAACCGCCTACCGATGGTGGGTGGATCAGCGGCAACCGGGATTTGAGCGGTTCGGGCTCACCGTGGACAGTGCCGGGGAACGCGCCTGGCTGGACCGACCGGACAACCCGGTCCGTCCCGCCTAGAGATCCCTCACGGGCACCGCTGTGAGGAAGGGATCGATGTCGTACCCGGAAGCCCCAGCCCTCACCACAGGGTCCGGGCCTTCCGCCGTCCCGGGCATTTCAGCCTCACCGGGAGCATTTTCAGCCCCGCCGGCGTTTGAGGCGCGGGTCCGGGCGGAGCCCGGTGCCCGGCGGAGCCGGGATCCTGGGGGTCCGCCCCCAACAAACCGGAAAAGCGTGGTGAGGGTGGAGAGGGGACACGCCACCTTGTGT
>NZ_JBVHUE010000017.1:0-36300 GCF_055565515.1 Streptomyces sp. NPDC028419 | reverse complement strand
AGCGCCTGTACCACCGGCGCTGCGGCCGAGGAGTTGGCCCCGACCGCCCGCCCCCCCCCCCCCTCCCCCTCCCCCCCCGTCCCCTCTCCCCCCCCCCCCCCCCCCCCCCCCCCCCCCCCCCGGCGAGGCTGGTTTCGCTACGGCTGGGGTTCGAAGTCCCAGTAGGGGCGGACTCGTTGGCGGGCGGAGACCGTGTGGACGTGTTGGGTGCCCAGGGTGCGGGTCAGGGCCTTGAGGGCGTCGTCCTCGTTCTTGCGGGACTCGTCCATCTGCTGGAGCGCCCGCAGGTCGGCCGCCAACGCGATCTGGGCACTGAGCGCCATCGGATGATCGGGCCCCAGCACCCGCTCGGCCGTCCGCAACGTGTCCCGACTCAACCGCACCGCGTCGTCCAGCCGCCCGGTGATGTTGCGACACCCCGCCGCGTTCAACGCACTGCCCAGCGTCCACGGATGCCGCTCCCCGAGCGCGTTCCGCATCCCGACGAGCGCCTGCTCGCACAGGCTCAGCGCCTCCTCCCGCTCACCCTGCGCCCGTAGCACCAGCCCCAGGTTGCCGACCGTACCGATGCTGTACGGGTGGGCCAGCCCCAGCTGCGACTGGTAGCCCCGGACCACCGCCTCGGAGATCCGCCGGGACTCCTCGATGTCCCCGTACTCGCGCAGGTAGGTGGCGTAGTCGGAGGCGACCATCAGGGTCCACGGGTAGTCGGCGCCGAAGACCCGGGTGGCGCGTTCCCAGACGGTCCGCAGCCGGGTGCCGGCGCCGGGGATGTCCCCCGAGCGACGCAGGCACAGGCCGAGGTTGTGCTCCGCGCGCAGGGTCTGCGGGTGGTTGACGCCCAGGATCTGGTTGTTGAGCTTGACCCCCTGTTCCTGGCGGGTCTGGGCCTCCCGGTAGCGGCCCATCAGCCGCAGGCCCATGGCGCAGGCGATGCCGGAGGAGAGGGTGGAGATGTGGTGCGGGCGCAGCACCCGCTCGCGCCGCCGCAGGGTCTCCAGGTCGAGGTCGTACGCCTCCTGGTAGCGACCCAGCAGCCGGTAGGTGGCGGCGAGGTTGTTCTGGGCGTTGAGCGTGGTGGAGTCGTCCTCGCCGAGGAGCTCGCGGTAGGTGGTCAGGCAGTGCTCGAAGAGGGCGCGGGCCGGTTCGAACTTGGCGATGCACAGCAGGACGCCGCCGTAGGCGCTGGTGGCCCGCAGGGTCTCCAGGTCGCGGTCGCCCCGCTCCTCGACGAGCCGGTCCGCGACGGCCTTGGTGAGGGTCTCGGCGCGGCGGAACAGCCCGAGGTTGCGCAGGGCCCCGCCGTACTGGTAGCTCAGCTCGCGCACCCGGTCGTGGTCCTCGCCGAGCATGGACCGCCAGGCCAGGTCGGTCTGTTCGCACAGCCGCAGGCAGCTGCGGTACTCCCCGGCCAGGATCAGGTAGCGCAGGCAGCGCAGCAGGAAGGCCTGGATCCGCGGGTTGGTGCTGGTGAGCACCCCGGCGGTCTCCAGGTGCGGGATGAGCTCGGCGTACCGCGGCCAGAGCCGGGAGTCGGAGGGCCGCCCGGGGTCGGCCGCGGCCAGGACCTGGCGGACGGCGCGGGAGAGCGGTTCGGCCTCGTCCTCGGAGAGGTTCTCGCGGACGATGCCGTGCACCATCCGGTGCAGCTGGACGGTCTCCAGGCCGCCGCCGCCCTCCTCGACGGGCAGGTCGGAGTACTCCAGGCGGACGACGGAGAACTGCACGAGCTTGTTGAGGGCCGCGTTCCACCGGATCTGGTCGTTGATCAGCCCGGCGAGCTGCTCGGGCACGTCGTCCGCGGGGAACTCGCCGAGCAGGCGCAGCGGGACCGGGCCCGGCGCGAAGAACACGAACAGCCGCAGCAGGGCCAGGGCGTCGGGGAAGTTCTCGCGGACGTTGTTGAGGAGTATGGCGAGCGCGGTCGGGAAGGGCAGCGGGTAGTCGTCGGAGACGGCGACCGCCTCCCGGGAGTCCAGCCTGCGCCGCAGCAGCGCGAGGTAATCGCCCACGCTCAGCGGGGAGTCGGCGAGCCAGCCCGCGGTCTGGTCGAGGGCGAGCGGGTAGTCCTCCAGCGCCTCGGCGAGCTGGTCGGCCTCGTCGCCGGTGAGGCGGCGGGCGCGGCGGCGGATGAAGGTGATGGACTCGGGGCGGGCGTAGAGCGGGACTTCGACGAGGTTGGTGTGCCGGTTGCCCCACTCGCGGTTGCGCGAGGTGATGATGACGTCGCCCGCGCCGCCGGGCAGCAGGTCGGTCAGGTCGTCGGGGTTGTCGCACCCGTCGAAGATCATCAGCCAGCGGCCGAAGGGGGACCCGCGGCGCAGTGCTTCGAGGACGGCCCGGATCTGCTCGCCGTAACTGCCCGCGCCGCGCGGCAGCCCGAGGGCGGGCGCGAGGTCGGCGAGCCGCTCGCGCAGGGTGGGCCGGTCCTCGGCGGGCACCCACCACACCACGTCGTACTCGGAGGCGAAGCGGTAGGCGTACTCGGTGGCGACCTGCGTCTTGCCCACGCCGGACAGTCCGAGCAGGGTGACGGTGGCGGCGCCGGGGGGCGCCTCGCTGAGGGCGGCGCGGAGCCTGCCGATGACGTCGTTGCGGCCGGTGAAGCGGGGGTTGCGGCGCGGGACGCGGCCCCAGATCTCGGGCGGGTCGTTGGGGAAGCGGGGGCCGCGGCGGCCGGTATCGGTGCCGATCCGGTCGGTGGGCAGCTCCAGCCGGCGCAGCACCCGGTACTCGGCCTCGTAGGCGTCCAGGCCCCACAGGTCGGTCTTCTCCAGCGCCGCGACGGCGCTGGGCAGCGGGGCGTCGGTGAGGCAGACGGCGGCGAACCGGTCGGGGTGGGCCGCGGTGACGGCGCGCAGCGCGGTGTTCCACTCCTCGTCCGTGTGGGTGCCCGCGGAGAAGTACCGCTCGCTGAGGACGACCAGGACCCGACCGCCGCCGCGGGCGAGGTCGTCGAGGGCCTCTTCGAGGCCGGGGCTGTTCTGCGGGTCCCAGCGCTGGAGGGCGACGCGGTGGCCGTGCTCCTCCAGCCGGTGGGCGATCCACACGGCCCAGGGGCGGTTGAACCCCGCGAAGCTGATGACGAAGCGCTGTGGCTGCGCCGCTGTGTCGCGGTCGTGGCGACTACCGGTGGTCATGCGGCCGTCTCCCTGGAATCCGGGCGGTGGACGGGGTTGAAAAGGTACCGCAGGTGACGGGTGCTCAGCCCTCGTCAGGACGCGGCGAATGCGGCGAGTTCGGGGTGGTCCTCGCACCAGGCGCGACGGTCGTGGTCGATCGCCCGGCGCGCGACGGCCTGCTGGTCCCCCGGCGGCGGCAGATCGTCCATGGCGGCCTCCGCGGCGGCCATGCCGGCGGTGAACTCCCTTCCGGTGACGGTGAGTTCGCGGGCGCCTTGGAGCACGGGGAGGACCGCGGCCACCTGGGCCCGGTAGCGGGCGTGCCGGGCCCAGGCCCCGCGGGCGCCGTAGAGGGCGGCGCGCTGCCAGTAGCCGGCCAGGGCCAGGTGGGCGTACGCGCCGTGCAGCAGTCCCTCCAACGGGCGGGGGTCGGCGCGCCAGGGGGCCCAGTAGCAGGGGGTGCGGTCGGCGGTGTGCAGCGTGAGGACGTCCGCGAGGGCGGTCAGCTTCCCGTGCTGGACCTCGTGGACGAGGGTGGCGGCGAGCGCGGGCGGGGCCTGGCCGCGGACCAGGACGGATCCGGCGGCGGCGGGCAGGGTCGCGCCGGTGGAACGGGCCCCGCCGGCCAGCGGGACCAGCGTGCGCAGGAGTTCGCCGATCTCGCCGGCCCGGGTGGAGTCGTAGCGCTCCAGGAGGGTGAGGGCGCCGGTCCACTGGATGTCCCAGCGCCGGTGCCCCTTGGGGGTGAGCCGGCGGGCGGGGCGTACGGACGCGGAGTGGCCCAGCGCCCGGTACGGGTCGAGGTCGTCCAGGGCCGTCCGGCCGCCCGGGAGGCCGTGCAGGGCCAGGACGGCGGGGTCGGCCGGGTCCCAGGAGCGTTCGGTGAGCGCGACGGGCCCGGGGCGGGCGGGGCGCAGCAGGCCGAGGGTGGGCAGGACGAGGCGGCCGTGCAGCGGGCGCAGGGTGAGCTTGAAGTCGACTCCGGCGCGCAGGGCCGCGGCGGCGGCGAGGGCCCCGAGGTGCGCGAGGTCGGGGGCGGGCCCGTGGGGCGCGTGCAGCCGGCGCAGGGTCTCCTCGGCCCACGCCCCGGTCGCCGGGTAGTGCAGTACGTCGCGCACCGCGCCGGGGTCGTGCCGCTCGGCCTCCTCCAGCAGGGCCCAGTGCTGACCGCTCTCCCCGTCGGCTCCGCCGGGGGCGGCGTCGAGCACCCCGCGCAGCAGGACCAGGCGCTTGGAGCGGCGGATGTCGCGGACGAGCCGGGTGCCCTCGGCTCCGGGTTCGGTGGAGGAGAGGGCGCGCAGGAGGTGGGAGGTGACGGAGAAGCCGGGGAGCGGGTCGGGGGCGGCGGGCGCGGTGCCGGGGGCGGGGCGGGTCACGAGGCGGCCCGCTCGGGGCCGCGCGCGCTGGCGGCGGTGGCCGCCGCGGTGGCGGGCGGCGCGGCGGTGGCGGCGGTGGCGGCGTGGTGCAGGGCTGCCGCGATGTGCCGGATGAGCACCTGGAGGTCCTCGCAGTACACGGAGGGGTGGCGGAAGCCCCGGCCGGGCCGGTAGCGGTGCGGGTAGTGGCCGCCCCCGCACACCTCGACGAGTTCGCAGGAGCGGCAGCCGGTGGTGAGTGCGGCCCGGCCGAGCTGGCGGGCGGCCAGCCCGGGGTGGTCGAGGAGTTCGTCGAAGCTGTGGCTGTCCAGGGTCATCCCGGTGGCGGCGGCGCCCTCGTAGGCGGACTTGAGGGAGTCGGCCTGTTCGATGCTGCCGTCGGTCTCGATGACGGCGGTGGTGACCGGGGCCAGGCCCAGGGATTCGTTGGCGGCGGGCAGGCCGAGCAGCAGGGCGATGATCTCCTCGAAGAGCCGGATGCGGGTCCGGCGCACCCCGTCGTGCCACCAGCGCTCGAAGACGGCGGTCAGCCAGTCGGCGTACGGGGTGGCGCCCGGGGCCGCGCGGGGCGGCGGGTCGGCCCAGTTGGCCAGGGGTAACAGCAGCCCGATGGTGGGCGGCGCGAAGGCGAGCAGCGAGGCGTACGTCTCCACCGGGTCCTGGTCCACGTCCACCACGCACAGCACGCCGGCGTAGCTCTCCGGATGCCGGGCCAGCAGGCGCAGGCCGCGCGCGGCGGCGGCGAAGCCGGGGCGCCCGGCGTGGTCCACGCGCCGGGCGTTGTGCGCCGGGAGCCCCCCGTCGAGGCTGACGCCGATCCGGATCCCGGCGGCCGCGAGCGCCTGGAGCCTGCCCCGGGTGAGCAGGGTGGCGTTGGTCTGCACGGTGGCGGTGACCCGGGTGCGCGGGGAGCGGCGGGCGAGGGCCGCCCGGACGGCCTCGACGGGCGCGGCGAGGCCGGCGGGCGGGGTCAGCAGCGGCTCGCCGCCGTGCAGGACGAGGTCGACCCGGGTCAGGGCGTGGGCGGCGGCGTGTTCGGCGATCCGGTCGGCGGCGCGGGCGGCGGTGGCGGCGGGCATCGCCACGGGTTGGGCGCGCCAGCCCTGGTCGGCCATGGAGTAGACGTAGCAATAGGTGCAGGCGAGGTTGCAGCGGCTGCGCGTCTTGAGGACGAACTGGCGGAGGGGGTAGGGACGGTGGCCCGCGGCGCGGAGCGCGGGGACGTCGAGCCGGGTATAGGGCCAGGGCGCGTGGACGCGGTGCGCGGGCAGCACGGCGTCGCGCGTGGTCGTCTGCCTCATTCGACTGTTCCTCCCGCTGCGGACGGTCCATCCCTGCCCGGTGGATGTGTACGGCTAACGGCGGAAAGTGGTCAACCAGGGGGCGTTTTCTGCCGGTTCGAACCGGCCGGCGGCCGGCCGGTGCGGGGCCGGATCAGTCGACGCCGGAATCGAAGGCGTTCAGTATCTCCGCCGGGTGGGTGACGCGCTCCACCATGCCCTCGACCACGTCCGCCAGCACCGGGTGGTCGATGCCCCGCAGCGCGGCCAGATCGAGCCCGGAGAGGTCCGGCAGCTGTCCCGAACACCGGCGTGCGACCACTTCCTGATGCTTTGTCACCATGGCTTTTCCGTCCCCCTGTTGCGTCGTGTGTTCGATGGGTCCACTCCCCTTTCCCGGTGCCCGGGGAGCGGAAACAGTCACGGGAGGGGCGCCCCGAGGCACGTCAGAGTGCCGCCTCCAGCGCGCGCACCCGGGCGCGCACCGCCTCGCGCCGCTCGTCGGGGCCGCCGCCGGAGCCGGCCGCGGCCGCGGACCCGGGCGCCCCCACCGCCCCGGACCCGGCCCCTTCGAGGCGCTGCCAGAGCTCCAGGGCCCCCCGGTAGGCGTCCAGCGCGGCCCGCGGTCGGGCCAGCCGCTCCAGCACCTGGCCGCGCAACATCTGTACGCGGGCGCCCAGTTCGACCGCGGCCTCCTGGCGGTCCGTGCGGTCGGCCTCCATCGCCGCGCGCCAGGCCCGCCGGTAGGAGTCGGCCGCGCGGTCGAGCCGGTCGACGGCCCGGGTCTGGGCGTGGATCTCCTGCTGCACGTCGCCGTGCTCGCGCCAGGCGTTCGCCCGTTCCAGGGGGCCGCGGGCGTGCCGGACCGTCAGCTCCAGCAGGTACTCGGCCTCGCGCAGGTCGACCAGGTCGCCCTCGTAGGAGTGCCGCAGCCGTAGGCCCGCCGCGAGCCGGTGCAGCCGGTGCGGGGCGCGCGGATCGTTCTGCGGCACGGCGGCGCGGCTGTCCCGCAGCACCCGGACCGCCGTCGAGACGAACCGCGGCCCGTCGCTCGTGCGGGCCCGCTCCAGGAGTACGTCGCCCCACTCGGGCAGCAACTCGCCGTAGGCCTCGCCGTCCCGGGGGATCAGCCGCCGGGCCCGGCCGTAGGCGTCGGCCGCCGCGTCGAGGTCCGCGGGGTCGGTGTCCCGCGCGTACCGCTCCCGGTGCACCCGGGCCAGGCACACCAGCGCCGCCAGCCGCAGCTCCGGCTCCCCCGCGGCGTCGGCCAGCGCGGCCGTCAGCACCGCGGGCGCCTCGTCGAGCCGCTCCGGGACGTAGCGCAGCGCCCGGGCGAGCTCCACCCGTACCCAGCCGCGCTCCCCCGCGTCCGCGCCGTCCGGCGGCGCCGCCGCGACCCCCTGGCCCGTGCGGGCGCGCAGCAGCGGAGCCAGGCCCGCCGCCAGCCGGGTGGCGGCGCGGTCGGCGAGCGGGGTCCGCCCGGCCGGGTCCGGCTCGCGGTCGGCCAGGGCCAGCAGGACCCGACCCAGGGCCAGTTGGAGCCCCCCGTCCGGCTTGCCGCCGAGCTCCCGCTCCGCGCGGGCGAAGACCTCCAGCGCCCCCAGGGCCTCGCGCAGCGCCGCCGGGTCGTCGTGCAGTTCGCACAGCCGCATCAGGGTCCGGGCCCGGCGGATCGCGCAGTCCAGGCGCAGCTCCCGTTCCAGCTCGGGCACGGCCCCGACGGCCGCGAACTCGCGCTCGGCGGCGGCCAGCAGCTCGGCCGCCTCGGGCCCGGGGCCCGGCAGGGCGGCGACGGCCCGTTCGTAGAGCACCCGGCCGAGCAGCGCGCGGGCCCGGACCATGCCGGGCAGCGCGCTCACCGCGCGGGCCGTGCGCTCGGCCTCGGTCAGCAGGTCGAGGTCGCGCTGCACCTCCCAGAGCCGCAGCAGCGCCCCGGCCAGCTCGAACTCGGCCTCGCCCGCCGGGTCCCCGGGTCCGGGCGGCGCCGTGACGGCGCGCCGCAGCACGGCGACGGCCTCGTACAGGGCGCGCTGGCCGCCGTCCCGGTCGCGGTCGAAGGCGGCGAGCCGCGTCCGGGCGGTGCGCACGGCCCAGGCCCGGCCGGGCACGGGGGCCGCCCCGCCCGGGGGCGGTTCCTCGCCGCCGGGCGGGGTGTCCTGCGGCCCGGGCAGGTAGCGGCGCACGACCTTGGCGGAGACCTGGGCGAAGGCCTGCGGCAGCTGCGGCAACCGCGGGACCGGCACCCGCCCCGGCTCCTCCCCGGCCCCGGCCCCGATACCGACACCGACACCGCCCCCCGTGCCCGGACCGGTCCCCGCCGCCGTGGCGCCGGTGTCCGCTTCCGTCGCCCCTTGCGGCGCCCCGACCGGCGCCGCACCGGCCGGCGCGGCGCCGGTGAGCTGCGAGACCGCGAGCGCGGGGAAGTTGCGCACCCCCCGCCCGAAGTGGGCCAGTACGTACTCCGAGCAGTGCTTGAGCACCAGCGCGGCCTCGTCCCGGCCCAGCGGCCCGAGCAGGACGTCCTGCACCCCGGGCACGAACTCGTACCACTGCCCCGGCGTCGGACCGCTGCGCCGCAGCAGCCCGCTGAGCAGCACCTCCGCGAGGTCGGACGGTTCCGAGTCGGGCAGCATCGTGCGCTGCACCAGCCGCATCACCGGGAGCGCGAGCGGGGTCGCCGAGAGGTACACGGCGAGCTGCACGGCGCGCGGCGAGGCCGAGGAGCGGAAGCGGCGCACCAGTTCGCGCGGCGGCCGGGCGGCCCGGGGCAGCGGTACGGGCGCCGCGGGATGGTCGGCCAGCACCCGCCCGACCTCGGCCGGTACGGCCCCGCTGCCCAGCCCGGCCACCAGCCGGGCCCAGGCCCCGAGCGCGGGGGCGCTGGGCGGCAGCACGGGCACGGTGAGCCCGCCGACCGGTCGGCCCGGCCGCGGCGGCCGGTCGGGGCGGAACTCCAGGTGGGGCTCGCCGCCGTCGCGCCGGGCCAGCGTGCCCCGCTCGGTCGGCAGCCAGCTGCGGCCCCACAGCCGCTGCGGCAGCGGCTGGACGACCACGCAGGGCGTGCACTGGGCCCAGCGGTGCAGCAGGCGCTGCGCCTCGCCCTCGCGCCACAGCGGCCCGGCGCAGTCGGAGACCACCATGGTCAGTCCGCGCCCGGTCGGATCGCGCAGGACGTCCGCGGGCCGCATCCGCACTTCCGGTTCCGCTCCGGCTCCGATCGCGGCTCGGCCGTCGGCGAGTCGGTGCAGGTAGTGCACCTGGACGTCCCGGAAGGCCCCCAGCCGCTCGCACACCGCCCGTAGCTCGTCGAACATGTCGTGCCAGACGGCCATCGACGGGGACGCGTCCAGGACCAGCCGCATCGTGCTCTCGCGCCGGGTCTCGGGCCGCATCACGGGGATGGCCAGGCCCAGCGCCCGGGCGCTGGCCTCGGCGGTCGCCGGCTCGTCCAGCACGCTGCGGGCCCGGGGCGCGGGCGGTCGGCGGCGCTGGAGCGCGCGCAGGGCCCGCTGGATGTCCAGGATCCGGGGCAGCGCGGCCGCCGTGGGCACCCGGATCCGGATCCCGGTGCCGCCCTCCGGTTCCGGTTCCGCTCCGGCTTCCCCCGGGCGGTACGGGCCCGCGCGCCCGGGGACGTACAGGTCGAGGCGGTCCTCCTCGGGCGGGCCCGTACCCCCCGGCCCCGGGTCCGGCGCCCCGACCCCCGCGCCGGTGGTCGCGTCCGTCCCTACCGCGGCGCCCGTCCCTTCCCTACCGTCCGTCTCCTGGTCCCCGGGGCCGGTGTCGCCCACCGCGCGGGTCCCGGTCCCCCCGGCCGCGCCCGTCCCGGTCACCGGGGCGGACCCCGCGCCTCTGGCCGCCCGGGTGTGCCCGGCCAGCCAGAGCGCGTCGGCCAGCTCCTCGACGGAGGGGTCGAGGCCGGCGGCGCGCAGCAGGGCGGTCAGGTCACGGATTCCGGGCGGCGGCGGTCCGGCGGCGGTCACGGGCCCTCACCTCGAACGGTCGAGCCGCTGGATGAGCAGGTCGGCGAGGTCCTCCCGGGTGGGCGGCGCCGCGTGGTGGGTGAGGTAGATGGCGTTGAGGAGCTGGTCGGCGGCGACGAGCTCGCTCTGGGAGCGGCTGAGGAACTCCCGGATGAGGTCGGCGCCGAGCGCGGCCGCCTCCTCGCCCAGGTGGGCGCGGACCATGGTGGCGAGCCGCTTCTCGCCGGGCGGGCCGAGCTTGAGCTGGATGCAGCGGCGCAGCAGGGCGGCGGGGAAGTCCCGTTCGCCGTTGCTGGTCATGATGATGAAGGGGAAGGCCCGGCAGCGGATCCGGCCGCCCCGGACGCCGACCTTCGCGCCGTCGTCGGTGAGGACCTGGACCTCGGGTTCGCGGTCGGCGACCCGCTCCAGCTCGGGGAGCGCGAACTCGCCCTCCTCCAGCACGTTGAGCAGGTCGTTGGGCAGGTCGATGTCGCTCTTGTCCAGCTCGTCGATGAGCAGGACCCGCGGTCGGTCGGTGGGCAGCAGCGCGGTCCCGAGCGGCCCGAGCCGGATGTACTTCCCGATGCCGGGCGTCCCGCCGGGATCGCCGCCCCCGGCGGCGATCTGCACGTCCTGGAGGCGGGCGATGGCGTCGTAGCGGTAGAGGCCGTCCTGGAGGACGGTCCGGGAGACCACGGGCCAGCGCAGGACGCGGCCGAGCTTCAGCTCGTGCGCGACGGCGTGCGCGAGGGTGGACTTGCCGGTGCCGGGGTAGCCGGTCACCAGCAGGGGCCGGCGCAGGTACAGCGCGGCGTTGATGACGTCGAGTTCCTCCGGTTCGGGCCGGTGCATCTCGGCGGCGTGCCGGTGGGCGCCGAGCCGCCGGGTGGCGGCGCCGTCGACCGCTTCGGCGGCCTCACCGGGCTCGATGACGGGGCCGCCGTCGAAGTCCCGCCACGGCGGCGGGGGCGGCAGGGCGTCGATGCCGTCGTGGGGTTCGCCGACCCCGCGGTAGATGAGCCACTCGTCGTTCATGGTCGCTCCCCCTTCGTGGCGGCCGCCCGTACCCCGCTCCCGCGGTGCGCTCCCGCGGGCCCTGCCCCGGCGCGGCTGCGGCTCACAGGTCCCCCTGCAACGGTTCGTCGTCCGGCAGCGGGCGCCCGGGGTCGTCCCAGACCAGGCCCAGCCCGGCGGCCCAGTAGGCGTCGGGGTCGTGCCCGTGGGCCCGCCCCCGCAGGGACTGGAGCCGCAGGGCCAGCACGCCGCCGCGGCCCGCGTCGGCGAGTTCCTCGCGCAGGGCGCGGTGGAAGGGCGCGCACGGCAGCGTCGGGTCCGCCGGCGGGCGCCGGCACAGCACCACCCCGTAGCCGGCGCGGTGGGCGGAGTGCAGCGAGCCGAGGGTGGGGTCGGCGTCCGCGGCCCGGCAGTGGACGGGCACGGTGTTGTCGGGCTGGCCGTCGAGCCAGGCGTAGGTCGGGGTGCGCCGGCGCCCCCGGTCGCAGTCGGCCCGTTCGTCGAGCAGCGGCCCGGCCTGGACCCGGGCCCAGCGGTCGGCCCGGCGGTGGCGGTCGTCCGTGGTGGGCGGCCCGGGCTCGGGCGGGTGGCGGAAGACCACGGGCCGCTGGGTGCCGACCGGGGCCGCGCCCGCCACCACCCACTCGTCCACGGGCAGGGTGAAGAGGTCGGGGGCGACGGCGGCCTCCAGCAGCGCGGCCCCCTCGTGCGTGTCGCAGCGCCGGAAGGCCTCGGCGAGCGGGGCCCGCAGCACCTCGGGCAGTGCGGCGAGGGTGGCGCGCTCCCCCGCGTCGACGGGGGTCAGGTGCTCGGGGCCGAACAGGACGGACAACCGCCAGTCGTAGACCCGCTCCCAGCTGTGCGCCCACACCTCCAGCAGGACCGAGGGGCCGGGCGGGAGGATCTCGGCGGCGCGGGCGGGCCCGATCCGGACGGCTTGCCCGGCGGCCGCCAGCCTGCGCTCCTCGCGGGCCCGCTCGCGTTCGAGCAGGCCCCGCTCGTGCCGCTCGCCCAGCTCCCGGCGCAGGGGTCGCCACAGCCGCTCGGCGGTGGCCCGTACCCAGTCCCAGAGCTCCTCGTCGGCGCCGGGGGCGGGCGGCTCGCGGTGTTCGGCGACGCTGACGTCGGTGGCGTAGCGCAGCATGGCGGCGGCCTCGCTGACCCCGCCGGGCGGGTCGTAGAGCAGGCCGAGCCCGTCGCGCCAGCTCAGCGGGGCGAGCGGGCCGGGGTCCGGCTCCTCGCCGCGGGCCGCCTCGACCAGCGTCCGTACGGCCTCGGAGGAGCCGGGCGGGGGCAGCTCGGCCAGCAGCCCGCACAGGGTGGTCCGCTCGCCGGGGGTGAGGCGCTGGCGGCCGCCGTAGGGGTCGGGTTCGGGGCGCGGGAGTTCGTCGTGCGCGTCGGTCCAGGTGCGGCGGTTGTCGACGTCGCTGAGGTGCTGGTCGTAGTGGTGCAGGTCGTGGGCCTGCATGACGCGGCGGTAGAGCCCGATCCGGCTCTTGGCGGAGATCGGCAGGGTGCGCAGCTGGACGACGGAGACGGCGAGCCCGCCGCCGCCGCGCGCGCGGGCCTTGACCACGCCGACGACCTCGCCGCGGGCCAGGTCGACGACCGGGCCGCCGGACATGCCGTGCTCGATCTCGTCCTCGGCGCCGAGCCGGATGGCGGCGCCGTTGCCCGCGGTGCCGCGCAGCCGGGTGGTGCGGCCGGTGATCTCGGGGGCGCCCAGGTCCTCCGTGCAGCCGAAGTAGGCGACCTCGTCGAAGCGGGGCCTGGCCCGGTCGGTGAGCCAGACGCAGGCGTGCGAGACGGGGGCCAGGACGCGCACGAGCGCCAGGTCGGGCAGCTCCCACAGGCCGGGCCCGGCCGGCCGCCGCTGCTCCAGCCGCTCGGGCAGGACGCATTCCACGCGTCCGGCGACGGTTCCGGTGGCGCCGTCCCCGCCGGAGGAAAAGGTGATGCCGACCTCCCGTCCGACCAGCCGCATCCCACCGCCCCCTTCGCCCACCACGTGCGCGCACGTCAGGACCCAGCCGGGAGCGATGAAGAACCCGCTGCCCCAGGTGGCTCCGGTCCCAGGGTCCTCATACCCGTTCGGCGGGGCGTGGACGCGTACGGTCGCGGCCTGGACGAGGGGTTCCAGGAGCTCGAAGGCGCGCGCGGAGTCGCCCGTGCGCCCGTCCGCCATCCCCCGCCCCCGGTCCCGGTGAATCAGCGCCCAGCAGCAACCAACGGCTGCGCGCGCCACGCGTGTTGAGGTCATCCAGGCTATCCCCGCCCGGTGCCCGGCGGGAGGGTCCGGCCGGCGCGGATTATCCTGTCCGGGAAACACCCCCCTCACGCACGGAGCCTGTCTTGTACTTCACCGATCGCGGCATCGAGGAGCTGGAGAAGCGGCGCGGCGCGGAGGAGGTCACCTTCGAGTGGCTCGCCGAGCAGCTCCGCACCTTCGTGGACCTGAACCCCGACTTCGAGGTCCCGGTCGAGCGGCTGGCCACCTGGCTGGCCCGGCTCGACGACGAGGACGAGGACGACGAGTAGTCGGTCCCGTCGGATCCGACGGATGCGACGGATCCGTCCGAACCGTCCGAACCGTCGGATCCGTCCGAACCGTCCGAACCGGACACGCCGAAGGCCCCGCCGCATCACTGCGGCGGGGCCTTCGGCGTACTGCCGTACTGCGGGCGGCTCGCTCAGGCGAGGCGCGCCACGCCGTCCGCGCGGGCCGCGGCGGCGACGGCCGCGGTGACGGCCTCGGCGACGCGCTCGTCGAAGGGGGACGGGATCACGTAGTCGGCGGCGAGCTCGTCACCGACGACGCCGGCGATGGCGTCGGCGGCGGCGATCTTCATGTTCTCGGTGATCCGGGAGGCCCGGACCTTGAGGGCGCCCGCGAAGATGCCGGGGAACGCCAGCACGTTGTTGATCTGGTTCGGGAAGTCCGAGCGGCCCGTGGCCACGACCGCCGCGTACTTGTGCGCGACGTCGGGGTGGACCTCCGGGTTCGGGTTGGCCATGGCGAAGACGAAGCAGTCCTTCGCCATCGTCGCCACCGCGGCCTCGGGGACCGTACCGCCGGAGACGCCGATGAAGACGTCGGCGCCGACGAGGGCGTCCTCCAGGGAGCCGGTCAGACCGGTCTTGTTGGTGAGGCCCGCGATCTCCGCCTTGACGTCCGTGAGGTCGGAGCGGTCGGCGGAGACGACGCCCTTGCGGTCGGTGACGCAGACGTCACCGATGCCGGCGTCCACCAGGATCTTGGCGATGGCGATGCCCGCGGCGCCCGCGCCGGAGATCACGGCGCGCAGGTCCGCGAGGGTGCGGCCGGTGAGCTTGGCGGCGTTGCGCAGGGCGGCCAGCGACACGATGGCGGTGCCGTGCTGGTCGTCGTGGAAGATCGGGATGTCCACGCGCTCCTGGAGGCGGCGCTCGATCTCGAAGCAGCGGGGCGCCGAGATGTCCTCCAGGTTGACCCCGCCGAAGGAGGGGGCGAGCCGGACGATGGTCTCGATGATCTCGTCCGTGTCCTTGGTGGCCAGCGCGATCGGAACCGCGTCGACACCACCGAACTGCTTGAAGAGGATGGCCTTGCCCTCCATGACGGGGAGCGAGGCCTCCGGCCCGATGTCACCGAGTCCGAGCACGGCGGTACCGTCGGTGACGACGGCGACCACGTTGGACTTCCAGGTGTACTCGTTGACCAGCTCGGGCTGCTCCGCGATGGCGGTGCAGACCTTGGCCACGCCGGGCGTGTACGCGAGGGACAGGTCGTCCTTGTCCCGGACGGGAACGGTGGCCACGATGGCCATCTTTCCGCCACGGTGAAGCGCGAACACCGCATCCGGGTTGTTGTCCGTAACGCTGTCGCTGCGAGGATTGACGATCTCCGCTGCCACTTTCTTAACCCCTTAAGTCTTTAATTCGTTGAGGGTGACCACTCCTGGTTAAGGGGTGGGCGGGCACCGCGTCCGTACTCCGCGTCGACGGTTGGTTGGCCCGTCTCCACGAAGGGGAGGTTCGTACGCGCGGGCGCGCCGCACGCGCGCCCTGAGCCCCGGATGAGGGGTGTAAGGATCTGTTCTACCCGAAGAACGCTCACCCAGACGAGTCGATTCCTGCTCGACCATAAGCCTCTTGTCCTAGTTTCGGCGAAAAGTCCAAGAGTCTGTGTCCAGTACCCGAGACGGGCCGCAAAAACTCCGGTAAAGACGGCCGCAGGCGGCGCATACTCCCGCCGCGACGGCCCATCCCCGCAGCGATGTTGGGTTACCGGGGTCGCCCGTTATGCGATTTTGACCTGATGGGCATCCTGAATGCGCCAGTCCGAATGGCAAGATGCCGTAATCACACAAGGTCGCGACACTCGAAGGTGCGTGCACGACCGCCATCGGATGCTTTCCACCCCTGTCGGAGGAACCAGCTCATGACCGCAAGCACCACCCGCCGCACGACTGCCGCCCGGTCCCGGATCGCCGCGGTCGGCGCGATCGCGGTCGCCGGCGCCCTGATCCTCACCGGGTGTGGCGACCAGACCGACAAGGGCTCCGACACGGGCGGCAAGACGAGCAGCGCCCCGCTGTTCTCGAAGCTCCCGAAGAAGATCCAGGACGCCGGCGTGATCAAGGTCGGCACCGACGCCACCTACGCCCCGATGGAGTTCAAGGAGGGCGAGAAGATCGTCGGTGTCGACCCCGACATCGCCGCCGCCCTCGGCAAGCAGCTCGGCGTGAAGTTCGAGTTCACCTCCGGCACCTTCGCCACCCTGCTGGGCGGTCTGCCCACCGGCCGCACCGACGTCGTCATGTCCTCCATGAGCGACACCAAGGCCCGCCAGCAGGGCCTCGACGACAAGGGTCAGAAGACCGGTAACGGCGTCGACTTCGTCGACTACTTCACCGCGTCGACCGGCATCCTGGTCAAGAAGGGCAACCCGGAGGGCATCAAGACCCTCGACGACCTGTGCGGCAAGAAGCTCGCCGTCCAGCGCGGCACGACGTACGAGCAGTCCGCCAAGGACCAGAGCGCCAAGTGCGAGAAGGACGGCAAGGCGAAGCTCTCCATCGAGGCCTTCGACACCGACGCCGAGGCGCAGACCCGTGTGAAGGCCGGCGGCGCCGTCGCCGACCTGAACGACTCGCCGGTCGCCGCGTACATCGCGCAGACCGCGGGCGGCGGCAACGACTTCGAGGCCGTCGCCAACCCGGGTGACGCCGGCCTCTTCGGCATCGCCATCGACAAGAAGAACACCGAGCTGCGCGACGCCCTGGCCGCCGCCATCGACGCGACGATCAAGGACGGCAGCTACAAGGCGGCCCTGGACAAGTGGAACGCGGCCTCCGGCGCCGTCACCAAGGCCCAGGTCAACGCAGGTCAGTGACCCCCACGCAGCACTGAAGGGCAGTCACTGTGACTGACAAGCTCGAAAAGGTCCCCGGACCGGCGGACACCCCGCCGGCCGGGTCCGTCCCTCCCGAGATGATCCGCGCCATCCCCGTCCGGCATTACGGACGCTGGGTCAGCGGAATCATCGCCCTCGTTCTCTTCGGCGCGATCATCTACGCCTTCTCCCAGGGCAACGTGCGCTGGCAGACCGTCCCCGAGAAGCTGTTCGACGCGAGCATCCTCAGCGGCCTGTGGCACACGGTCCTGATCAGCGTCGCGGCGATGGCGCTCGGCCTGGTCCTCGGCGTCGCCTTCGCCGTGATGCGGCTGTCGAAGAACCCGGTGACCAGCACCATCTCCTGGTTCTACATCTGGTTCTTCCGCGGCACCCCGGTCTACGTCCAGCTGCTCATCTGGTTCAACCTCGCCCTGATCTTCCCGATCCTGAACCTCGGGTTCTACAAGGACGAGATGACCCAGGTCATGACCCCCTTCCTGGCCGCCCTGCTGGGTCTCGGCCTCAACGAGGGCGCGTACATGGCGGAGATCGTCCGGGCCGGCATCCAGTCGGTCGACGAGGGCCAGTCGGAGGCGTCCCACGCGCTGGGCATGACCCGCACGCAGACGATGCGCCGGGTCGTGCTGCCGCAGGCGATGCGCGTGATCGTGCCGCCGACGGGCAACGAGTTCATCAACATGCTCAAGACCTCGTCGCTGGTCGTCGCCGTGCAGTACGCGGACCTGCTGCGGGCGGCGCAGGACATCGCGGCCACCTCGTTCGCGGTGATGGAGATGTTCATCGTCGCGTCGATCTGGTACCTCGCCCTGACCAGCGTGTTCAGCGTCGGCCAGTACTACCTGGAGCGCCGTTTCGCGCGCGGCTCGCTGCGCAGCCTGCCGCCGACGCCGCTCCAGCGACTGCGCGCCAACCTGAACATGTTCCGCCGTACGGAGGTGGCGAAGTGACCGCCCAGCCGATGGTCAAAGCCGAGGCCGTGCACAAGTCCTACGGCGCCGCCCACATCCTGCGGGGCATCGACCTCGAGGTCGCGCCGCGCGAGGTGTTCTGCCTGGTCGGCCCGTCCGGCTCCGGCAAGTCCACCTTCCTGCGGTGCATCAACCACCTGGAGCAGGTCAACGCCGGCCGCCTCTACGTGGACGGCCAGCTGGTCGGGTACCGCCAGAAGGGCGACAAGCTCTACGAGCTGAAGGACAGCGAGGTCGCGGCCCAGCGCCGGGACATCGGCATGGTCTTCCAGCGGTTCAACCTGTTCCCGCACATGACGGCCATAGAGAACGTCATGGAAGCCCCCGTCATGGTCAAGGGCGAGAGCAAGGCGGTCGCGCGGGCGCGCGCCGTCAAGCTCCTCGACCGCGTCGGCCTGGGCGACAAGGGCGGGAACTACCCCTCGCAGCTCTCCGGCGGCCAGCAGCAGCGCGTGGCCATCGCCCGCGCGCTGGCCATGGAGCCGAAGCTGATGCTCTTCGACGAGCCCACCTCGGCGCTCGACCCGGAGCTCGTCGGCGACGTCCTCGACGTCATGCGGGACCTGGCCGAATCGGGCATGACCATGATCGTGGTCACGCACGAGATGGGCTTCGCCCGCGAGGTCGGCGACAGCCTGGTGTTCATGGACGGCGGCGTGGTCGTCGAGGCGGGCAACCCGCGCGACGTCCTCGGCAACCCGCAGCACGACCGGACGAAGGCGTTCCTGTCCAAGGTGTTGTAAACCCGCGCACACGGTGCGAAGAGGGGCGGTACGGACGATGTCCGTACCGCCCCTCTTCGTCGTCCGCACCGCCCTCTTCGCCCCTGGCGCCGACCTGCGAACCGATCCCCTACTTCAGTCCTAGGACCAGCGCGTCCGACGGCGAGCGCCAGACGGTACGGGCCTCCGCGAAGCCCGCCTCGCGCAGGGTGCGGGCGTGCCACGCCTCGTCCGGGGTGTCCCCGTCGGCGTGCTCGCCGTAGATCTCGTACCGCTTCTTCGTGGGCTCGGCGAGCACCGGGTCGGCCGCGGCCACGGCCCACCACTCGGCCCAGTCGAGCACGCCCTCGGCGCGGGCCCGGTCCATGCCCGCGTGGCGGTGGGCGCGCTCGGCGGCGTTGAGGAGCGGGGTCGCCGGGTCGGGCATGTGGTCGGCGTTCATGAAGACGCCCCCGGGGCGCACCAGGGGCGCCAGCTGCCCGTAGAGCACGGCGAGCTGCGGGCTGTGCAGCCAGTGCAGGGCGGTGGCCGTGAGCACCGCGTCGTAGCTGTCGTACGGGAGCCGCGCGACCCAGTCGGGGTCCTTGAGGTCCGCGGTGACGAAGGTGACCCGCGCGTCGCCCGCGAAGTGGCCCTCGGCGATGGTCAACAGGGCGGGGTCGAGGTCGACGCCCGTACTGGTGGCGTTCGGGAACCGTTTGAGGACGCGGTCCGTGATACTTCCCGTACCGCACGCCAGATCCAGCACCCGGGGCGCCGTGCCGACGACCGCCTCGACCATGTCCAGCATGACCCGGAACCGCTCCTCGCGGTCCGGGAGGTACCACTCCTGCTGGCGGTCCCAGCTGTCCTGCCAGGCCTGCCAGTCCGTTCCGGTCGCCGCGTCCGTCATCTCGAACCCCTCCACCCGTAATACCCTAGAAGGCATATCGGCCGTTACCCGAACGGCACACCCGCAGACTAATCCTCATCCGTAAGGACTACAAGTGGAACTGGCCCATTACTCGGACTACGCCGTGCGCCTGGTCAACACCGAGGAGCCGGCCCGTGGCAAGGACGCGCTGACGTCGGCGGAGACGGCCCGGGCCCTGTTCGGGGCCAGCCTCCAGGACGCCCGCCGGGTCACCGACGCCGACGTCACCCGCTTCCGCAACGTCCGCGCGCGGCTGCGCGCGATCTTCGAGGCGGCCGACTCGGGCGACCACGTCCTGGCGGTGGACCTGCTGAACTCGCTCCTGATGGAGTTCCCCGTGAGCCCGCAGGTCTCCGGGCACGAAACGCCCGGCCCGGACGGCGAGCCCAACTGGCACATGCACCTCGCCGACCACCCCTCCAACGCCTCGGCCGGGTACGCCGCGATCGCCTCCATGGGCCTGGCGTTCCACCTGACGTCCTACGGCGCGGACCGGTTGGGCCTGTGCCAGGCGCCGCCGTGCCGCAACGCCTACCTCGACACCTCCACCAACCGGTCCCGGCGCTACTGCTCGGACCGCTGCGCCACCCGGGCGAACGTGGCCGCCTACCGGGCCCGCAAGCGCGAGGAGGCGCTCGGGTCGGGGAACAGCGGACGCACCGCGCGGGCCAGCCAGGACGCCCGGGCCGCCAGCGAGGTCTGACCGGCGGCGGGCGGCCGCAGGCGCAGCCGCCCGACGCCCAGCACGAGCTCGTCGGGCACCACGCCGTAGTCCTCGCTGTCCCCGCTCTCGTTGAAGCCGTTGTCCCCGAGCACCCACCAGCCGCCCCCGCGCCGCTCGGCGGCCCGCTTGACGACCAGCAGGTCCTGCTGGAGGGGGTGGCGCAGCACCACGACGTCACCGGGGCGCACGCGCCCGCCGTAGTGGACGAGCACCTGGTCGCCGGAGTCCAGGGTGGGGGCCATCGAGGGCCCGTACACCTCCACCATCCCGATCGGCACGTGCATGTGACACCTTCCCGGTTCCGTCCGTACGTTCGCTCACCGCCCCCATCGTGACGCTGGACTTTTGTCCTAAGCCCACGGGGCCGCCCGCGAATTCCGCTTTCTCACGGAGTAATCTCCCCCTTGAGAAGACGATCACGAGGAGGACCCACCCCCATGCTTTCCCGCTTCTTCGCTCCCAAGGTCAAGGTCAGCGCGCACTGCGACCTGCCGTGCGGCGTCTACGACCCCGCCCAGGCCCGTATCGAGGCCGAGTCCGTCAAGGCCGTGCAGGAGAAGTACCAGGCCAACGACGACGCGGACTTCCGCGCCCGCGCCATCACCATCAAGGAGCAGCGCGCGGAGCTCGCGAAGCACCACGTCTCGGTGCTGTGGAGCGACTACTTCAAGCCGCCGCACTTCGAGAAGTACCCGCAGCTGCACTCCCTGGTCAACGACACCCTGAAGGCCCTCTCGGCCGCCAAGGCGTCGAACGACCCGGCGACGGGCCAGAAGGCCCTCGACCTGATCGCGGAGATCGACCGCATCTTCTGGGAGACCAAGGCCGCCTGATCCCGGGCGCCCGAGGGATTCCCCCGCGCTGCTGGTCAGAGCGCACATGGCAACGGCCCGACCGCTTCACGCGGCCGGGCCGTTGCGCTCTTGCGGCAACATCTGATGACGGCCCCCGACGCTGGCGGGGCTAGGAAATCCGGTAGAAGATCTTCCCGCCGCGCGGCTCGGCCCCGAGGGCCTTGTAGAACGCCAGGGCGGCCGGGTTGTCCGCATCGGCCGTCCACTCCACCCGCGAACACCCGGCAGCCGCCGCAGCCGCTTGCAGAGCCTCCATGAACGCGCCCGCGACGCCACGGCGGCGAGCGCTCTCGCGGACGAACAGCTCCTTCAGATACAGGCTGGTGTCCGCGCCGGCCGCAGGCCACAGAAGACTGTACGAGGCCAGGCCCAGCACCTCGTTGCCTTCACGGGCCAGGAGCACGGTCGCTGCGGGGCGGCCGGCGAAGAGGGCGGTACGGATCTGCGCCGGGTCCCCGGGTGTCGGCTCGCCGCCGTAGTACGCCTCGATCTCCGCGAGGATCGTGGAGATGACATCAACGTCTTCCGGTGTGGCCTGCCCGATCCGCACGCGCGCCCCTCTCGCCAGCGGGCAGCGCCAACGCCTCGCGCAGCACCCGCACCTCCGGCACCGTCGATGCCTCCGGCACCTTAGCCGCGACCTCCCGCGCCCGGTAGATGACCAGCGCGGAGCGGTGCTCGTCCGGTAGGTCCACGATCGCCGTCGTCGCGTGCACCGCAGCCCCGGCGGCATCACCGTCGACAGCTGTGCATATGGCCTGGTCGAGAGCGACGAGCACCCGGTCCGTGTGGTCCCGCAGGGGATACAGCTCCAGGGCGCGGTCCTGCTGCTCAGCCGCTCGGGCCGTCTCGCCGAGGTGGGTCCAGGCGTTCCCCGCGTGGAAGCGCAGCTGGCTCTCGCTGTACCCGAAGGCGGACCCGATGCGCTCCGCTTCCGGGAGGCGCGCCAGCGCCGCCTCAGCGCGGGCCAGGGCATCCTTCGCACCTTCACGCCGTTGCAGAACGGCGAGCGCTCGGGCTTCCAACGGGGCGGCCAGCGCAGGGCCCACACACGGCAGACCGCCGGCGAGGTACTGAGCCCGTCCCGCAAGTTCGACCGCCCCCTCCGGATCGCCGCCGTAGTACAGCTGGTAGGCCTCCTGGGCGTACATCCAGGAGAGCGTTGCCCGGTCTTCGGCCGCTACGGCGGCCGCCCTGCCGGTACGCCACCAGGCTCGCGATCGCCCGTCTCCCAGCTTCAGCAGGGTCAGGGCCATCAGTCCCGACATCTGCGCAACGGCGATCGTCAGCCGTTTCCGCGTGGGCGCCGCCTGCCGGTGGGTCAGGATCAGCCTCAGGTCCGTGAAGTCGGCGAGCAGCTCCGGCAGCAGTTCGCCCTCCGGCCGGTACCGCGTCGCCCTGCCGTGCCGACCCACGGTGTACTCCCACTCGTCCAGTGATGCGTCGGTGAGTGGACCGGCGGCCAGCGCCTGATGGAGGCCTTGCTGAAGGGCGTCCGCCTGGTCGAGCGGGGAGGCGCCAGGACGGGCCTCAGCGAGGGCGATCAGCTCGCCCCCGGCGCCCAGCGCTTGGTCCAGGGCTGTGGCGATGGACCGCGTCGGCTGCCGCTTCTCGTTCTCCAGGTCGCTGACATGCGTCTTCCCGCAGGCTGCGAGCCGGGCGACGTCCCGCACCGAGCGGCTGCCCCGGAGCCGGCGCAAGGCTTCGCCGAAGGATTCGCGCACGGATTCCACCTCCAGGCTCCGCGGTGTCCGCAGAGCCGCGGACGGGAGCGGACACGCCGAGGATGTTCCTCACGGTCCGTACGCGACACGCTACTCCAGCAAGTAACTCCAGGTGGACAGGCCGGAGTTGTCCACCCGCCGACACCGTTGGGGAGCACCGGCATGGAAGTACGGGAGAGCGGGCCGAACGAAGGGTTCGGGCACGTCGACCATCCGTTGTTGCGCAAGCGGGTCCGCGACCCGGAGAGCCTGCGCGAGGGCGAGTTGATGGCCGTGGTCGAGGAGTGCGCGGGCACGGCCGCCGGGAGCCCGCGGCGCGGCCGGACCGCGTACGTCCGGGGCGCGGACGGCCGCGAGTTCACCGCGGTGCCGGACACGCTGGAGAAGGTGAGCGCCGTGGGCCGGATCTGCGCCTTCTGCGACGGCCCCATCAAGGCGGGCGGGCACAAGGTCATCTGCCACTCCGCCTCCGGCGCCAAGCCGGACCACTGGGCGCACGACATCCGCGACCCCTCCTGCAAGCCCCTCCGGGCGGACGCGCGGTGACCCCACAGGCCCGGCTCGCGCGGGCCGTGGCGGGCGTACTCGCCGCCACCGCGGCGCCGGACGGCGCGGTGGCGGCCGAGTGGGTCGCCCATCTGGCCGACGAGGGCGACCTCGTCCGGCACGGGGTCCTCTGCTTCCACTTCCAGGCCCAGGGCCGCCGCACACCAGCCGCCGAACAGGCCCTCGCCGCGTGGGACACCGCGCTCCGCCTCGCCACCGCGGACCCGTGGCCGAAAGCCGTCGCCCTCGCACGAGCACTCCATGACCTGCTCCGCGAGGAGGGCGAGCACCAGGCCCGCCGCCGCGCACGCCAGGAGGGGGCCCGGTGAGCGCGTGGCCGCGCCGGCTCCGGGCGGAGCCGTTCGGGCCACGCGCGGAGGGGCCCGGTCGCTGTGACGCGACCGGGCCCCTGCGCGCACATCCCTCCCGGCCCCCGTGCCGGGAGGGCTGCCTGGTGGCGCCTGGCCAGAATCGTACCCTGGTTCCTGGCTTGCCCATGACGTTCCGGTTAACCCCACGGAACGCACAAGGGCGCTGTACACACAGGTACTTGACGATCGAACAAAGATTCCGCTCCGCGGCCCGACCGGGGGTCCGAAGGCCCGTTCGCACCCGAACCGGCAGGACCGGGCGACGTGACCCGAAAGACAGGCCGGGAGTGCCGGGAACCCTGGCGGCGGCCCCCTACCGGGCGGTAGCGTCTGGCCGCATGTTCGCTGCCTACGCCGCCCGTATCGACCGTGACCAGCCGCTGAGCGGCCTCGAACTGGGCGAGCGCCCGGCGCCCGAGGCACGCCCCGGCTGGGTGACCGTGAACGTCAAGGCCGCCTCCCTCAACCACCACGACCTGTGGTCGCTGCGCGGGGTGGGCCTCGGCCAGGAGAAGCTCCCGATGATCCTGGGCTGCGACGCGGCCGGGACCGACCAGGACGGCAACGAGGTCGTCCTGCACTCCGTGATCGGCCAGAGCGGCCACGGGGTCGGCCCGGACGAGCCGCGCTCGATCCTGACCGAGCGCTACCAGGGCACCTTCGCCGAGCAGGTCACCGTGCCGGCCTGGAACGTGCTGCGCAAGCCCGCGGAGCTGTCCTTCGAGGAGGCCGCCTGCCTGCCGACCGCCTGGCTCACCGCCTACCGCATGCTCTTCACCAACGCCGGCGTGCGCCCCGGGGACTCGGTCCTGGTGCAGGGCGCGGGCGGCGGGGTCGCGACCGCCGCGATCGTGCTCGGCAAGGCCGCCGGGCTGCGGGTGTACGCGACGAGCCGCGACGCGGCCAAGCGCCGGCGCGCGGTGGAGCTGGGCGCGGAGGAGGCGTACGAGCCCGGCGCGCGACTGCCCCGGCGCGTGGACGCGGTGATCGAGACGGTGGGCGCGGCGACCTGGTCGCACTCGGTGAAGTCCCTGCGCCCCGGCGGCACCCTGGTGATCTCGGGCGCGACGAGCGGCGACCGGCCCGCGCACGCGGAACTGACCCGGATCTTCTTCCTGGAGCTGAAGGTCGTCGGCTCGACCATGGGCACGAAGGAGGAGCTGGAGGACCTGCTGTCCTTCTGCGCGGCCACGGGGGTGCGGCCGGTCATCGACGAGGTGCTGCCGCTGGACCGGGCCCGGGAAGGCTTCGCCAAGCTGGAGTCGGGCGACCTCTTCGGCAAGGTGGTGCTGACGGTCTGACGGCCCGGCCCGGCCCTCCCACAGACCCCTCCCGTCCGCACCGCGGCCCCTCGGCGCTCCGATCTGTCAATTCGGGTTGACACGACTCGCCCGTCAACCTAAATTGACAGCATGACGGAAGCAACCGATCTCGCCGAACGGGCCGGTGACCGCGACCCGCGCGTGGGCCTGCGTGCCGTGGCCGCCCTCCGCAGGCTGCTGGAGCAGCTGGAGTCGGTACAGGTGCGCAGCGCTCGCAACCAGGGCTGGTCCTGGCAGGACATCGCCGCCGAGCTGGGCGTCAGCCGGCAGGCCGTACACAAGAAGCACGGGAGGGCCTGATGTTCGAGAAGTTCACGGCCGGGGCGCGCGACACGGTCACCGGCGCGGTCGACGAGGCCCGCCGCACCGGCGCCGCCCGGGTCACCGAGGACCACCTCCTGCTCGCCCTGCTGGAGCTGGGCGCGCTCGACCCGCTCGGTGTGGACCGGGAGGCGACCGCGGCCGCCCTGGCCGAGGCCCGGCGCCGGGGCGGGATGTCCAAGGCCGACGAGGAGGCCCTGGCGGGCCTGGGCATCGATCTCGACGAGATCGTCGCCCGCGTCGAGGAGGGTCACGGCGAGGGCGCGCTGGCCACGGCGGGGGCCCGCCCGCGCGGTGGCCGCGTCCGCCTCGCGCCGGGCGCGAAGAAGACCCTGACCCAGTCGCTCCGGATCGCCGTGGGCCAGCGCGAGAAGACCATCACGCAGACGCATCTCCTCCTGGCCCTGCTCACCGCCCCGGGCCCGGTGGCCGACGTACTGGCCGCGCAGGGCGTGACCTACGCCCGCGTCGCGGCCACCACCCCGGCCGCCGCCTGACCGCGGCGCCCGAGGCCACGGCCCATCAGCGCGGTGCGCGGACCGTGGTGGTGATGCGGGCCGCGGCCGTCGCCAGGTCGGCGCGGATCTCCTCCAGCTGGGCGGCGGTGACCCCGTGGTCACGGGCCGCGTCGCGCACCTCGTCGCGGAAGCGGTCCAGCAGCCGGTCGAGGTCGCGCGCCGGGTCCGCGGTCGGATTCAGGTCCTCGGCCCATCCGGACTCCGCGGCCCGGGCCTTGGCCCCGTCGTGGGTCGCGGTGGAGCCCAGCCAGACGCCGGCCAGGTTGCCGATCTTGTCGGTGAAGTCCGACAGCCCCTCGCGGACCCCGGACTTCGTGAACTGCTCCTGGAGCTGGCTCGCGATGCGCTGGACCTCCTCGCGGGCCCGGTCCTGGGCCTCCTTCGCCTGGCGCCGGGCCTGCTGGGCCTCCTCGCGGGCCCGGCGACTCTCGTCCTTCGCCCGGCGGGCCTGCTCCTTCCACTCCTGGCGGGCCCGGCGCAGCTCTTCCTTGGCCAGCCGCCAGGTCTCGTCCTCGACCCGGGTGTCGGAGGCGGTGGCGGCCGCCGCCGCCCGCATCTCGCGCCGCAGGTCGCCCGCGGCGCCCCGGACGTCATCGCGCATCTCGGCGGCCAGCTCGGAGACGGAGTCGCGGATCTCCAGCTCCAGGTCGGCCAGTTCACCGCTGCGGTCGGCCAGTTCGGCGCGGCCGGCCTCGGTGATCGAGTACACCTTGCGCCCGCCTTCGGTGGCGTGCGTGACGAGCCCCTCCGCCTCCAGCTTGGCCAGCCGCGGGTACACGGTGCCCGCGGAGGGCGCGTACAGCCCCTGGAAGCGCTCCTCCAGCAGGCGGATCACCTCGTACCCGTGCCGCGGAGCCTCGTCGAGCAGCTTCAGCAAGTAGAGCCGCAGGCGGCCGTGGGCGAAGACGGGCGGCATGTCAGAGCACCTTCTTTTCGAGTGCGAGGGGGGCGGCCGGGGCGGCCGCGTCGGCCGGCTCGCGGCGCAGCAGCGCGATCGAACCGGAGACGGTCGTGGCCCGCAGCGTGCCGGTCCCGGAGCCCAGGGTGCCGGTGATCCGCTTGGCGCCCAGCTGGCCGGAGACGCGCAGGTCCTCGAAGGCGTTGGAGACCCCGCCGGTGGCGGTGTTGGCCTCGACGCGGGCGTCGGTGGGGTGCGGGAGCCGGATCGCGACCTGCCCGGAGACCGAGTTGAGCGCGATGTCCACCGGCTGCGGGGACGTCTGGTCCGGGTCGAGGTCCAGCAGCATGTCACCGCTGACCGAGTCGGCCCGTACGCTGCCGCCCGCGCCCTCGACCACGGTCAGCCCGCCGGAGACGGAGTGGAAGCCGAGGGTCCCGCTGAGCGCCTGGGCCTCCACGCTGCCGGAGACCGTGTGCGCCTTGACGGCCCCGGACAGCCCCACCAGGGTGGCGTCGCCGGAGACGCCGTTGACGTCGGTGGCGCCCGCGATGCCCGAGACGAAGGCGGTGGCGCTGACGGTCGCGACCTGCACGCGGGTGGCGGCGGGCACGGTCAGCGAGATGACGGCGCTGCGCTCCCAGGCCTTGCGGCCGCCCTCGGAGCCGGAGGCCGTCCAGGCCTTCCACGGCTTGGAGTCGAACCACTTGCGCAGGTTCTGCGAGCCGTTCCAGGGCAGGTCCTCGTAGGAGATGGTGAGGGTGTCGCCCTCCCGCACCACGTGCAGGGGCGGCCCGCTGACCTCGGTGACCTGGAGCTGGGCCGGCCCCTCGGCGGCCGCGACCACATTCACCGTGCCGCCCACGACGCGGACGCGGAGCTCGGCGACCGGCTCCTCGAAGGTGAGCTGCTGGGGTTCGGCGATGGACCAGGTCGTCTGGTGTGCCATGGTGCTGATCCTCCTCGGGCGGACGCACGGAGTGCCGGGTCGGCGTGACGCAACATATCGCGTCTTCTGAGTAACACGATATATCGCGGTTGCCGGAAGTCAAGCGACTCCGGCCGACGCGCGGGTCCGGACCTCCCGCGCCCTTGATTTGGGTTGGTTGGGGTGATTTGCCTTAGCGTGTGGGCATGTCGACCTTCCAGACCACGGCCGGCGGGCTGCTGCTCTGCCGCGCCGAGCCCGCCGCCGTCCGGCCCGCCGCCGCCTCCGTCCTGCGCGAGCGCCTGGTCCTCGCCCCGGCGGGCGAGTGGAGCGCCCTGGTCCCCGAGCGCAGGCCGGGCGCCGACGCGTCCGGGGCCGACGAGTCCCTGGCCGAGGCGCTGACCGGCTGGACCTCGGCGCTGGCGATCACCACCAACTGGTCCGTGCTGGGCCTGTGGTGGGAGTCCGGGGCGAGCGGCTTCGCCCTCGCGTCGGGGCTACGGCGGCCCGTCTCCTACGGGTGGGCGGCGGACGGGACCCCGCTCGGCGATCCGGACGCCATGCGCACGCTCACCGCGCGGCTCGGCCTGGACCCCGTACTGGACCTGGAGGAGTTGGAGCGGCTCACCCGCCCCGACGAGGCCGCCGACGGCGAGACCCGGCTGCTCGGGCTGATCGCACTGCTGGCCCGGGCCGGGCTGGCGCTGCCCGCCGGACTGGCCCCCGGCGAACGCGCCGACCGGCTGCGGGAGGCGGCCCGGCTCGCCCCGGGGGCCGAGGCCGTGGAGTGGTCCGGCTGGCGCGACGCGGTACGGGCGGAACTCGACGTGGTGGAGGACGGCCCGCTCGGCCCCTGGCTGCGCGGCCCCCGGGCCCGGTGCGTGGGCGCGGTCCAGGTCGCGGCCGGCGCCCCCCTGATGGTGTGGGCGGCCCGCCGCCGCAACTCCGGCTGGCTGACCGCGGGCGCGGTCCTGGTCGCGCACGGCGCCCTGAGCCTCGCCTATGACCGGGCCCGGCGCCGCGGCTAGCGCTGTGGCCGGAACCCGCGTCAGGAGCCCCCGGACGGCGCCGCCAGGCCCGTAGGGAGCGGCTCCCACGCCTGAAGAATCGTTACGCCGCCTCGGCTTCCGCCTCCGCGCCCGCGCCGGCCCCGGCCCCCGCGCCCGACCCCACCTCCACGTCCGCCTCCAGTAACGGGCTCTCGTGGTGGTGGAGCCAGGCGCGGTACGGCGGGGTGCCCAGGGCCGCCTCGCGGTAGGCCGCGCGCAGGTCCTCGTAGACCTCCGCGTGCGCCCCGGGGCGGGTGGCCAGCAACAGGCGCACGGCGAGCGGGTCCCCGTACAGCGGGCGGATCGCCATGTCCTCGCGCGGCCCGGAGGTCGGCTGGCAGGGGGCGACCGCCTCGCCGGAGACGATCAGCGACGCGGCGGTGTGGTAGTCGGCGTGGAGCACCGGGGGGTGCAGACCGGCGCCCGCGAGGACCCGCCGCAGCCCGTCCCACTCGCCGTCGACGGAGGGGTCCACCGTCCACCGGTCGGTGGCGAACTCCCGCAGTTCCACCACCGGTCGGCGGGCCGCCGGATGGTCCCGCGCCATCGAGACGAACTGCGGCTCGCGCTCCATCAGCACGTGCACCTCCAGCCCCGACGGCACCCGCAGCGGGAAGCCCTCCACCTCGTGCACGAAGGCCACGTCAAGCTGTCCCGAAGCCACCATCCGCAGCAGCGCGTTGGCCGAGACGTCCACCACGAGCGAGGTGTCGGTGTCCGGCAGCCGCCGGTGCAGCCTGCGCAGCCAGCCCGGCAGCGCGCTGCTGGCGGTCGAGCCGATCCGCAGCCGTGGCCCGTGGGCCAGCGCCCGCGCCTCGGCCACCAGGGCCGCCATGTCCTCCAACAGGGGTCTCGCCCGGCCGAGTACGGTGCGCCCGAAGGGAGTGGGCCGGCAACCCGTGCGCTCGCGCAGGAACAGCTCGCCGTCCAGGGCCCGCTCGATCCGGCGCAGTTGGGTCGTCAGGGAGGGCTGGCTCACCCCGAGCTGCCGCGCCGCCTTGTGCAGGCTGCCGGCGTCGGCGATGGCGCACAGCGCGCGCAAGTGCCTCACCTCGAGCTCCATGTCCCGAGAGTAGGGCGGCCCCCGTGGACCGCACCAGCCACTGATAGCCCCCCGAATCCCGCCATTCTCACGGAAGTTGCCCTGCCGAAATCTCGCCGATAGCCCCGCGCTATCGGCCGCTGACATCATCCGCCGCCCGCTCCGGCTCCCGCAGACTCCGGTACCGAACGACCTCCACCCCCCACCGCACCGGATGAGCAGGAGCCCCCACATGCGCCACTCCCGTCGAACCGTGCTCGCCTCCGCCGCAGGACTCGGCCTCGCCGCGGTCCTCGGTGTCCTCCCCGCCACCAGCGCCAGCGCCGCCCCGGCCGCCGCCCCCACCGGCAGCCCGGCGTCGTACGCGGCCTACGAGCGTTCCACGGAGAACGCGAACGCCAACCGCGCCTTCTTCGAGGCCGTGCAGCGCTCGGTCGCCGAGCAGCGCGCCGCGAACCCGGGCCTGATGGCGGTCACGGTCACCTACAACACCCGTAACGCGCCCAGCTTCCGCAGCCAGATATCCCGCTCCACGCAGATCTGGAACTCCTCCGTCTCCAACGTCAAGTTGCAGGAGGTGTCCTCGGGCGGGAACTTCTCGTACTACGAGGGCAACGACCAGCGCGGCTCGTACGCCAGCACGGACGGGCACGGTCGGGGCTACATCTTCCTCGACTACGCGCAGAACCAGCAGTACAACTCCACCCGCGTGACCGCCCACGAGACCGGGCACGTCCTCGGTCTGCCGGACCACTACTCGGGCCCGTGCAGCGAGTTGATGTCGGGCGGCGGACCCGGCACGTCGTGTCAGAACGCCAACCCGAACTCCGCCGAGCGCTCCCGCGTGAACCAGCTGTGGGCCAACGGCGTCGCCTCGGGCCTGGACGCCAAGGGCTGATCGGGCCCGGCCGCACGGGGGGCGGCCCGGGCTCCCGCCAGGGACCCGGGCCGTCCGCGGCCGCCGGATCGGACCGTCCGGCTCCTTGAGCGAGCGCTCCTGCCCCACCAGGGCGCCGCTCGGGAGCACCCTCCCGCCCCCCGCGCGAACGGGGACCGGCTCAGCGCGGCTTGCGCCACATCGGCCACATCAGCGGGCCGTCGGGCAGCCGCACCGGGGTGCCCGTGAACTCCCACCCGAGCCGCTCGTAGAGCCGCATGCTCCGCTCGCTGCTGGCCTCCAGGTACGCCGCCACGCCGTCCCGGTCGCAGCGCTCCAGCACGGGGCGGATCAACTCGGTGCCCAGCCCCTCCCCCTGCCGGGCCGGGTCGACCGCGATCATCAGCAGGTACTCGTGCTCCTCGGACGTGGGGTGCACTTCGCCCATGAGCCGGCCCACCAGCTCGCACCGCTCGTTGTCGGGGTCCGCGGCCTCGCGCATGCGCGCCGGCACCTCGTCCTCGCCCTCCGGTTCGCCGGCCGGGATCCGTAGCCACAGCGCCGCGGCCGAGCCGTCGGCCGCGCGGTCGATCCGCCCCTCGGCCAGGGCCACGTCGACGAAGACGCCGAGGAACGCGGCGTGCACGGCGCGCCGGTGCTCCGGCTCCGGGAAGACCCAGGTGCTGACCGGATCGTCGAAGAAGGCCGCGTCGAGCAGGCGCGCCACCGCGTCCCGGTCGCCCGGCCCGCCGGCACGTATCTCCATGACCTTCTCCGTACCCATCAGCCTCACCTTTCGCCGCGCGTAACAACCTTGCGCGATCCTAGAGTTGGGCCGGGGCAGCGGAAAGGCCGGTTCCGGCACCATGCGGTACCCGAACCGGCCTCCTGCCACCCTCCTACGCGCCTCAGCGCGTCCGGCGGGTCACGAACTCGGCCAGGGCCAGCAGCCCCTCCGCCGCCCCGGGATCCGGCACGGCCCGGGCGAGCTGCTGCACGGCCCGTCCCATCCGGTCGGCGGCGTGGGCCTGCGCCCAGTCCCGCCCGCCGGCCCGCTCCACCGCGTCCGCCGCCCGGCGCACGTCGGCCCCCTCCATCGGGCCGGCGTACAGGGCGGCCAGTTCGGCTCCCGCCGCGGTGCCCGAGGTGAGGGCGGCCACGACGGGCAGGGACTTCTTGCGCGCCCGCAGATCGGCGCCCGCGGGCTTGCCGGTGTGCTCCGGGTCCCCCCAGATGCCGATCAGGTCGTCGATCAGCTGGAAGGCCAGTCCGGCCTCCCGACCGAACGCGTCCATCGCGTCGACCTCCTCGGGGCCGGCCCCGGCGTAGAGCGCCCCGAGGGCGCAGGCGCACCCCAGCAGCGCCCCCGTCTTGGCCATCGCCATGGACAGGCACTCGTCGAGCGAGACGCGCTCGCGGCGCTCGAAGCCGATGTCCGCCTGCTGACCGCCGCACAGTTCGATGACGCAGGCCGAGAGCCGGGCCGAGGCCCGCCCCGAGGCCGGGTGGGGATCTTCCGCGAGCTGCTGGAGCGCCAGCGCCATCATCGCGTCGCCGGAGATGATCGCCTCCGGCACCCCGAAGACGCTCCAGGCGGTGGCCCGGCCGCGCCTGCGCACGTCCTCGTCGATCACGTCGTCGTGCAACAGGGTGAAGTTGTGCGCCAGTTCCACCGCGATGGCCGCCGGTACCGTGTCATCCTCGCGCCCGCCCAGCGCCCGGGCGGACGCGAGGACCAGGGCGGGCCGGATGGCCTTGCCCGCCTGGCCCGCGGCCGGGGTCCCGTCGGCCTGTTCCCAGCCGAAGTGGTACATGGCGACGCCGCGCATCGAGCCGGGCAGGCCCTCGACCGTACGGCGCAGTCGCGGGTTGACCGTTTCTCTTGTCCTGGCCAGCAGGAGGGCGGCCTCCTGCCCGTCGCCGGGCGGCGCCTCCGGGCTGGTCGCCGTCCCCTCGCCGACCGGCCGTTCCTCGGTGGCCGTCATGCCGTCGTCTCCCCGGGCCGCCCGCTCAGCGCCAGCGCCCGATCTCGACGTTCTCCAGCACGCCGAGGGCGTCCGGCACCAGGACCGCGGCCGAGAAGTAGGCGGTGACCAGGTAGGAGATGATCGCCTGCTCGCTGATCCCCATGAACCGGACCGACATGCTCGGCTCGATCTCGTCGGGGATCCCGGGCTGGTGCAGGCCGATCACACCGCCGTCGTCCTCGCCGGTGCGCATGCAGAGGATGGAGGTCGTACGGGCGTCACTGATCGGGATCTTGCTGCTCGGGAAGATCGGCACGCCACGCCAGGACGGCACCCGGTGGCCGCCCATGTCGATCGACTCCGGGTACAGGCCGCGCTTGTTGCACTCCCGGCCGAAGGCGGCGATGGCCTTGGGGTGGGCGAGGAACATCTTGGACCCGCGGCGCATGCTGAGCAGCTGGTCCATGTCGTCGGGGCTGGGGGCGCCGTCGTGCGGCTGGATCCGCTGGTCGTACTCGGCGTTGTGGAGCAGGCCGAACTCGCGGTTGTTGATCATTTCGAATTCCTGGCGCTCGCGCAGCGCCTCGACCGTGAGCCGCAACTGCTCCTCGGTCTGGTTCATCGGCTGGTTGTAGAGGTCCGCGACGCGGGTGTGCACCCGCAGGACGGTCTGGGCGATGCTCAGCTCGTACTCGCGGGGCCTGGCCTCGTAGTCCACGAAGGTGCCGGGCAGGACGGCCTCGCCGCGGTGACCGGCGGAGAGGTCGATGGCGGCCTCGCCGTGCTTGTTGGTGTCGTGGGCCGGCTGGGAGCGCACCTGTTCGACGTGGGCCCGGAGCGAGTCCACCCGGTCGGCGAGCAGCTGGAAGTCCTGGCGGGACAGGACGAGCGCGGTGCCGGAGGTGGCGGCGCGGGCGGTGTACTCCCAGATCGCCTCGTCGTCGGTGAGCGCGTTGTCCCCGAAGTACGCGCCGTCCGCGACCGTGCGCAGGACGGCGTCCTCGCCGTAGGGCCCCGGGCCGATCTGGTCGATCCGGCCGTGGGCGAGCAGGAACACCCGGTCCGCGCTGTTGCCGAAGGAGGTCAGCTCCTGGCCGACCTCGAAGTCGACCTGCTGGCAGCGCTGGGCGAGCTCGGTGAGGACGTCGAGCTCCTCGTACTCGCGCAGCAGGGGCAGTTCGCCCAGCTCGGCCGGGATCACCTGGACCTGGGTACCGGTCTTGATGAACTCCACGCGGCCGTCGCCGACGGTGTAGGTGAGGCGGCGGTTCACCCGGTAGGTGCCACCCTGCACCGAAACCCACGGCAGCATCTTCAGCAGCCACCGCGAGGTGATCTCCTGCATCTGCGGCTTGGACTTGGTGGTGGTTGCCAAGTTCCGCGCGGCTGCTGTCGCGAGACTGCGCTGCGGCTGAGGCTGGGCCTCGGACTCGGAACCTGCCTGGACCGACATGTGTTTCCCTTTCGATCACTCCATGGGTCTGCGAGTGAAGCCTTGCAGCACGGAGTGTGGTGGGACCATTACACAAAAGGGTGGGACTACTCCGTCCGGGGTATGGGCATGGTGAAGGGTCCCCACGCGCCCCACGCCCCCCTGGGACCCCATCGGTTCCAGCCATCCCCTTCCCGCTCCGGCCCCCCACCACCCCACCGCCTTTAACTTGCCTGGCAGATGCAAGTTTTCTAGAGTGGCGGCATGCGCCTCACCCGATTCACCGACCTGGCACTGCGCGTCCTGATGCGCCTGGCCGTCGAGGAGACGGACCTCCCCACCACCCGCGAGGTGGCGGCCGCGATGGAGGTGCCCTACACGCACACCGCCAAGGTGGTCGCGAAACTGCAGCGCTCGGGGCTGATCGAGGCGCGACGCGGACGCGGCGGCGGGCTGGCGCTCACGACCGCCGGGCGCTCGGCATCGGTCGGCGGGATCGTCCGCGAGCTGGAGGGGGCGGGGGACGTCGTCGACTGCGACGGCACGGCGCCGTGCCCGCTGCGCTCCGCGTGCATCCTGCGCGGCGCGCTGCGCCGGGCCCAGGAGGCCTTCTTCGCCGCACTGGACCCGCTGACGGTGAACGACCTGGTGGCGGCCCCGACCGGGCCGCTCCTACTGGGCCTCGGCAGCGGCCCCGCGGTCACGGCCGCACCGGGGGCCCAAAGTCCCGGGCGATGAGGGCCGGTTGGCCGATTCGGGACGGCCGTCCGGCCGCCTAGCCTGATCCCGAGGGGCCGTTCGAACGGATTTCCGCACCGCGGCGGAGTTCCCTTCACCCTTAAATATGAGTTTCATATACCACTTACGGTATCCACTACGCGAGGTGCACCAGTGCTGTCCGAGAAGTCGACCACCACCGTCCGAGCCACCCTTCCCGCCGTCGGGGCGGCGATCGGCGACATCACGGAGCTCTTCTACGCGAAGCTGTTCGCCGCCCACCCGGAGCTGCTGCGCGACCTCTTCAACCGCGGCAACCAGGCCGCCGGGCTGCAGAAGCAGGCACTGGCCGGCTCCATAGCCGCCTTCGCCACCCACCTGGTCGAGCACCCGGACGTGCGCCCCGACGTGATGCTGCACCGCATCGCCCACAAGCACGCCTCGCTCGGCGTCACCCGCGAGCAGTACCCGGTCGTCCACACCCACCTCTTCGCCGCCATCGTCGAGGTCCTGGGCGAGGCGGTCACCCCCGAGGTGGCCGCGGCCTGGGACGAGGTCTACTGGCTGATGGCGAACGCCCTCATCGCCATCGAGGAGCGCCTGTACGCCGAGCAGCGGGTCACCGCCGGCGACGTCTGGCGCGAGTGGACCGTCGCCGGCCGGACCGAGGAGACCGCGGACTGCGCCACCTTCCACCTCACCCCCGCCGACGGCGCCCCGGCGCCGGACTTCAAGCCCGGCCAGTACGTCTCCGTCCAGGTCACCCTCGCCGACGGCGCGCGCCAGATCCGCCAGTACAGCCTCTCCAGCGCCCCCGGGGCACCCACCCGCTCCCTCACCGTCAAGCGGGTGCACGGCCCGGCGGCCGCGGGCCCCGACGGCGAGGTCTCCGGCCACCTGCACGCCCACGTCCGCCCCGGCGACCGGCTGCGCGTCTCGGCGCCCTACGGCGACCTGGTCCTGCGCGAGCCCGGGGCGCCGCTGCTGCTCGCCTCGGCCGGGATCGGCTGCACCCCGATGCTGTCGATGCTGGAGCACCTCGCCGACACCGGTCACGCGACCCCCGTCACCGTCGTGCACGCCGACCGCTCCCCCGCCGACCACGCCCTGCGCACCGACCACCGGGCGGTCGCGGGCAAGCTCGCCGGCCCCGAGGCCCTGTTCTGGTACGAGGCGGAGCCCGAGGCCGGCGACCGCGCGGGCCGGGTCGACCTGACGGACGTCCCCGTCGCCCCCGGCACGCACGCCTACCTCTGCGGACCGCTGCCCTTCATGCGGGCGGTGCGGGAACAGCTGCTGGCCAAGGGCGTGGCGGCGGCCGACATCCACTACGAGGTGTTCGGCCCCGACCTGTGGCTCGCCACGGCCTGACGCGTCCGGATGTCCGGATCGGCTCGCACACGACTCGTACGCCGTACGAACGGCCTGGCTCCGTGAGGATCTCCTCCGCTACACCCGTTGCGTAACGAGGCGGACACGCAAGGTGACCGTCGCGCACCGCAGAGGAGGTGGCCGTGGCCGCACCCATGTCCGCGAACCGGTTCATCGGGGCACTACGGGGCGAGGAACTGACCGTCGTCGAAGTCGGCTCCTGGCGCACCCACAACCGCAACCACAAGGGCCCCTGGGGGCCCGTCAACGGGGTGATGATCCACCACACCGTCACCCAGGGGGCCGAGCGCACCGTCGAGATCTGTCGCGACGGCTACGCCGAGCTTCCCGGGCCCCTGTGCCACGGGGTCATCACCAAGGACGGCACGGTCCACCTCGTGGGCTACGGCCGCGCCAACCACGCGGGGGCCGGCGACGGGGACGTCCTGGCCGCGGTGATCGCCGAGAAGGCGCTGCCGCCGGACAACCACGCCGACACCGACGGCAACTCCCGCTTCTACGGCTTCGAGTGCGAGAACCTCGGCGATGGCGAGGACCCCTGGCCGGAGGTCCAGCTCGACGCCATCGCCCGCGCGGCGGCGGCCGTCTGCCGGGTGCACGGGTGGACCGCCCGCTCGGTCATCGGCCACCTCGAATGGCAGCCGGGCAAGATCGACCCGAAGGGGGTCACCATGCGGTCGATGCGGGACCGCGTCGCCGAGCTCCTGAAATGACCCCCCGGGGGGGGGGGGGGGGGGGGGGGGGGGGGGGGGGGGGGGAGGAAAAGGGGGGGGGGGGGGGGGGGGGGGGTGGAGGGGGAGGGGGGGGGGGGGGGGGGGGGTGAGGGCGGTAGGCAAGTGGGGAGGCGGGTAGCGGCTTCT
>NZ_JBVHUE010000016.1:154012-189826 GCF_055565515.1 Streptomyces sp. NPDC028419 | reverse complement strand
GTCCGCGGCCTGAAGGGGGGGGGGGAGGGGGGGGGGTTGGGGGGGGGGGGGGGGGTGGTGGGGGGGGGAGATGGGGGGGGGGGGGGGGGGGGGGGGCCGGGCGCCCCCCCCCCCCCCCCGCCCGACTACCGGCTGTCAGCCCCGGATGGCAGGCTTGTCCTCGTGACCGAGATTGACGCAAAGATCGAAACCCTCGTCCCCGCCTGGCTCTACCTCCCCGACATCGCGGAGATGCTGGGCATCGAGGTGACCAAAGTCCGGCAGATGGTGAAGGAAGGCCAGCTCATCGCGGTGCGCCGCGGCGAGAACCGTTCCCTCCAGGTGCCGGCCGCCTTCATCGACGGCGACAAGGTCGTCAAGGGCCTCGTCGGCCTGCTGACCGTGCTGCGCGACGACCGCTTCACCGAGGACGAGATCCTGGAGTGGCTGTTCACCGCCGACCCCACCCTGCCCGGCACCCCGGTGCAGGCCCTGAGTGAGAATCGGGGCACGGAGGTGAAGCGCCGCGCTCAGGCGCTCGCCCTCTGACCTGATCCGCTCCACGTGGCGTGCGGGCCCGCCCACGGCCCGTACGCCACGACCACCACGGGGGTTTGTCCCATGCAGCAGCTGTCCGATGCCCGGCTCTACCTGTGCACGGACGCCCGCAAGCGGCAGGGCGATCTCCCCGAGTTCCTCGACGCCGTCCTCGCGGGCGGGGTCGACATCGTCCAGCTGCGCGACAAGGGCATGGAAGCGGGCGAGGAGCTGGAACACCTCCAGGTCTTCGCCGAGGCCGCCCGGCGGCACGGCAAGCTCCTCGCCGTCAACGACCGCGCCGACGTGGCCCACGCCATCGGCTCCGACGTCCTGCACCTGGGGCAGGGGGACATCCCCGTCCCCGCCGCCCGCGCCATCCTCGGCGCCGGCGTGCTGATCGGCCGCTCCTGCCACGCCGAGTCCGAGGTGGACGCGGCCGTCGCCGAGCCCGGGGTCGACTACTTCTGCACCGGCCCCTGCTGGCCCACCCCGACCAAGCCCGGCCGTTTCGCGCCGGGGCTCGACCTGGTCCGCTACACCGCCTCCCTCGCCCAGGACCGCCCCTGGTTCGCCATCGGCGGGATCGACGCCACCACCCTCGACGAGGTGCTGGACGCCGGCGCCGACCGCGTCGTGGTCGTCCGCGCGATCACCGAGGCCGACGACCCGGGCGCGGCCGCCGCGGCCCTCGCCCAGCGGGTCCGCGCACGCCTGAGCTGACGTACTGTCCGCCGCCGCCCCGCCATTTCGCCGGGACATCCGTCCAAAAACGTGTCCA
The DNA here is from genome assembly GCF_055565515.1 of Streptomyces sp. NPDC028419. Classification (NCBI taxonomy): domain Bacteria; kingdom Bacillati; phylum Actinomycetota; class Actinomycetes; order Kitasatosporales; family Streptomycetaceae; genus Streptomyces; species Streptomyces sp. NPDC028419. Next base: position 188,529 of record NZ_JBVHUE010000016.1, on the reverse strand, counting down.
ATCGGTGGACGCCGCTTCGGTCGCCGCTGGACCGCGTCTAACCTGCGCGTATGGCCCTAGGTACCGCTTCCACCCGCCCGGACCGCGCTCGCACCGTCCGCGACATCCTCGCGTCCGGGAGCCCGTCGTACTCCTTCGAGTTCTACGCGCCCAGGACCGAGCGGGGTGAGCACAGCCTCTGGAACGCCCTGCGCCGGATCGAGGCCGTCGCGCCGAGCTTCGTCTCCGTGACCTACGGAGCCGGCGGGTCCACCCGCGGCGGCACGGTCAAGGCGACCGAGCGGATCGCCGCCGACACCACCCTCACCCCGGTCGCGCACCTCACGGCCGTCGACCACTCGGTCGCCGAGCTGCGCAACGTCCTGGGGCAGTACGCGGACGCCGGGATCCGCAACATGCTCGCGCTGCGCGGCGACCCGCCCGGCGACCCGCTGGGCGAGTGGATCGAGCACCCCGAGGGCGTGCTCTACGCCGCGGACCTGGTCCGGCTGATCAAGGAGTCCGGCGACTTCTGCGTCGGCGTCGCGGCCTTCCCCGAGATGCACCCGCGTTCCCCCGACTGGGACACGGACATCCGGCACTTCGTGGACAAGTGCCGTGCGGGCGCCGACTATGCGATCACACAGATGTTCTTCGATCCGGAGAACTACCTGCGGCTGCGCGACCGGGTGGAGAAGGCGGGGTGCGAGACCCCGATCATCCCTGAAGTCATGCCTGTTGTGAATGTGAAGACCTTGGACCGGCTGCCGGAACTGAGCAACGCAGTCTTCCCCGCGGAGTTGAAAGAGCGCATGCTCGCCGTCAAGGACGATCGCGCCGCTGTACGCTCCATGGGCATCGAGTTCGCCACGGAGTTCTGCGCGCGGCTGCTGTCCGAGGGTGTACCGGGACTGCACTTCATCACGCACAACTCCACGGCGACGCTGGAGATCTACGAGAACCTGGGCCTGCATCAGCGGGCCTGAACGGCCGTACCCGTGGGCGGCCTACCCGAGAGGGGCCATGCATGGGAATGACGGTCCTCTACATCGCGTTCGGCTTCGTCGCGCTGTGGCTGCTTGCTGAGGTACTGCTCCAGTACAAGGCCAGGTTGCGCTGGAGGCTGCTCGCCTTCACCGGCTTCGTGGGCGTGGTCGTCGGCGTCGTGCTGCCGTCGGTGCTGGTCATCGCGGCCGGCGCGACCGCCTTCGCGGTCGGCCAGGCCCTGGTGACGCTCTCCTTCCGCAAGGGCTTCGTGGCCGGCTGGGCCCTGCGCCGCGGCGGCGCACCCGTCCGGACCGCCAGCAAGCGGCGGCGCGGGGCGGGCGGCGAGCCCGCGCTGCGGGTGAGCTCCCTGGAGTACGGGGCGCAGGGCGCCGCGGACCCGGCCGCCGCGGCCCCGGTCGCGGACGAGGCGGGGACGTACGGCGCCGGGGAGGCCCAACCGACCCAGGCCTTCGCCTCCCCCTTCGCGACGCCGGAGCAGGACGCACACCAGTACGCGGCCTACTACGACCCCCAGTTCCCGCAGGCGCAGGCCCAGCATCAGGCTCAGCAGCAGTCCCAGCCGCAGTCCCAGGGCGACGGGTACGACTACCAGACCGGCTATCCGGCGGCGGGGGAGCAGCAGGTGTACGCGGCCTACTCCGACCCGTACATCGGCACGGGCGGCAGCGCCCAGCCCGCGGGGTACGGGGACTACGCGCCGTACGTCGACCCGTACGCGGCCCAGAACCAGGCGGCGCAGCAGCAGTACTCCATGGACACCCCGCCCGGTGGCGTGTGGGTGCCGCAGCAGCGCTACACGGAGCAGGACGCCCCACAGCAGCCGCAACAGGGCGCCCCGACGGACCCCCAGCACCCCTACCCGTACCCCCAGCAGGGCACGGGCGACTACGAGCCGTACCGCTACTGACGCGGCGCTACTGACGCGGCACTAGCGGGAGCCGCGGAAGTCGGTGCCCTCTACGATCAGGCCCGCCACCAGGGCGCCCGTCATGCCGGCGTGGGCCAGTCCGCCGCCGGGGTGGGCCCAGCCGCCCGCCAGGTACAGGCCCGGTAGGGCGGTGGTGTTCGCGGGGTAGAGCATCCGGCCGGCCGCGCCCGCGAGGGCGGGCGGCGGCACCGCGCCGTCCACCGCGCCCGTGTCCCGGGCGATGTCCGCCGGGGTGTGCGCCTCCTGCCACAGCAGCCGATCCCGCAGCCCCGGAACCGCCCGCGCGGCCGCCTCCAGCAGGTCCCCCTCCGCAACCCCGGTGGCGGAGCAGGCGACGGATACGGTGACCGCCTCGTGGTCCGCGTCGGGTCGGGTGGCCGGGTCGTCGGGGCGCAGCACCGTGACGGGCCGGGCGCCCGGGGAGTGCACCAGGGTGCGGTGGACGGCGTCGGCGGGCCGGGGGCCGCGCAGCGCGAGGAAGAGGGTGCTCCGGCTGAGGGCCCCGGTGCGCGGGGGCACCGCGTCCGCGGGCCAGGGCAGGGCGCCCGGCAGCAGCGGGGCGAGGAGTGGGCGCGGGTCGACCGCGCAGACCACCGTGTCGGCCGGGACCCGGGTCCCGTCGGCCAGCAGCACCCCGGCCGCCCGGCCGTCCTGCTCCAGCACCTCCCGTACCGCGGTGTCGAAGCAGAAGTCGACCTTCCGCTCGCGGCAGCGCTCGTACACGGCGGTGGCCAGCTCGCGCAGGCCGCCGCGGACGTACCAGCTGCCGAAGGTCTGCTCCATGTACGGGAGCGCCACGGCGGCGGCGGGGGCGGTGCGCGGGTCGATCCCGTGCCCGAGGACCATGGCCTCCAGCAGGGCCGCCAGCGGCCCGCCCAGCTCCCGCCCGGCCATCTCGGCCAGGGTCGGTGGGCGGCGGCGCAGCAGCCCGCTGCCGCGCAGCGCCGGGTAGGGGTCGCGGCCGAGCACCTGCCAGTCGGGCCACAGGGGCTCTTCCAGCAGCGGCCGGCGGGTGGCGTCCCAGGCGTCGCGGGCCCGCCCGAGGACGCCGCTCCAGCGGTCCCCCGAGCCCGCGCCGAAGGCCGCGTCGAGGACGGCGGCGACGCCGCCGCGCGAGACGCCGGGCAGGGTGAGCGCGGTCCCGTCGGCCAGCAGGTGGCGGGCGGCCGGATCCACCTGGGTCAGCTCGACGCACTCCTCCAGCGGGCGCTTGCCCGTCTTGACGAAGAGGTCGCGGTAGACGGCCGGCAGGTGCAGCAGCCCCGGCCCGGTGTCGAAGGAGAAACCGGCGCGCTCGAAGCGCCCCAGCGCCCCGCCGTAGGTCGCCGAGCGCTCGTACACCGTCACCCGGTGGCCTGCCACCGCCAGCCGGGCGGCCGTCGCCATCGCGCCCATCCCGGCGCCGATCACCGCAATTCGTGCCATGCGCCCGACCCTACCGAGTCACCCCGGCGGCCTGGTCGGCGAGGCCTGGGCCAGCCGCTTCTCCTCGCGGCGCTGGGCCCGGCGGCGCAGGAAGCGGCGGATCCGGGACCACAGGTAGAGCAGCAGCACGAGGCCGATCAGCAGCAGCACCCCCGCGATGACGGCGGCGGCCTGCGGATTGAACATGGCGAAGGTGACGATCCCGCCGACCCCGAGGTCCTCGGCCGTGCTCATCGCGATGTTGGTGAAGGGCTCGGGCGAGGCGTTGATCGCCATGCGCGTGCCGGCCTTGACGAAATGGCTGGCCAGCGCCGTGGAACCGCCGACGGCCCCGGCGGCGATGTCGGAGAGCGAACCGCTCTGTCCGGCGAGCAGCGCCCCGACGACGGCCCCGGAGACGGGTCGGATGACGGTGTGCACGGTGTCCCAGAGCGAGTCCACGTACGGGATCTTGTCGGCGACGGCCTCGCAGAGGAACAGGATCCCCGCGATCACGAGGACGTCGGTGCGCTGGAGCGAAGCGGGCACCTCGTCGGTGAGCCCGGTCGCGCCGAAGATGCCGAGCAGCAGGACCACGGCGTAGGCGTTGATCCCACTGGCCCAGCCGCTGGTGAAGACCAGGGGGAGGACACTCACCCGGTCATCATGCAGCACGCCGCCCGGTCGGGCGGGGAAACCCGCAGACGAGTGAGGGGACGCGCGCCAACCGGCGTACGTCCCCTCACCCCAGGTCTTGCGGGACCTAGCGGTCCTGCTGGCCCTGCTCGTCGCGGCGGCGCTGCCAGCGCTGCTCGATCCGGTTCATCATGGTCCGGCGCTGCCGGTTCTGGCCGAGGCCGCGGTCACCGGCGCTGCCGGTCACGGGCTGCTCGCCAGGTTTGGGTGCTTTGCGCCATCCGGTGACCGCGAGAACCGCACAGCCCAGCATGACGAGGAATCCCACCACACTGACCCAGATCAGGTTCTGCGCGACCATTCCGGTCATGAGGAGCGCGATACCCACCAGAAAGCCTGCGACCGCCTGGTAGACCCGTCGCCGGGTGTACGTACGCAGCCCGCTTCCCTCAAGCGCTGTCGCGAACTTGGGATCTTCGGCGTACAGCGCTCGCTCCATCTGCTCGAGCATTCGCTGCTCGTGCTCCGAGAGCGGCACGGGAGTCCTCCTCATCCGTCGGTCGCGCGGGGTAGCGACCGGGGGTCCCCTCCAGGATAGGCAGGGAATCGCCCCCGTGAAACCCGCCCCTCTACGCCATTTCGCCAAACCGTACCGTCGTAAGGCCGGTCGTTGAGGCGCTTATTCCCCAACGGTCCGTCCACCATGCCCGCCGGTGTCCCCCGATCATACGGGGCCGACCGGCTGAACGGGGTGTTCCGGGCGCTACTCCGTAATCGACAGCGCCGCAGATCAGGCCCGCTTCTCGCCCAGGACGTGCAGCTGCGTGGCGACCGCGTGGAAGGCGGGCAGCTCGGCCGCCGCTTCCTCCAGGCGCAGCAGTGCCTCGACGGCTCCCGGCTCGGTGTCCACCAGGACTCCGGGGACGAGGTCGGCGAAGATCCGCACCCCGTGCACGGAGCCGACTTCGAGGCCGGCTCCACCGACCAGCTCGGCGAGCTGCTCGGCGGTGAAGCGGCGCGGCACCGGGTCCCCGGCGCCCCAGCGGCCCGCCGGGTCGGTCAGGGCCGTCCGGGCCTCGGTGAAGTGCCCCGCCAGCGCGCGGGCCAGGACGGCCCCGCCCACACCGGCGCCGAGCAGGCTGAGGACGCCGCCGGGGCGCAGCGCGGCGACCGCGTTGGCCACGCCCTCGGCCGGGTCGTCGACGTACTCCAGCACGCCGTGGCACAGCACCGCGTCGTAGGCGTCGCGGTCGACCACGTCGAGCAGGCCCTGGGCGTCGCCCTGGACCCCGCGCACCAGATCGGCGACCCCGGCCTCGCCGACCCGGCGCTCCAGCCCGAACAGCGCGTTGGGGCTGGGGTCGACCACGGTCACGCGGTGGCCGAGCCGGGCCACCGGGACGGCGAACTTGCCGGTGCCGCCGCCGGTGTCCAGTACGTCCAGCACGTCCCGTCCGGTCGCCTTGACCCGGCGCTCCAGGGCGTCCTTGAGGACCTCCCACACCACGGCGGTGCGAAGGGAGGCGCGGGGGCGGGAAGTGTCCGACACGGCTGATGGCTCCTCGGCGCGGAAGGGGTGAGCGGTCAGTGACCCACCCTATTGCCTCCGCCGCGCGTTGCCCTCGTCGGTCGGCCGGGTCATCCCAGCTCGGGGCGGTCCGGGCGGGGCGCCGGGAGCAGCGGTTGCAGTCCCAGCATCCGGTCCACCAGGCGCAGGAACATCGCCGTGGCACGCACCAGGTCGTCCGCGTCACGGTTGCTCGCGGCATCCGCTATGCCCGCCTCGGCCCGGGCCCGGCGGGCGGCGCCCGAGGCGAAGAGGGCGCTCCACTCGGTCAGTTCCGGAGCGACCTGGGGGAGCACCTCCCAGGCGCTGCGTATCCGGGGTCGACGGCGCGGGTGCACGGGCTCGGGCCGCCCGCGCGCCGCCAGCACGGCCGCGGCGGCGCGCAGGGCGGCGAGGTGGGCGGTGGCGTACCGCTCGTTGGCCGCGGGTAGGAGGGCGGCCTCCGCGAGTCCGCGCCGGGCCTTGTCGAGCAGCTCGACGGCGGCTGGAGGGGCGGTCGATGTGCGCAGGACGGGGTGGACAGGGGACGGGGACGGTGTGGCCATGACGAACCTCCTGTCGTTGCGTGTGCGTGCTTCTGCTCCCCATCGTGAGGGCACCCACTGACAATCGCCCTGACCAGCGGTTTTGCTGGCAAGTGGCGCATAACGCCCCCCGGGCGTGCGGGGGATGGGCGGAGGCTGGTAGTTTTTGAACTGACCAGTCAGTTCAAAAAGAGGGGGAGGGTGTGGACAGCCCGCACGGAGCGGCCGTCACGGCCGAGGACTTCGGACTCAAGGGGCCGCGCGGTTGGGTCTTCCGAGGCGTGTCGCTGAACGCCCCGGCCGGCTCGCTGATCGCCGTCGAGGGGCCCTCCGGCAGCGGCCGGACCTGCCTGCTCCTCGCGCTGACCGGCCGGATGAAGCCCACCGAGGGATCCGCCGAGATCGCCCGCCACCGACTGCCGAAGAAGATGGCCGCGGTCCGCCGCATCACCGCCCTCGGCCCGGTACCCGGCGTCACCGACCTCGACCCCGCGCTCACCGTGGCCGAGCAGCTGCGCGAGGGCGCGCTGCTCCAGCGCCGCTACGACGGCCCGGTCCGCGCCCTGCTGCGCTCCCGCGCCGAGCGCGCCTCGGGCACCCGGGCACGGATCGACGCCGCGCTGGCCGCCGTCGGGCTCCGCCTGGACACCCTGCCCAAGGGCCCGCGCACTTCGGTCCGCGACCTGGAGCGGCTGGAGGCGCTGCGCCTCTCGGTGGCCGTCGCCCTGCTCGGCGGTCCCCGCCTGCTGGCCGTCGACGACATCGACCTCAAGCTCTCCGGCGCCGAGCGTGCCGAGGCCTGGACGCTGCTGCGGCACATCGCCGACTCCGGCACCACGGTCATCGCGGTGTGCAGCGAGGCGCCCGCCGACGCGGTGGTCCTGCGCACGGGCACGAAGAACGACGCGGCGAAGAACGACGCGGTGGACAGCGCGGCGGCGCAGAGCGACGGCACGCAGAACGACGGCACGAAGGGGACGGACGATGCGCTCGCCGAAGCTCGCCGCGCTTGAGCTGAAGCGGTTTGGTCGGGGGAAGCTGCCCGCCGCCGCGCTCGTGGCCCTGCTGCTGCTCCCGCTGCTCTACGGCGCCCTGTACCTCTGCTCGTTCTGGGACCCGTACAGCCGCCTCGACAAGATCCCGGTCGCGCTCGTCAACGCCGACAAGGGCGCCGACGCCGCCGGCAAGCACATCGACGCGGGCGCCGAGATCACCAAGAAGCTGCGCGAGAGCAAGACCTTCCAGTGGCACGAGGTCGACTCCGACGAGGCGGCCAAGGGCCTGGAGAAGGGGAAGTACTACCTCTCCCTCACCATGCCCGCCGACTTCAGCCAGAAGATCGCCTCCAGCTCCGGCGAGGACCCCACCACCAGCGCCCTCCAGGTCCGCACCAACGACGCGAACAACTACATCGTCGGGTCGATCTCGCGCACCGTCTTCGCCGAGGTCCGCTCCGCCGCGTCCACCAACGCCTCCCGCGGGTTCCTCGACAAGATCTTCGTCTCCTTCTCCGACCTGCACGACAAGACGGCCGAGGCCGCCGACGGCGCCGCCAAGCTCAAGGACGGCGCGGGCAAGGCCAAGCAGGGCGCCGAGGACCTCGCCAACGGCCTCGACACCGCCAAGGAGAAGACCGGCGAGCTGGCGGGCGGGATCAAGAAGCTCGACACCGCCGCCGGACAGCTGGAGACCGGCACGAAGGACCTCGCCTCCGGCACCCAGGCCCTCGCCGACAAGGTCCACGGCGCCGCCGACAAGGCACGCCCGCTGATCAAGGACCCCAAGCAGCTGTCGGACACCGCCGAACTGGTCGCCGACACCGCGCACACGGTCAACAACCACCTGGACGCCTTCGCCAAGAAGGCGCCGGACGCCGCCCGCATCAGCCAGCGGGTCTCCACCGGCGCGGCCTCGGTCTACACCGACGTGTGCACCAAGGCGACCGGCCCGCAGCCCGCCTCCTGCCCGCAGCTCAAGAAGCTCAAGGACGACGCCGCCGAGGCCGCCGAGCTGAGCGCCGACGTCAACACCCTGGTCAAGGACGCGAACGGCGACCTCGGAAAGCTCAAGGGCCAGCTGACCACCCTGGAGAAGCAGGCCCGCGACCTGGCCGCGAAGGCCCCGGCGCTCTCCTCCGACCTCGACGCGGCCGTCGCCAAGGTGGACGCCCTCAACACCGGGGCCCACAAGGTCGCCACCGGCACGGCCCAGCTGCACACCGGTCTCGGCACCGCCGCCACCGGCTCCTCCGGCCTGGAGAGCGGCGTCGGCAAGCTCGGCGCCGGCGCGCACACCCTCGACGGCGGCATGTTCAAGCTCGTCGACGGCACGGGCGACCTCGCCACCGGTCTCAGCGACGGGGTGAGCAAGATCCCTGATTACGACCAGCCGCAGCGCGACGCCCGCACCGAGGTCATGGCCGACCCGGTCAAGCTCGCCAACCAGTCCCTGCACAAGGCGCCCAACTACGGCACCGGCTTCGCCCCGTACTTCATCCCGCTCTCCCTCTGGGTCGGCGCGATGGTCGCGTACATGCTGATCGCCCCGCTCAACAAGCGCGCCCTGGCCGCGGGCGCCTCGCCCTGGCGGATCGCCTTCGCGGGCTGGCTGCCGGTGGCCGGGATCGGTGTCCTGCAGGTGGGCGCGCTGATGTCCGTACTGCACTGGGGCCTCGGCCTGGAGATGGCCCGGCCGGCCCTCACCCTCGGCTTCCTCGCCGTGGTGACCGCCTGCTTCGCGGCGATCGTGCAGTGGCTGAACGCCAAGTTCGGGGCGGCCGGGCGGATCCTCGTCCTCGTCGTACTGATGCTCCAGCTGACCTCGGCGGGCGGCACCTACCCCGTCCAGACCAGCCCCGGTTTCTTCGGCGCGGTCCACCCCTACCTGCCGATGTCCTACGTCGTCGAGGGCCTGCGCCGCCTGATCACCGGCGGTGACCTCACTCCGGTGTGGACGGGATTCGCCGTCCTGGCCGCCTTCACGGCGGGCGCCCTCGCCCTCACCTCGCTCGCCGCCCGCGGCAAGCAGGTGTGGACGATGGACCGGCTCCACCCCGACCTGAGCCTTTAGGGAGCCGGAGACCTGTGAGAATCAGCGCCATGGACAGCAGCAGCACCGGTACTGGCACCGGTCGACGCCAGGCCACGCGGCAGAAGCTCTACGAAGCGGCCGTCACCCTCATCGCCGAACAGGGCTTCTCCGCGACCACGGTCGACGAGATCGCCGAGCGGGCCGGGGTCGCGAAGGGCACCGTCTACTACAACTTCGCGAGCAAGACCGACCTCTTCGAGGAGCTGCTCAGGCACGGGGTGGGGCTGCTGACCGTCTCCCTGCGGACCGCCGCCGAGGAGACCGAGGCGCGCGGTGGCACCCGGGTGGAGGCGCTCGACCAGATGATCCGGGCCGGTCTCGTCTTCATCGACCGCTACCCGGCCTTCACCCAGCTGTACGTCGCCGAACTCTGGCGGACCAACCGCGCCTGGCAGTCCACCCTCATGGTGGTCCGCCGGGAGGCGGTGGCCGTGGTCGAGACCGTGCTGCGGGAAGGGGTCGAGCGGGGGGAGCTGAGCGCCGAGATCGACGTGCCGCTGACGGCGGCGGCGCTCGTCGGGATGGTGCTGGTGGCCGCGCTGGACTGGCAGTCCTTCCAGAGCGAGCGGTCGATCGACGACGTGCACTCGGCGCTGTCGTTGCTGCTGCGGGGGCGGGTCAGCGGGAGCCGGTGACCCGGTCGGCGGTGTCCGCCGTGCCGGGTGGTCGCATAGAACTGAGTATCCGTACCTAGGCGTACAAATGAGTACGCGCACGGATGGGCTCCCACCTGCGGTGACCGCAGAATGGGGGCGACGGACGGGCCTCGGCCCGCACCGCGGACACGGGGCCGCGGAGCGGGGCGGGGTGCCCGTCGCCGGGTGCGGGGCGGGGGGCTCAGCAGTCGGAACGGAACGCCGGGGCGTTCCGGCTCGGGGGGATCGAGCCGGACCGCCCCGGCGTTCCGCGTTCCCCACCCCCGCCGGAGCCTCCGCCGGGGCGGGCATTCAGCCCGCGGCTGTGCCTCCGGCGGGTCCTCAAACGCCGGACGGGCTGGGTTTGCGGTCTGCCCGGGGCCGGGTTTTCTTGGCCTGGTCCGGTGTGGGTGTGCCTCCGGCGGGTCCTCAATCGCCGGACGGGCTGGGTTTGCGGCTTGCCCGGTTTTTGAGGACCTGCCGGGGTGGGCTGGGCTTTCGGCTTGCTGGGGCGGGGGTTCAGCCTGCGGCCGTGCCTCCGGCGGGTCCTCAAACGCCGGACGGGCTGGGTTTGCGGTCTGCCCGGTTTTCGAGGTCCCGTCGGGCTGGGCTTTCGGCCTGCCCGGGGCGGGTTTCCTTGGCCCGCCCCGGTGTGGCTGTGCCTCAATCGCCGGACGGGCTGGGTTGCGGCCTGTTCCGTCTTTCAGGGCCCGCCGGGGCGGGGATTCAGCCCGCCCGGCGTTTGAGGGCCCTCGCCGGAGGCGTCCCCGGGGGAGGCGGGGAGTTTCAGCCTGCCCGGCGATTGAGGGCACCCGGCCGGTGGCCCGGTCAGGTGCGGCGGGGGCGTAGGCGGTGGGTCAGGGCGGTGGCGTGCTGGGTCAGGGTGGACCAGCGGGTCGAGGTGGCCCAGGCCACGCGGGCCGCCGAGCGGGGGGCCAGCAGGGCCCGTAGCCGGGCGGGGCGGGAGAGCGCGGCCAGCAGGGCCCGGCGGACCGCCAGGACGTCCGGGGCCAGCCCGGCCCCCGCGGGAGCCACCGCGTCCGGGCGCGCGTACAGCTCCCGCTCCACCGCACCCGCGACCCGCCGCACGGCCTCGGCGGCATCCGCCTCCAGCCGTCCGCCCGCCACGATCCGGGCCGCCGCGGCCCGTGGGGAGAGCGCCTCGTCGGGGACGATGCCGACGTCCCACGCCGCGTCCCCGAGCTCCCGCCACGCTTCCAGCGGATCCCCGGAACGCAGCCGCCGCCCCCGTACCCGGCCCCGCCACAGCAGCGGCACCACCGGAACGGCCAGCAGCAGGACGGCCAGCGCCGACCAGGCGAGCACCGCACCGACCGGGACGCCGTCACCGCCGCCGCCCGCGCCCGCGCTCGCCGCCGCGTTCCCGCAGTCGCCGAGCTGCTTCTGCTTCGGCGTGCAGTCCTCGGACTGCGAGGGAGCGGGCGTCGGGGCGGAGGCCGATGCCGAGGGCAGCGCGGCCGAGGCGGACGGCTGCGAGACCGGGGTCTGCGGCCGGGTGTACGCGGGCGCGTTGCCCCGCTGCGGGGTCGGCTCGAAGCGGGTCCAGCCCACGCCCTCGAAGTAGAGCTCGGGCCAGGCGTGCGCGTCCCGCATCGTCACGACCACGCTGCCGTCACCCTGCTTGGTGCCGGGCGCGAAGCCGACGGCGACCCGGGCCGGGATCCCGAGGGAGCGGGCCATCGTCGCCATCGAGAAGGAGAAGTGGATGCAGAAGCCGCGCTTGTCCGCGAGGAACTTCGCGATGGCCTGCGAACCGCTGCCCGAGGCGACCTTGGTGTCGTAGGTGAAGCCGCCGTCGACGGCGAAGTAGTCCTGGAGCTTCACGGCCTTCGCGTAGTCGCCGCGCGCGCCCTGGGTGACCTTGCGGGCCGTCTCGGAGACCACCGACGGCAGGTTGTCCGGCAGCCGCGTGTTCTCGCCGAGGACCTCGGGCGCGGCGGGCGGGGCCGCCGCGAGCTGCTCGGCCGTCGGCCGCAGCTCGACGCTGCGCACGGTGTACTGCGCGCCCTGGGCGTTCTGGTACCTGTCCTTGCCCAGCTGCTCGCCGACCAGGGTCCGCCCGACCGGTTCGAAGCGCCAGCGGCCGCGGACGTCGACGGCGGTCGCCGGGTAGGGCATCGGCAGGTAGCGCTGCGCGTAGGTGCTCGACGCCGAGATGCTGGTGCGGATCTCGGCGGAGGAGGCCAGCACGTCCCGGGCCAGCCCCGGCGGGTTCGGCAGCTGTGCGGGGAGGTCGCTCAGCGGGCGCGCGGAGGCCTCCCACTTGACGCCGTCGAACTGGTCGAGGGAGAGGATCCGCAGGTACTGGTCGGAGAGCTGCTTGCCGTCCGTGCGGTACTTCAGCACCTCGCGGTCGTCCTGAGTGTTGAGGCTGTCCTGGAGGGCCACCAGCGGGTTGACCGCCTGCCCGACCCCGGTGCCCACGCCCCCGCCGCCCCCGCCGCCCCGCGCGTCCAGCAGTCCGCTGCTGAGGGCGGGCAGGGCCGCCGGGACCGCGAGCGCGAGCCCGAGGGCGACCGCGCCGATCCGCCGACCGGTCCGTACGGGGGCGAGCGGGCGGTTCCCGACGCCCAAGCCGGTCCGCGACGGGGGCCCGCCCGGGGCGGCGCCGCCGAAGACCCGGCCCCACTGGGCCAGCCGGTCCCGGCTCTCGGCCAGCAGCATCAGCAGGTAGCCGCAGCCGGCCAGCACGAACCACAGCCAGGACGCGCCGCCGCCTCCGCTGAGCCCGGCGGCCACCGAGTACAGCGCGAGCAGCGGCAGCCCGGCCGCCGCGGCGGCCCGTGCGGTCACCGCCAGCATGTCCACGAGCAGCCCGATCCCCAGCACGCCGGTGATCAGCAGCAGCCGGATGCCGTCGGTCAGCGGTGCGGGGATCGCGAACTCGCCGACGTCCCGCACCCCCTGCCCGTACAGCCCGCCGAAGTCCGTCACCAGGTACGCCAGCGGGCCCGAGCCGGTGGAGGCCCCCCGTCCGGCGAAGAGCAGCATGAGCAGCAGCAGCGACACCAGCAGCTGCGCGGCCACCGTCAGCGGGCGTGCCAGGGGCACCCGCCGGGCCGCCGCGCCCACCCCGCTCTGCACGGCGGCCAGCGCCGCGGCCTGGAAGATCCAGGTCGCCGGATGCACCAGCGGCAGCAGGGCGCCCGAGGTGAGCAGGGTCGCCAGCAGCGCGAACAGGGTCAGTCTCGCCCGGCCGCTCATGGCCTGCCTCCGGAAGTGTTCGCGTCGTGGCCCTGGCCGGTGGCCGCCTGCCGCCACAGGTCGGCGAAGGCCGTCCCGGGGGGCACGGCGACCGCGGTCCAGCCCGCGTCGCGCAGTTGTCGCAGTCGTTCGGCCAGGGGGGCGGGCGGCCCGGCGGCGGCCGCCGCGGGGTCGGCCCAGGCGTCGGTGTCCACCACGAAGGCGATCGCGCCGCCGGTGCGGCCGCGCATCTTCGCCGCCATCGCGGTCTGTACGTCGTCCAGCTCGCCCAGGAAGGCGACGAGCAGCCCGTCCTGGCCGCCGCGCACCGCGTCGTGGGCGCGCGAGAGCCCGGCGCCGTCGGAGTGCCCGACGATCGCCAGGGTGTCCATCATCAGCCCGGCCGCCTCGGCGGACTCCTGGCCGGTCGAGGAGAAGCCTCCGGCGCCCTCGCCGGGCACCGCGTTCCCGGTGTCGGTCAGCAGCCGGACGGAGAAGCCCCGCTCCAGCAGGTGGACCAGGGTGGAGGCGGCGCCGGAGACGGCCCATTCGAAGGCCGAGTCGGGGCCCGCGCCCTCGTAGGCCAGGCGCCGGGTGTCCAGGAGCACGGTGGCCCGGCTGCGCTGCGGCTGCTCCTCGCGGCGCACCATCAGCTCGCCGTAGCGGGCGGTGGAGCGCCAGTGGACGCGACGCAGGTCGTCGCCGTGCCGGTAGCCGCGCGGGATCACGTCGTCGTCCCCGGCGAGCGCGAGCGCGCGCAGGCTGCCGTCGCCGTAGCCGGAGGACTCCCCGGCCAGGCGCACGGGCGGCAGCGGCTCGGTGCGCGGGACCACGGTGAGGGTGTCGTAGGTGCTGAACGAGCGGGTCAGCTCGACCAGCCCGAAGGGGTCGGCCAGGCGCAGCTGGAGCGGGCCGAGCGGATAGCGCCCGCGCAGGTCGGAGCGGACCCGGTAGGACACCTCGCGGCGGCCGCCCGGCTCGACCCGGTCCAGCACGAAGCGGGGCCGGGGCCCGAGCACGTACGGCACCCGGTCCTGGAGCATCAGCAGGCCGGTGGGCAGCCGGGAGACGTTGTCCATCCGCAGCTGCACCCGGGCCTCGGCGCCCGCGGGCACCCGCGCGGGGGTCAGCCGGCGGCTGCCGGAGACCCGGTAGCGGGTGCGGTGCAGGGCGAAGACGCAGATCAGCGGCAGGACGGCGAGGAGCAGCCCGACGCGCAGCAGCTCGGACTGGCCCAGGACGTAGGCGCAGATGGCGGCGGCGATGCCCGCGGCCAGGAAGGACCGGCCGCGCGTGGTGAGGCCGGAGAGCGCCGCGCGCACTCCGGCGCCCTCGCCGCCGGCACCGCCAGGGGTACCGGCGCCCATCAGAAGCCCCGGACGCCCGCGCCGGGCGGCTGCTCGCCGCGCGCGCCGGCGGCCGGGACCGGGGTGCGCTGGATGATCTCGGCGATCAGCTGTTCGGCGGTGCGGCGGCTGAGCTGGGCCTGCGCGGTGGGCAGCAGGCGGTGCGCGAGCACCGGGCCGGCCAGGGCCTGGACGTCGTCGGGCAGCACGTAGTCGCGGCCGGTCAGGGCGGCGGAGGCCTTGACCGCGCGGAGCAGGTGCAGGGTGGCGCGGGGCGAGGCGCCCAGGCGCAGCTCGGGGTGGCTGCGGGTCGCGGAGACGAGGTCCACGATGTAGCGCCGGACGGGTTCGGCGACGTACACCTCGCGGACGGCCTCGATCAGCTTGAGGATGTCGTGGGCGTGGGCGACGGCGGTGAGGTCGTCGAGCGGGGAGAGCCCGCCGTGCACGTCGAGCATCTCCAGCTCGGCCTCGGGGCTGGGGTAGCCGACGGAGACGCGGGCCATGAAGCGGTCGCGCTGGGCCTCGGGGAGGGGGTAGGTGCCCTCCATCTCCACCGGGTTCTGGGTGGCGACGACCATGAAGGGCGCGGGCAGCCGGTAGGTCTGCCCGTCGCTGGTGACCTGGCGTTCCTCCATCGATTCCAGCAGCGCCGACTGGGTCTTGGGCGAGGCCCGGTTGATCTCGTCGCCGATCACGATCTGGGCGAAGATCGCGCCGGGCTTGAACTCGAACTCGTGGCGCTGCTGGTCGTAGATGCTCACGCCGGTGATGTCGGAGGGCAGCAGGTCCGGGGTGAACTGGATCCGCTGCACCGAGCAGTCGATCGACTTGGCCAGGGTCTTGGCCAGCATGGTCTTGCCGACGCCGGGCACGTCCTCGATGAGGAGGTGCCCCTCGGCGAGCAGGACCGTCAGCGCGAGGCGGACGACCTCGGGCTTGCCCTCGATCACGCTCTCGACCGAGCGGCGGATCCGCTCCGCCGTCGTGGTCAGATCAGCGAGGTTCGCTCGGTCGTCATACGTGGTCACCTGGTTCTCCTGTGCCCTTTCACCGGGCCGACGCCCATTGCGCATGTCCGGCCCACCCCGAAAGACACATTGTTGACGGCGTTACGGCCCGGTGTCACTCAAGAGAGGGCACTGATCTCGCGCAGGAGCCCGGTGTGCACGTCGAAGACGAAGCCGCGCACGTCGTCGCGGTGCGGCAGGAACGGGTTGGTCCGCACGCGCTGCATGGACTGGCGGACGTCCTGGTCCACGTCGCGGAAGGCCTCGACGGCCCAGGCGGGGCGCTGGCCGACCTCGTCCTCCAGCTCGTGCCGGAAGTCCTCGGTCAGGCTCTCCAGGCCGCAGCCGGTGTGGTGGATGAGTATCACGCTGCGGGTGCCGAGCGCCCGCTGGCTGATGGTGAGCGAGCGGATGGTGTCGTCGGTGACCACGCCGCCCGCGTTGCGGATGGTGTGGCAGTCGCCGAGCTGCAGGCCCAGGGCGGCGTGCAGGTCGAGGCGGGCGTCCATGCAGGCCACGACGGCCACCTTCAGGACCGGACGGGCGTCCATGCCCGGGTCGGCGAACTGCGCGGCGTAGCGGGCGTTCGCGTGCACCAGGCGGTCGGTGACGGTCTCGCCGTCCGTGGTCTGGGGCGCGGACTCGGCAGGCAGGTGTGCGGAGGTCGTCATGTCTACGACGGTAATGGTCACCGCTGGTGTAGGCAGGGAGAGAGGATGGACAAAGAACGTCAATGGACCTTGTTGTGAGCTAACCCACAAGGGTGGGGCGGGCGCGGCCGTCCGGGTGATTCGCACCATTTGCCGGTTCATCGGGAGAGCGGCGCACGGCGCGCGGGGCGGTTCGTTGACCGCGGCGACCGTTGGACTAAAGTGGCGCGAACCGGCCGGGGCCCGGCCCTCACCGGCCCCCCGGCCCCCGATGAAACTCCGCGTGCGCGGCGCGTACGCACGGCCCGGCCTCCTCCGGCTCACCGGCCGGCCCGGTGGTGCGTACGCCTGCCGCGCCGTTACCTGAGAGGGCGCTTTGACTAGCGAGTCCCGACACGTCCCGGTGATGCTCCAGCGGTGCCTGGACCTGTTGGCCCCGGCGCTGGAGAGGCCCGGGGCCGTCGTCGTCGACTGCACCCTCGGCCTCGGCGGCCACAGCGAGGCCCTGCTGACCCGGTTCCCCGAAGCGCGCCTGATCGCGCTCGACCGCGACAAGGAAGCGCTGCGGCTCTCCGGCGAGCGGCTCGCGCCGTTCGGCGACCGCGCGACCCTGGTGCACGCGATCTACGCCGACCTGGCCGAGGTGCTCGACAGCCTCGGCACGCCCACCGTCCAGGGCATCCTCTTCGACCTCGGCGTCTCCTCCATGCAGCTGGACGAGGCCGACCGCGGCTTCGCCTACGCGCAGGACGCGCCGCTGGACATGCGGATGGACCAGACGACGGGCATGAGCGCCGCCGAGGTCCTCAACACCTACCCGCCGGGCGAGCTGGTGCGGATCCTGCGCCAGTACGGCGAGGAGAAGCAGGCCAAGCGGATCGTCTCCGCGGTGGTGCGCGAGCGCGCGAAGGAACCCTTCAGCAACAGCGCCCGACTGGTCGAACTGATCCGCGACGCGCTGCCCCAGGCCGCCAAGCGGACCGGCGGCAACCCGGCCAAGCGGACCTTCCAGGCCCTGCGCATCGAGGTCAACGGCGAGCTGTCGGGCCTGGAGCGGGCGATCCCGGCGGCCGTGGAGCGGATCGCCGTCGGCGGCCGGATCGCGGTGCTGTCCTACCACTCGCTGGAGGACCGCCTGGTCAAGCAGGTCTTCGCGGCCGGCGCCGCGAACACCGCGCCGCCCGGACTGCCCGTCGTGCCGGAGAAGTACCAGCCGAAGCTGAAGCTGCTCACCCGCGGCGCGGAACTGCCGACGGAGGAGGAGATCGCGGAGAACCGCCGCGCGGCCCCGGCCCGCTGCCGCGGCGTCGAGCGGATCCGGGCGGAACACCTGTGACCGCGGGCGGGCGGCGGGCGCACCGGGAGGAGATCGGGTGAGCAAGGCCGGGCGGACGCCCTTCGTGCTGCTGGTCGTCGTACTGCTCGCGGGCGGGCTGATCAGCCTGCTGCTGCTCAACTCGGCGCTCAACCAGGGTTCCTTCCAGCTGAGCAAGCTGAAGAAGGAGACCACCTCGCTCACCGACGAGCAGCAGGCCCTCCAGCGCGACGTGGACGCCCAGTCGGCGCCCGACGCGCTGGAGCGCCGGGCCCGCGAGCTGGGGCTGGTACCCGGCGGCAGCCCGGTCTTCCTCGGCCCCGACGGCAAGGTCAGCGGCACGCCGACCGCCGCCGAGGTCCCGCCGCCGCCCTCCCCGCCGCCCGCGGCCGCCTCGGGCGCGCCGCAGTCCGCGCCCCCGTCCGGCGCGCCCTCCGCCCCGCCGTCCGCCCCGCAGCCCGCAGCCCCGCCCGCCGCGGCGCCGGGCGCCGTCCCGCCCCCGCCCTCCGCGGGCAAGCCCACCCCGAACCCCGGCAGGTGACCGAGTGAGCCCCAAGGAACCCCCGCGGCGCCGGGTCCCCGGGCCGCCCCGGCCCCGTACGACCGCGCGCCCCGCCGGTCGGCCGGCGTCGCGGCCCGCCACCCGCCGCCCGGCCGCGCCCCGCGCGCCGCACACGATCCGCCTCGGCGCCCCCAAGCCCCGGCTGCGGCTGGTCGGCGTCGGGCTGACGCTGGTCATGGTCGCCTTCGTGATCCGGCTGCTCCAGGTCCAGGCGGTCGACGCGTCCTCCTTCTCCGCCGAGGCGTCCAAGAACCGCTTCGCCAGCTACACCCTGGCCGCCGAGCGCGGGAACATCACCGACCGCAAGGGCGTGGCCCTGGCCACCAGCGTCGACGCGCACGACATCACCGCCGACCCCTCGATGTTCACCCCGCAGGAGAGCAAGGCCCCGGACGCCCCCGCGCAGGCCGCCGCCCTCCTCGCCCCCATCCTCGGCAAGGACGCCAAGGAGCTGACCGAGCGGCTCGCGACGAAGAACTCCCGCTACGTCGTCCTCGCCCGCCGCCAGACCCCCCAGGTCTGGAACCAGATCAAGGACCTCAAGCGGGTCTTCGCCGAGAAGGCCGCGGCCGACAAGAAGAACAACGGCCCCGGCGCGAACGTCCTCGCGGGCGTCTTCCAGGAGCCCAGCAGCAAGCGGGTGTACCCCAACGGGGACCTGGCCGCCGGGATACTGGGTTACGTCAACGCCGAGGGCAAGGGCGCGGGCGGGCTGGAGTCCTCCCTCGACAAGAAGCTCTCCGGCAAGGACGGCGAACTGACCTACGCCCAGTCCGGAGGGCGCCGCGTCCCCACCGCCGGATCCAGCGAGAAGCCCGCCGTGCCCGGCGAGGACGTCGAGCTGACCATCGACCGCGACATCCAGTGGGCGGCCCAGAGCGCCATCGCCGAGCAGGTCCAGAAGTCCGAGGCCGACCGCGGGTACGTCATCGTCCAGGACACCCGCACCGGCGAGGTGCTGGCCATGGCCAACGCCCCCGGCTTCGACCCCAACGACCTCGGCAAGGCCCGTTCCGCCGCCATGGGCAACGCGGCCCTCCAGGACGTCTACGAGCCCGGGTCCACGGCCAAGGTGATCTCGATGGCGGCGGTCCTGGAGGAGAAGAAGGCCACGCCCACCACGCACGTCACGGTCCCCAACCGGCTGCACCGCGGCGACCGGCTCTTCAAGGACGACGTCGATCACCCGACCTGGAACCTGACCCTCAACGGGGTCCTCGCCAAGTCCAGCAACATCGGCACCATCCTGGCCACCGGCCAGCTCGGCGCCAACCAGGCCGAGGCCAACAAGGTGCTGTACTCCTACCTGGACAAGTTCGGCATCGGATCGCCCACCGGCCTCGGCTACCCGGGCGAGTCCCGCGGCATCCTGGCCAAGCCCGGGGCCTGGTCCACCTCCCAGCAGTACACGATCCCCTTCGGCCAGGGCCTCTCGCTCAACGCCATGCAGGCGGCCTCCGTGTACTCGACGATCGCCAACGGCGGTGTCCGGATCACGCCCACCCTGGTCCGCGGCACCAAGGGACCCGACGGCCGGTTCAGCCAGGCCGCCGCGCCCGCCAAGGAACGCGTGGTGAGCGCCGAAACCGCCAAGACCCTCTCCGAAATGCTCGAATCGGTCGTCGACGACCAGGAGGGCACCGGCACCAAGGCACGCATCCCGGGCTACCGGGTCGGCGGCAAGACCGGAACGTCCAACCGGGTGGATCCGGCCACGGGCCGCTACAAGGGCTACACCGCGTCGTTCGCAGGTTTCGCCCCCGCGGACGATCCGCGCATCACCGTGTACTGCGCCATCCAGAACCCCACCAAGGGCAGCTACTTCGGCGGACAGATCTGCGGGCCCATCTACAAGAAGGTCATGGAGTTCGCCCTCAAGACCCTCCAAGTCGCCCCCAGCGGCACCGCCCCCGCCGGGCTGCCGGTCACCTTCGAACCCGGCCAGTGAGCAGACCCCCGCGCCACCAGACCGTGAGGCACCATCAGTGACAACGATCACCCCGAAACCCGGGAACCGGCCCGTCGCGAACCCCACGACCGGGCCCTCGCTTCGCAACGGGCCCACCGCGCCCGGTACGCTCACCGCCGTGCCCCACGCTGATCAGCCCAGAACCACCCAGAAAGACGCCCCGGCAGTGCTGCCCGGCGCGCCCCGGCCGCTGGCCGTCCGACCGACCCCGCTCGGCGATCTGGCCGCGCTGCTCGGCATCGAGACGCCCGTGCCCGCCGAGGCGCCCGGAAGCCCCGGACGTCACGGCCAGCACGGCCGTCCCACGGGCATCACCGGCATCACGCACGATTCGCGTGCGGTGCGCCCCGGCGATGTCTACGCGGCCCTGCCCGGAGCGCGCCTGCACGGCGCCGACTTCGCGCCACAGGCCGCCGAGCTGGGCGCCGCCGCGGTCCTGACGGACCCGGCGGGAGCCGCCCGCGCCGCCGCCACCGGACTGCCGGTCCTCATGGTCGAGAACCCGCGCGACCGGATGGGCGAGCTGGCCGCCACGATCTACGGACGTCCCGGCGAGGACCTGCTCCAGATCGGCATCACCGGCACCTCCGGCAAGACCACCACCGCCTACCTCATCGAGGGCGGGCTGCGGCGGGCCGGGCGGACGACCGGACTCGTCGGCACCGTCGAGATGCGGATCGGCGACACGGCCATCAAGTCGGAGCGCACCACCCCCGAGGCCCCCGACCTGCAGGCGCTCTTCGCGGTCATGCGCGAACGCGGCGTCCAGGCCGTGGCCATGGAGGTCTCCAGCCACGCCCTGGTGCTCGGCCGGGTGGACGGCTGCGTCTTCGACGTCGCCGTCTTCAACAACCTGAGCCCCGAGCACATGGAGTTCCACTCCGGCATGGAGGACTACTTCCAGGCCAAGGCGAGCCTCTTCACCGAGCGCCGCGCCCGCCTGGGCGTGGTGAACCTCGACGACGAGTACGGCCGCCGCCTCGCGAAGGAGGCGCCGATCCCGCTGCTGACCTTCTCGGCCACGGGCGACCCGGCCGCCGACTGGCGCGCCGAGGACGTGGTCTCGGGCCCCGTCGGCTCCACCCTGACCCTCGTCGGTCCGGACGGGGAGCGGATCTCGGCCGCCGCCCCGCTGCCCGGCCCGTTCAACGTGGCCAACACGGTCGCCGCGATCGTCACGCTGGCCGCCGCCGGGATCGACCCGCAGACCGCCGCCGACGGCGTCGCCGCCGTCCCCGGCGTCCCGGGCCGCCTGGAGCGCGTGGACGCGGGCCAGCAGTACCTCGCCGTCGTCGACTACGCGCACAAGACCGACGCCGTCGAATCGGTGCTCCGGGCGCTGCGCGAGGTCACCGAGGGCAAGCTGCACGTCGTCCTCGGCTGCGGCGGCGACCGCGACACCACCAAGCGCGCCCCGATGGGCGCCGCGGCGGCCCGCTACGCCGACACCGCGCTGCTGACCTCCGACAACCCGCGCTCCGAGGACCCGCTCGCGATCCTCGCCGCGATGTTCGACGGGGCGGTCTCCGTGCCGCCCGCCGAGCGCGCCACCGTCCTCGTCGACGCCGACCGGGCGGCGGCCATCGCCGCCGCCGTCGCGCGCGCCGCACCCGGCGACACCGTCCTCGTCGCCGGCAAGGGCCACGAACAGGGCCAGGACACCGGGGGCGTCGTACGGCCCTTCGACGACCGCGCGGTGCTCCGCGCCGCCATCGAGGCACACCGCAGCGCACCGCACGGCGCCACCGCGCCGGACCAGACCCCGCCCGCCCGACAGGCCGAGGTGAACCAGTGATCGACCTCTCCCTCGCCGAGATCGCCGGCATCACCGGCGGGCTTGCGCACGACATACCGGATCCGTCCGTACGCATCACCGGGCCGGTGGTCATCGACTCCCGCCAGGTCGAGGCGGGCAGCCTGTTCGCCGCCTTCGACGGCGAGCACGTCGACGGTCACGACTACGCCGAGCGCGCGGTCGCCGCGGGCGCGGCGGCCGTCCTCGCGGCCCGGCCCGTCGGCGTGCCCGCGATCGTCGTACCCGACGTCGAGAAGGCGCTCGGCGCCCTCGCCCGGACCGTCGTCGAGCGCCTGGGCACCGACGTGGTGGCCCTGACCGGCTCCGCCGGCAAGACCTCCACCAAGGACCTCATCGCCCAGGTGCTCCAGCACCACGCGCCCACCGTGTGGACCCCGGGCTCCCTCAACAACGAGATCGGCCTGCCGCTCACCGCCCTCAAGGCCACCGCCGACACCCGGCACCTGGTCCTGGAGATGGGCGCGCGCGGCATCGGCCACATCGCCTACCTCACCGGCCTCACGCCGCCGCGGATCGGCCTGGTGCTCAACGTCGGCACCGCCCACATCGGCGAGTTCGGCGGCCGCGAGCAGATCGCGCAGGCCAAGGGCGAGCTGGTCGAGTCCCTGCCGGACGAGGCCGCGGGCGGCGTCGCCGTCCTGAACGCCGACGACCCCCTCGTGCGCGCGATGACGGCCCGTACGAAGGCCCGTACGGTCCTCTTCGGCGAGGCCGAGGACGCGGACGTACGCGCCACCGAGGTGCGGATGACACCGGCGGGACAGCCCTCCTTCACACTCCACACACCCACCGGGTGCGGCGAAGTGACCTTGCGGCTGTACGGTGAGCACCACGTGTCGAACGCGCTCGCCGCGGCCGCCGTCGCCCATGTGCTGGGCATGTCCGTCGCCGAGATCGCCACCGCGCTCTCCGGGGCGGGCACGCTGTCCCGGTGGCGGATGGAGGTCACCGAGCGGGCGGACGGCGTGACAGTCGTCAACGACGCCTACAACGCGAACCCGGAGTCCATGCGGGCCGCCCTGCGCGCACTTGCCGCGATGGGCGGCGGCGCGCGGGCGAACGGGGGCCGCACGTGGGCGGTGCTCGGTCCCATGGCCGAGCTGGGCGACGAGTCGCTCGCCGAGCACGACGCGATCGGACGGCTCGCCGTCCGGCTCAACGTGAGCAAGCTCGTCGCAGTCGGGGGCAGGGAAGCGTCCTGGCTGCAACTGGGCGCATATAACGAGGGTTCGTGGGGTGAGGAGTCGGTGCTCGTGTCCGACGCGCAGGCGGCGGTCGACCTGTTGCGCAGTGAACTGCGCCCGGGAGACGTCGTGCTGGTGAAGGCGTCCAGGTCCATCGGACTGGAGCGGGTCGCGCTGGCGCTCCTCGAGCGCGAGGGCGAGGTCACCGGTCGATGAGGCAGATCCTGTTCGCGGGAGTCATCGGGCTCTTCCTGACTCTCGTCGGCACTCCGCTGCTGATCAAGGGGCTGGCCCGCAAGGGTTACGGCCAGTTCATCCGCGACGACGGGCCGCGCGGCCACGCCGGGAAGAAGGGCACGCCCACCATGGGCGGCATCTCCTTCATCCTGGCCACGCTGGTCGCGTACGCCCTGACGAAGGTGATCACGTCCAGCCAGCCGACCTTCTCCGGTCTGCTGGTGCTCTTCCTGATGGCGGGAATGGGCGTCGTCGGCTTCCTGGACGACTACATCAAGATCGTCAAGCAACGTTCGCTGGGTCTGCGGGCCAAGGCCAAGATGGCCGGTCAGCTGATCGTCGGCATCGCCTTCGCGGTGCTCGCCCTCCAGTTCGCGGACGGTCGCGGGCTCACCCCCGCCTCCAAGCGGCTGTCCTTCGTGACCGACTTCGGCTGGTCCATCGGGCCGGTGCTGTTCGTGGTCTGGGCGCTGTTCATGATCCTGGCGATGTCCAACGGCGTGAACCTCACCGACGGCCTCGACGGACTGGCCACCGGCGCGGCCGTGATGGTCTTCGGCGCCTACACCTTCATCGGCGTCTGGCAGTACCAGGAGTCCTGCGCCAACGCGCAGACCCTGCCGAACCCGTCCGCCTGCTTCGAGGTGCGTGACCCGCTCGACCTCGCGGTCGTCGCCTCGGCCCTCATGGGCGCCTGCTTCGGCTTCCTGTGGTGGAACACCTCGCCCGCCAAGATCTTCATGGGCGACACCGGTTCGCTGGCGCTGGGCGGCGCGCTCGCCGGCCTCGCGATCTGCTCCCGCACGGAGTTCCTGATCGCCCTGCTCGGCGGCCTCTTCGTCCTGATCACCATGTCCGTGGTCATCCAGGTCGGCTCCTTCAAGATGACCGGCAAGCGGGTCTTCCGGATGGCGCCGCTCCAGCACCACTTCGAACTCAAGGGGTGGTCCGAAGTCCTTGTCGTGGTCCGCTTCTGGATCATCCAGGGCGTGTGCGTGATCGTCGGACTCGGACTCTTCTACGCGGGATGGGCAGCGGACAAGTGACCGCCTGGAACGGCAAGAACATCACCGTCGCCGGCCTCGGCGTGAGCGGCATCAGCGCCGCCCGCGCCCTGGCCGGCCTCGGCGCGTCCGTCACCGTCGTGGACGGCGGCGACAGCGAGGGCCACCGGGCCCGTGCGGCGGAGTTGGAGGCGGCGGGCATCTCCGTGCGCCTGGCGGACGCGGAGACCCTCCCCGAGGGCACCGAGCTCGTCGTCACCTCGCCCGGCTGGCAGCCCGCCAGCCCGCTCTTCGCGGCCGCCGCGGCGGCCGGGGTCGAGGTCGTCGGCGACGTCGAGATCGCCTGGCAGCTGCGCGGCGAGAACGCCCCGCCCTGGCTCGCGATCACCGGCACCAACGGCAAGACCACCACGACCCAGATGCTCGCGTCGATCCTGCGCGCCGCCGGTCTGCGGACCGCCGCCGTCGGCAACATCGGCACCCCGATCATCGACGTGGTCACCGGCGCGGACCCGGAGTACCGCGACCTCGACGTGCTCGCCGTCGAGCTCTCCAGCTACCAGCTGCACTGGGCGCCCTCCGTACGGGCCCACTCGGCGGCCGTGCTGAACCTGGCCCCCGACCACCTCGACTGGCACGGCACCATGGAGGCGTACGCCGCCGACAAGGGCCGCGTCTACGAGGGCAACACCGTCGCCTGCGTCTACAACGTCGCCGACAAGGCCACCGAGGACCTCGTCGTCGAAGCCGACGTCGAAGAGGGCTGCCGCGCCATCGGCTTCACCCTCGGCGCCCCCGGCCCCTCCATGCTCGGCGTCGTCGACGGCATCCTGGTCGACCGCGCCTTCGTGGAGAACCGGCAGAAGAACGCCCAGGAGCTGGCCGAGGTTTCCGACGTCGACCCGCCGGCCCCGCACAACATCGCCAACGCCCTCGCGGCCGCCGCCCTGGCCCGCGCCTTCGGCGTGCCCCCGCGGGCCGTCCGCGACGGCCTGCGCGACTTCCGCCCCGACGCGCACCGCATCGCGCACGTCGACGTCGTCGAGGGGGTCACCTACATCGACGACTCCAAGGCGACCAACACGCACGCCGCCGAGGCCTCCCTGGCGGCCTACGAGCCGGTCGTGTGGATCGCCGGCGGCCTCGCCAAGGGCGCCACCTTCGACGAGCTCGTGATCCGCTCCGCGAAGCGGCTGCGCGGCGCCGTCCTGATCGGCGCCGACCGGGCCCTGATCCGCGACGCGCTGGCGCGACACGCCCCCGAGGTCCCGGTCGTCGAGCTGGAACGGACCGACACTGGGGCGATGCTCGCGGCGGTCCGGGAAGCGGCGCGGCTGGCCGAGCCGGGCGACACGGTCCTGCTGGCACCCGCCTGCGCCTCGATGGACATGTTCGCGAACTACAACAAGCGCGGGGACGCGTTCGCCGACGCCGTCCGCGAACTCGCCGCGGCGGGCGCCTAGCGACGCAGGGGTCGGACCCCTCCGGTCGGCTGCTCGTACGAGTGGAGGGGAAGATCACACCATGCCGGCCAAGCAACTGCTCCCCGGGCGGCGGCCGTCCGCCCCGAAGCCGAAGACGCAGGGCCGTAGACGGCCCGTGCCGAGCGCCACGAAGCGCGGCCCCGGGCGCGGCTCGCTGGACGGGCTGCGGCGCACGCAGCGGCAGTTGCGCCGGGCCTGGGACCGTCCGCTCACCGCGTATTACCTGATCTTCGGCAGCGCCCTGCTGATCACCGTGCTCGGGCTGGTGATGGTCTACTCGGCCTCCATGATCAAGGGCCTCCAGCTCGGCCTGGGCGCCTCGTACTTCTTCAAGAAGCAGTTCCTGGCCGCCTCCATCGGCGCCGTCCTGCTGCTGGCCGCCTCCCGGATGCCCGTCAAGCTGCACCGGGCGCTGTCCTACCCCGTCCTCGCCGGAACGCTCTTCCTGATGGCCCTGGTCCAGGTCCCGGGGATGGGGGTGTCGATCAACGGCAACCAGAATTGGATCTCCCTTGGCGGTCCGTTCATGCTCCAGCCCAGTGAGTTCGGCAAGCTGGCCCTGATCCTGTGGGGCGCCGACCTGCTGGCCCGCAAGGGCGACAAGGGGCTGCTGAGCCAGTGGAAGCACCTCCTGGTGCCACTGGTGCCGGTGACCTTCCTGTTGCTCGGGCTGATCATGCTCGGTGGCGACATGGGCACCGCGATGATCCTGGGCGCCATCCTCTTCGGCCTGTTGTGGTTGGCCGGCGCCCCGACCAGGATGTTCGTGGGCGTGCTCGCCTTCGCGGGTGTGATCGTCGCGGTACTGATCCGGACCAGCCCGCACCGGATGGACCGCCTCGCGTGCCTGGGGGCGACAGATCCGGGCAAGAACGACCTCTGCTGGCAAGCCGTGCACGGAATCTACGCCTTGGCATCCGGCGGTTGGTTCGGTTCCGGACTCGGTGCGAGCGTGGAAAAATGGGGCCAACTGCCAGAAGCGCACACGGACTTCATCTTTGCCATCACCGGTGAGGAACTGGGACTGGCGGGGACGCTGTCGGTACTCGCCCTGTTCGCGGCCCTAGGCTATGCGGGTATCCGCGTGGCCGGACGTACGGAGGACTCCTTCGTCAGGTTTGCCGCGGGAGGCGTGACCACCTGGATCACGGCGCAAGCCGTGATCAACATCGGTGCGGTGCTCGGTCTGCTGCCGATCGCCGGGGTCCCGCTCCCGCTGTTCTCCTACGGGGGGTCCGCCCTGCTGCCGACGATGTTCGCCGTGGGATTGCTCGTCGCGTTCGCGCGGGAGGAGCCCGGGGCGCGCGCGGCGCTCGCGATGCGGCAGCCGAAGTTCGGCTGGAAGCGGGCCGGGCTGAGATGGAAATCGATGAGACGGCGCGTCAAGAAGCGTCCGTCCGGAGAGCGGTGAATTTCGGTGCATGTCGTACTCGCCGGTGGGGGGACCGCCGGCCACATCGAGCCGGCGCTCGCCCTCGCGGACGCCCTGCGCAGGCAGGACCCCTCCGTGGGCATCACCGCCCTCGGAACGGAACGGGGCCTTGAGACCCGCCTGGTGCCGGAGCGCGGCTACGAGCTGGGACTGATCCCCGCCGTACCGCTGCCCCGCAAGCCCACCCCGGAGCTGATCACCGTCCCGGGACGGCTGCGCGGGACCATCAAGGCCGCCGAGCAGATCCTGGAGCGCACCAAGGCCGACTGCGTCGTCGGCTTCGGCGGCTACGTGGCCCTGCCCGGCTACCTGGCGGCCAAGCGGCTCGGGGTGCCGATCATCGTCCACGAGGCCAATGCCCGGCCGGGCCTCGCCAACAAGATCGGTTCGCGCTACGCGGCCGCCGTCGCGGTCTCCACGCCCGACAGCAAGCTCCGTAACGCCCGCTACATCGGGATCCCGCTGCGGCGTTCCATCTCGACCCTGGACCGGGCCATGGTCCGGCCCGAGGCGCGGGCCGCCTTCGGGCTCGACCCCAACCTGCCGACGCTGCTGGTCTCCGGCGGCTCGCAGGGCGCGCGCCGGCTCAACGAGGTCGTCCAGTCGGTCGCGCCGACCCTCCAGCGCTCCGGCATCCAGATCCTGCACGCGGTCGGCCCGAAGAACGAAGTGCCGCGTGTCGACAACATGCCCGGTATGCCGCCCTACGTGCCGGTACCGTACGTGGACCGGATGGATCTCGCGTACGCCGCCGCCGACATGATGCTGTGCCGCGCGGGTGCGATGACCGTCGCCGAACTGTCCGCCGTCGGGCTGCCCGCCGCCTACGTCCCGTTGCCGATCGGCAACGGTGAACAGCGGCTCAACGCCCAGCCGGTGGTCAAGGCCGGGGGCGGTCTGCTCGTCGACGACGCGGAACTGACGCCCGAGTGGATCCTCAGCCAGGTCCTCCCGGTACTGGCCGATCCGCACCGTCTGTACGAGATGTCGCGCGCCGCGGCGGAGTTCGGCCGCCGGGACGCCGATGATCTGTTGGTCGGCATGGTCTACGAGGCGATCGCCGCACACCGAGCCCGCTGAGCCGGGAAGGCACCGACGCAGGAGGCACCGCAGTGGCCGGAGCGACGACCGCACGCAAGGGCGTCAAGTCCCCGAAACCGGCCAAGGCGCCCCGGCCCGCCAAACCGCCCAAGCCCGGCAAGACGGCGAAGGCGGCGTGGAGATCGCCCTTCCGGGGCCCCGGCGGCCCCCGGTCCGCGCCGGGGCGCCCGCGCCGGGGCCCGGTGCTGCTCGCGGCCGCCCTCGCCGCCGTCCTGCTCGGCGCGGGCGGCACGTGGGCCCTGTACGGGTCCAGCTGGCTGCGGGTCGAGAAGGTCACGGCGGGTGGCACCGAGGTGCTCACTCCCGCACAGGTGCTCGCCGCCGCGGCCGTTCCGATCGGGGCGCCGCTCGTCGGCGTGGACACCGACGAGATCGAGAACCGGGTCCGGGCCAAGCTGCCGCGGGTCGACACCGTGACGGCCACGCGGTCGTGGCCGCACGGAATCGGACTGAAAGTGACGGAGCGCAAACCCGTCCTGCTCATCAAAAAGGGCGCGGACTTCGTGGAAGTGGACGCTTCGGGTGTGCGATTCGACACGGTGGCGAAAGCACCCGCGGGCGTTCCGGTCCTCGAACTGTCCGCCGGACAGTCGCCGAGCGCCCGCCGGTTCGACGAGGAACGGCTGCTGCGCGAGGCGGTGGCCGTCGCGGGCGACCTCCCCAAGGCCGTGGCCAGGGAGACCCTGCTGGTCAAGGTCGGCTCGTACGACTCGGTCGTCCTGGAGCTGACGCGGGGGCGCGAGGTGGTCTGGGGGAGCGGCGAACAGGGTGAGGCGAAGGGCCGCGCGCTGACCGCGCTGCTCAAGGCCGTGCCCAAGGCTGACCACTTCGACGTGAGCGCGCCCACGGCCCCTGCGGTGTCCGGGAGTTGACGTCGAGTCGAACACCGACGCACCCTGGTTGGCCAGCGATATGGGTGATCACATAGGGTGAAAAGAAAAACGGGAGGTTCGGCGTGTTCGTTGAACGCGCACCACTTGTCGACTTAGTGTCCTGTTCGGAGAGTCCAGGGAACAGACACACCCTTAACCCTAAACTTCAGGGTTAGGGTTCGGGTCGGCGTGTTGGACCGTCCCACTTTCGGCATCAGTCGTCGCACCGCAGGCCCGCGAGGCGGCGACACGTAACTCGAGGCGAGAGGCCTTCGACGTGGCAGCACCGCAGAACTACCTCGCAGTCATCAAGGTCATCGGTGTCGGCGGCGGTGGTGTCAATGCCATCAACCGAATGATCGAGGTCGGTCTCAAGGGCGTCGAGTTCATCGCCATCAACACCGACGCCCAGGCGCTGTTGATGAGCGACGCCGACGTCAAGCTCGACGTCGGCCGTGAACTCACCCGGGGCCTCGGCGCCGGAGCCAACCCGGCCGTCGGCCGCAAGGCGGCAGAGGACCACCGCGAGGAGATCGAGGAGGTCCTCAAGGGGGCCGACATGGTCTTCGTCACCGCCGGCGAAGGCGGTGGCACCGGTACCGGTGGCGCCCCCGTGGTCGCCAACATCGCGCGCTCGCTGGGCGCGCTCACGATCGGTGTGGTCACCCGGCCCTTCACCTTCGAAGGCCGCCGGCGCGCCAACCAGGCGGAGGACGGCATCGCCGAACTCCGCGAAGAGGTCGACACCCTCATCGTCATCCCCAACGACCGGCTGCTGTCCATCTCGGACCGGCAGGTCAGCGTCCTCGACGCCTTCAAGTCGGCGGACCAGGTCCTGCTCTCGGGCGTCCAGGGCATCACCGACCTCATCACCACCCCGGGTCTGATCAACCTCGACTTCGCGGACGTCAAGTCCGTGATGTCCGAGGCGGGCTCGGCCCTCATGGGCATCGGCTCCGCCCGCGGCGACGACCGCGCCGTGGCCGCCGCCGAGATGGCGATCTCCTCGCCGCTGCTGGAAGCGTCCATCGACGGAGCCCGCGGCGTGCTGCTCTCCATCTCCGGTGGATCCGACCTCGGTCTCTTCGAGATCAACGAGGCGGCCCAGCTGGTCAGCGAGGCCGCGCACCCCGAGGCGAACATCATCTTCGGTGCCGTCATCGACGACGCGCTCGGCGACGAGGTGCGGGTCACCGTCATCGCGGCCGGGTTCGACGGCGGACAGCCGCCGGCCCGCCGGGACAACGTCATCGGCGCCGCGTCCACCAAGCGCGAGGAGCCGGCCCCGCCGGTCCGTGCCGCGGAGCCGGTCCGTCCGGCCTTCGGCGGACTCGGTTCGGTCACCCCGCGCGAGGACGTGCAGGTGCCGGTCGAGCCGGCGCCGGTCGAGACCTCGATCCCCGTGGCCCCGCAGGTCCCGACGGCCCGTCCGTACCAGGACAGCCCGGCCGAAGAGCTGGACGTCCCGGATTTCTTGAAGTGACGATAGAGCAGCACACCGTGAGCGGCGCCCACTTCGCTTTCACCGACAGGTGGGGCGGGGGGAGCGCCGTTCCGTATGAGGAGCTCAACCTCGGCGGGGCGGTGGGGGACGACCCCGAGGTCGTGCGGGCCAACCGGGCGAGCGCCGCGCGGACCCTGGGCCTCGCCCCGGATCGGGTGGTCTGGATGAACCAGGTGCACGGGCGGGACGTCGCGGTGGTCGACGGTCCGTGGGGCGGAGACGACGCCGGGGACCACGAGGTCCCCGCCGTGGACGCGGTGGTGACCACCCGTCGGGGGCTCGCCCTCGCGGTCCTCACCGCCGACTGCACCCCCGTCCTGTTGGCCGACCCCGTCGCCGGGGTGGTGGCCGCCGCCCATGCCGGGCGGCCCGGACTGGTCGCCGGGGTGGTGCCCGCCGCGGTGGCGGCGATGGTCTCGCTCGGCGCCGAACCGGGGCGGATGGTGGCCCGTACCGGACCCGCCGTCTGCGGTCGGTGCTACGAAGTGCCCGCCGCCATGCGGGACGAGGTGGCCGCGATCGTGCCGGAGGCCTTCGCCGAAACCAGCTGGGGGACCCCCGCCGTCGACGTGGTCGCCGGGGTGCACGCCCAGCTCGCAGCGGCGGGGGTGGTGGACGCCCGGCGTTCCCCGGTCTGCACACTGGAGTCCGGGGACCACTTCTCTTACCGCCGCGACCGGGTGACCGGGCGGCTCGCCGGATACGTCTGGTTGGGGTCCCCCCGGACGGAACGTGGGGGATCGACGGATGACTGACCGTGGCGCGGAACTGGCCGCCAACCTGAAGCGGGTGGAGGAACGCATCTCCACCGCGTGCGCGGCGGCGGGGCGGGAGCGGGACGAGGTGACCCTCATCGTGGTCACCAAGACGTATCCCGCGAGCGACGTACGACTGCTGGCGGACCTGGGGGTCCGTCATGTGGCGGAGAATCGCGACCAGGACGCCGCCCCCAAGGCCGTGGCCTGCGCGGATCTGCCGCTCACCTGGCACTTCGTCGGTCAGTTGCAGACCAACAAAGTCCGTTCGGTGGCGGGATACGCGCACGTCGTGCAGTCCGTCGACCGGGCCCGGCTGGTGCCGGCGCTCTCGGCGGCCGCGGTGAAGGCCGGACGCGAACTCGGCTGCCTCGTACAGATCGCGCTCGACGCCGAATCGGGCGAGCGCGGGGAGCGCGGCGGCGCCGCTCCGGACCTGTTGCCGGAACTGGCGGAGCTCGTCGCGGCGGCGCCGGGACTGCGGATCGACGGCCTCATGACGGTCGCGCCGCTGGCCGGTCCGTACGCGGGCCGCGAACAGGCCGCCTTCGAGCGGTTGCTGGAATTGTCATCCCAGCTGCGCGCGGACCATCCTGCTGCCACGATGGTCTCGGCCGGGATGAGCGCCGACCTGGAACAGGCCGTCATGGCCGGTGCGACACATGTGCGCGTCGGCACTGCGGTACTCGGTGCGAGGCCGCGGCTCGGGTAACGTCGCGAAGAAAGTCGGACCACAGCAGAAAATATGGTCATTTCCGCTGATGAGCGGACAGACCACGTGGATCGCAGGCAGTTGGTGACTTTGGTGACAATGCGACACGACACCTGCGACACCTGCGACAGGGCGATCCACCACAGAGCGGAGGACTCAGAGAATGGCCGGCGCGATGCGCAAGATGGCGGTCTACCTCGGCCTCGTGGAGGACGACCGGTACGACAACCCGGGGTACGACCCCGACGACGAGTTCGAACCCGAGCCGGAACCGGAACGTCCCCGCGACAGGGACCGCCGGCAGCAGGCCGTATCGCACCAACCGCCCGTACAGGACGAACCGGTACGAGTCGTACAGCCGCCGGCGCAGCGCGAACCCATCGCAATCCCGGTAGAAAACGGACGATCGCCGCGTATTGCACCCGTGGCATCCATCACACCTGAACGCCCCACCATGGAGAAGAACGCCCCCGTGATCATGCCCAAGGTCGTCTCCGAGCGGGAGCCCTACCGCATCACCACGCTGCACCCCCGGACGTACAACGAGGCCCGTACCATCGGGGAACACTTCCGCGAGGGCACCCCCGTGATCATGAATCTCACGGAGATGGACGACACCGATGCGAAGCGCCTGGTCGACTTCGCGGCCGGTCTCGTGTTCGGTCTGCACGGCAGTATTGAACGCGTGACACAGAAGGTGTTCCTGCTGTCGCCTGCTAACGTCGATGTCACGGCGGAGGACAAGGCCCGCATCGCGGAGGGCGGGTTCTTCAACCAAAGCTAGACCGACGAGTTAAGACACGGGACCGTAGGCGACGACCCGGCCGGCAGGCCGGACAGCGACAGCAAGGGGAGAGGGAAGCGCGGGATGGGCGTGGCTCTGGAGGTTGTCTACATCGCGCTGATGTGCTTCCTCATCGTGCTGATCTTCCGACTGGTCATGGACTACGTCTTCCAGTTCGCCCCTTCGTGGGCCCCTGGCAAGGCGATGGTGGTCGTTCTGGAGGCCACCTACACTGTCACCGATCCACCGCTCAAGCTTCTTCGGCGGTTCATCCCGCCGTTGCGTCTCGGGGGCGTGGCACTCGACCTGTCCTTCTTCGTTCTGATGATCATCGTTTACATCCTCATCAGTTTCGTGAGCACCGCTGCGAGAAGCGTGTGAACGATACGGTCTTGCCGACTGCCGACGACTACGTAGAGGTGAAGAAGAGATGCCGCTGACCCCCGAGGACGTGCGGAACAAGCAGTTCACGACCGTTCGCCTCCGAGAAGGCTACGACGAGGACGAGGTTGACGCCTTCCTCGACGAAGTCGAAGGCGAACTGACGCGCCTGCTCCGTGAGAACGAGGATCTGCGCGCCAAGCTGGCGGCCGCCACGCGTGCCGCCGCGCAGAACCAGCAGCAGCAGGGCATGCGCAAGCCGGAGCAGCAGGACCAGCGAGGCCCGGGCGCCCCGGTTCCCGCGGCCATATCCGGCCCGCCGCAGCAGCAGCCCCAGCAGATGGGTCCGCCCCAGCTGCAGGGTGGGCAGCCGCAGCTGCCGGCCGGCCCCGGTGGTCACGGACCGCAGGGTCCTGGCCCGATGGGTGGCCCCATGCAGCAGCACCCCATGGCCGGACAGCAGTCCATGGGCGGCCAGAACCAGCTCGGCCAGCCGATGCAGCAGCAGCAGATGCAGCAGCAGCAGATGGGCCAGCAGATGCAGCCCATGCAGCAGCAGCAGATGGGCCAGCCGATGGGGCAGCAGATGCAGCCCATGGGCCAGCAGATGCAGCCGATGCACCAGCAGCAGCAGCCGCAGCTCCCGCAGCAGGGCCCCGGTGGCGACAGCGCCGCCCGCGTCCTGTCCCTGGCGCAGCAGACCGCCGACCAGGCGATCGCGGAGGCCCGTTCCGAGGCCAACAAGATCGTCGGCGAGGCCCGTTCGCGCGCCGAGGGCCTGGAGCGGGACGCCCGTGCCAAGGCCGACGCGCTGGAGCGGGACGCGCAGGAGAAGCACCGCGTCGCGATGGGCTCCCTGGAGTCCGCCCGCGCCACGCTGGAGCGCAAGGTCGAGGACCTGCGGGGCTTCGAGCGCGAGTACCGCACGCGTCTGAAGTCCTACCTGGAGAGCCAGCTGCGTCAGCTGGAGACCCAGGCCGACGACTCCCTCGCGCCGCCGCGCACGCCGGCCACCGCCTCGCTGCCGCCGTCGCCGGCGCCGTCGATGGCTCCGGCCGGAGCGATGGGGCACTCCATGGGTGGTCCGTCCCCCATGGGCGGTCCCTCCCCGATGGGTGGTCCGTCCCCGATGGGTGGCCCCTCCTACGGTGGCCAGCAGCAGATGTCTCCCGCGATGACGCAGCCGATGGCTCCGGTGCGGCCGGTTGCGCCGCAGCCGATGCAGCAGGCGCCGTCGCCGATGCGGGGCTTCCTGATCGACGAGGACGACAACTAGGCGCGCCTCACCCGTCGGCAGACGGTCGGGGGGGGGGGGGGGGGGGGGGGGGGGGGGGGGGGGGGGGGGGGGGGGGGGGGGGGGGGGGGGGGGGGGGGGGGAGGCACGTTCACCCCCCCGGGGGGCGCGGGGGGGGTGGATTGTGTTG
>NZ_JBVHUE010000016.1:137441-154002 GCF_055565515.1 Streptomyces sp. NPDC028419 | reverse complement strand
ACGGGGAGCCAGTAGTACCCCTCCGCAGGGCGCGCAGCTCGTGGTACCTGCTCCCCTCCCCCCCCCCCCCCCCCCCCCCCCGGCCCGTTCGCGTACCCGCCGGCTGCGCCGCCGGCCCGCCGCTGGCCCGCCTCCGGCGGCGCCTCAAACGCCGGCGGGGCTGGATGTGGCCGGGCCGGTCGGCTTCGGTGGGGCTGGCGGTGGCTGGGGCGCTTGGGTAACTCCCGCCGTCTGGGCATCTCCCAGCCTGCCCGGCGTTTGAGGGCGTGCCGGAGGCGTGAGCCGGCCCGGCGTTTGAGGGCGTGCCGGAGGGGCGGGTGGCCGTAGCGGTTGCCTCCGGCGGCGCCTCAAACGCCGGCGGGGCTGGAGGTGGCTGGGCCGGTCGGCTTCGGCGGGGCTGGAGGTGGCTGGGCCGGTCGGCTTCGGCGGGGCTGGAGGTGGCTGGGCCGGTCGGCTTCGGCGGGGCTGGAGGTGGCCGGGTCGGTCGGCTTCGGTGGGGCCGTCTGGGCATATCCAGCCCGCCCGGCGTTTGAGGGCCTGCCGGAGGGGTGAGCCGGTCCGGGGTATGGGTGTGGCCCGGGCCCTTGGAGGGGCGCCGGGCCACGGGGGTGGGGGTCAGGCCTTGCGGAGGTGGAAGGTCAGGGACAGGGGGGCGTCCTCGAAGGCGGGGCCGTACGTGGCGTCCGGCTCGCCGGAGGCGTAGTCCGTCGAGAGGACCTCGTCCGCGATGAGGCCCGCGTGGTCCGTCAGGGCCGTGACGACCTCCGGGTCCGTGGAGGACCAGCGGAGGGCGATCCGGTCGGCCACGTCGAGGCCGGAGTTCTTCCGGGCCTCCTGGATCAGGCGGATCGCGTCACGGGCCAGCCCCGCCAACCGCAGCTCCGGCGTGATCTCCAGGTCCAGCGCGACCGTCGCGCCGGAGTCGGAGGCCACCGACCAGCCCTCGCGCGGGGTCTCGGTGATGATGACCTCCTCCGGGGTGAGGGCCACCGTCTCGCCGTTCACCTCCACCTCGGCCGTACCGGACCGCAGCGCCAGCGACAGCGCCGCCGCATCCGCCGCCGCCACCGCCTTCGCGACGTCCTGCACGCCCTTGCCGAAGCGCTTGCCCAGCGCCCGGAAGTTCGCCTTCGCCGTCGTGTCCACCAGGGACCCGCCGACCTCCGACAGGGAGGCCAGGGAGGAGACGTTCAGCTCCTCCGTGATCTGGGAGTGGAGGTCGGGGGAGAGGGCGTCGAAGCCCGCCGCGCCGACCAGCGCCCGCGACAGCGGCTGGCGGGTCTTGACGCCCGACTCGGCCCGGGTCGCCCGGCCCAGCTCGACGAGCCGGCGCACCAGCAGCATCTGCTGCGAGAGCGAGGCGTCGACCTGCGCGGCGTCCGACTCCGGCCAGCTGGAGAGGTGCACCGACTGCGGGGCGTCCGGGGTCACCGGCACGATCATGTCCTGCCACACCCGCTCCGTGATGAAGGGGGTCAGCGGAGCCATCAGCCGGGTGACCGTCTCGATCACGTCGTGCAGGGTCCGCAGCGCGGCCGCGTCGCCCTGCCAGAACCGGCGGCGCGAGCGGCGCACGTACCAGTTGGAGAGGTCGTCCACGAAGGAGGAGAGCAGCTTGCCCGCCCGCTGCGTGTCGTACGCCTCCAGCGCCTCGGTGACCTCGCGGGTCAGCGCGTGCAGCTCGGAGAGCAGCCAGCGGTCCAGCACCGTGCGGTCGGCCGGGGCCGGGTCCGCGGCGCTGGGCGCCCAGTTCGACGTACGGGCGTACAGGGCCTGGAAGGCCACCGTGTTCCAGTACGTGAGGAGGGTCTTGCGCACGACCTCCTGGATCGTGCCGTGGCCGACGCGGCGCGCCGCCCACGGGGAGCCGCCCGCCGCCATGAACCAGCGCACGGCGTCGGCGCCGTGCTGGTCCATGAGCGGGATGGGCTGGAGGATGTTGCCCAGGTGCTTGGACATCTTGCGGCCGTCCTCGGCCAGGATGTGGCCCAGGCAGACGACGTTCTCGTACGAGGACTTGTCGAAGACCAGCGTGCCGACCGCCATCAGGGTGTAGAACCACCCGCGGGTCTGGTCGATCGCCTCCGAGATGAACTGCGCCGGGTAGCGCTTCTCGAAGATCTCCTTGTTCTTGTACGGGTAGCCCCACTGCGCGAACGGCATCGAACCCGAGTCGTACCAGGCGTCGATGACCTCGGGCACGCGGACGGCGGTGAGGGCGCAGCCCTCCGCCGTGCAGGGGAAGGTCACGGCGTCGATGTACGGGCGGTGCGGGTCCAGGTTCGAGTGGTCCTGCCCGGACAGCTCGCTCAGCTCCGCGCGCGAGCCGACGCAGGTGAGGTGGTCCTCCTCGCAGCGCCAGATCGGCAGCGGGGTGCCCCAGTAGCGGTTGCGCGAGAGCGCCCAGTCGATGTTGTTGTTCAGCCAGTCGCCGAAGCGGCCCTGCTTGACCGAGTCCGGGTACCAGTTCGTCTTCTCGTTCTCCCGCAGCATCGCGTCCTTGACGGCGGTGGTGCGGACGTACCAGGACGGCTGCGCGTAGTAGAGGAGCGCGGTGTGGCAGCGCCAGCAGTGCGGGTAGCTGTGCTCGTAGGCGATGTGCTTGAAGAGCAGGCCGCGCGCGTCGAGGTCGGCGGTCAGCTTCTCGTCGGCCTTCTTGAAGAAGACGCCGCCGACCAGCGGGACGTCCTCCTCGAAGGTGCCGTCGGGGCGGACCGGGTTCACGACGGGCAGGCCGTACGAGCGGCAGACCGCGAGGTCGTCGGCGCCGAAGGCGGGGGACTGGTGGACCAGACCGGTGCCGTCCTCGGTCGTGACGTACTCGGCGTTCACGACGTAGTGGGCGGGCTCGGGGAATTCGACCAGCTCGAAGGGGCGCTGGTAGGTCCAGCGCTCCATCTCCCTGCCGGTGAAGGACTCGCCGGTGGTGACCCAGTCCTCGCCCAGCGCCTTCTCCAGCAGCGGTTCCGCGACGACGAGCCGCTCGTCGCCGTTGGAGGCGACGACGTAGGTGACCTCGGGGTGCGCGGCCACGGCGGTGTTCGACACCAGGGTCCACGGGGTGGT
Source organism: Streptomyces sp. NPDC028419 (assembly GCF_055565515.1). Classification (NCBI taxonomy): domain Bacteria; kingdom Bacillati; phylum Actinomycetota; class Actinomycetes; order Kitasatosporales; family Streptomycetaceae; genus Streptomyces; species Streptomyces sp. NPDC028419. The sequence continues at coordinate 150,936 of NZ_JBVHUE010000016.1, read as the reverse complement.
CGTCCACACCAGCAGGGCGGCCTGCCCGGCGAGGGGCCCGCTGGTCAGCGGGAAGCGGACGAAGACGGAGGGGTCGACGACCGTCTCGTAGCCCTGGGCCAGCTCGTGGTCGGAGAGGCCGGTGCCGCAGCGGGGGCACCAGGGGGCGACCCGGTGGTCCTGGGTCAGCAGGCCCTTGTTGAAGATCTCCTTGAGCGACCACCACACGGACTCGATGTACTCGGGGTCCATGGTCACGTAGGCCTCGTCGAGGTCGACCCAGTAGCCCATGCGGGTCGTGAGCTCGGCGAAGGCGTCGGTGTGGCGGGTCACCGAGTCACGACACTTGTCGTTGAACTCGGCGATGCCGTAGGCCTCGATGTCCTTCTTGCCGTTGAAGCCCAGTTCCTTCTCGACGGCCAGCTCGACGGGCAGGCCGTGGCAGTCCCAGCCCGCCTTGCGCGCCACGTGGTAGCCGCGCATCGTGCGGAAGCGGGGGAAGACGTCCTTGAAGACGCGGGCCTCGATGTGGTGCGCGCCGGGCATGCCGTTGGCGGTGGGCGGGCCCTCGTAGAAGACCCATTCGGGGCGGCCCTCGGACTGCGCCAGGGTCTTGGCGAAGGTGTCGTTCTCGCGCCAGAAGTCCAGGACGGCGTGTTCCAGGGCGGGCAGGTCGACCTGAGCGGGCACCTGGCGGTATTGCGGCGGGGTGGTCATGAGGCGTTCTTCCTCCGGCGGCGTGAGATCTCCGTCGGAGGGACGAGAGCGTGCTCCCGCGGTACCACCCTCCTTGGCCCCCGGACGGATCCGACGACCCCCTCATTGGGGTGCGAGCCGGGTCTAGTCGCCCTGCCGGTGCCCGGGGGGCACCTGCGGACTTTCTTCCGGCGGCTCCGGGGTGATCCTTCGCATCGCGCTCGCCCCCGGGCTCTCACCGTCCCCGGGTCGCTCCTGGCTGCGTCCGACGCTACTCGTCCCCATCCATGCCTTTCGCTGGGCCCAGTGTACGGGCCGGGGGGCCGCTCGGCAGACCGGTTTACGGGGGGCGCGAGGGGGGCGTGGAATTGACCCGAACGGGCTGACGCGCCCGCTCGGGCTCCGGCGCGCCGGTAGGACCGGATTATCGGGCCCGGAGCTGGGCACAACGGATGCAGTCGGCCTCGGCCGACGCGTGCCCCGTTGCCGCGGAGCCGAAGTCGATTTATCGTCCCACCACGATTCGCGTGCAATATCACAGTATGTGAAGGGGCCGCGGCCATGGTGGCGAAGAAGACCGCCGCGAAGAAGACGGCGTCAGTGAACGAGGCGTCCGTGAACGAGGCGTCCGCGGAACCGGTGAAGCCGGTGAAGAGGGCCGCGAAGAAGGTCGCGGCCGCCAACAGCACGGCCGGGACCGTTACGGCCGGGACCAGCACCGCCGAGACCAGTACCGCCAAGAAGAGCACTGCCAAGAAGATCACTGCCAAGACCAGTACCGCCAAGAAGAGCACCGCCAAGACCAGCACCGCCAGGACGTCCGCGAAGAAGGCCTCGGCCGCACCGGCCGCGGAAGAGACGGGAGCCGGGAAAGTGGTTGCCAAGAAGAGCACGGGCACGTCCAGGAAGACGGCCGAGGCCGCGACGAGCGGGCTGCCCAAGACGCGGGCGGCGGCCGCCGTGGCCGCGACCGAGCCGGGCGGCCTCGCCGTACGGCCGGGCGAGGAGCCGTGGACCCCGCAGGAGGCCGCGGAGGCCCGTACGGAGCTGACCGCGGAGGTGCTGCGGCTGCGCGGTGAGCTGGCCGCCTCCGAGCAGGCCATCTCGGGCCTGATGCGGGACTCCGGCGACGGCGCGGGCGACGACCAGGCCGACACGGGGACCAAGAACATCACCCGCGAGTCGGAGATGGCCCTCGCTGCCAACGCGCACGACATGCTGGAGCAGACCGAGCGGGCCCTGGAGCGCCTCGAAGCGGGCACCTACGGGCTCTGCGAGAACTGCGGGAAGGCCATCGGCAAGGCCAGGATGCAGGCGTTCCCGCGGGCCACGCTGTGCGTCGAGTGCAAGCAGAAGCAGGAGCGTCGCCATTAGCCCGCGGACGGCCCGCGCGATCGGGGCGGCCTGGGGCGGCACGGGAAGGGGTGCCTGACGTACCCTCTTGTTCTGTTCAGGGTCCCCGGGAGCCTGGCAGTTTCCTGGTCGAGCTAGTTCGAGGGACTCACGTGACAGAGGCGGAGCGCATCATCGGTACGCCCGAGGTCGGGGACGACACTCCCCAGCCGGAGTCCGAGCAGCCCAAGGGGCACCGCCGGATCGCGGCGCTGCTCATCGTGGCGGTGTTCGCGTACCTCCTCGACCTCGGCAGCAAGATGCTGGTGGTCGCGAAGCTGGAGCACCAGGCGCCGATCCGGCTGGTCGGCGACCTGCTCAAGCTCGACGCGATCCGCAACCCCGGCGCGGCCTTCGGCTTCGGCGAAGCCTTCACGATCATCTTCACCTGCATCGCGGCCGGTGTGATCGTCGTGATCGTGCGCCTCGCCCGCAAGCTGTACAGCCTGCCCTGGGCCATCGCCCTGGGGCTGCTGCTGGGCGGTGCGCTCGGCAACCTCACCGACCGGATCTTCCGGTCCCCGGGGGTCTTCCGGGGCGCCGTCGTCGACTTCATCGCGCCCGCGCACTTCGCCGTCTTCAACCTCGCCGACTCGGCGATCGTGTGCGGCGGGATCCTGATCGTGCTGCTGTCCTTCAAGGGCCTGGACCCGGACGGCACCGTCCACAAGGACTGACCGGGGCGGGGCGGGGGACGCCCCGAGCATGATCGCGGAACGGGTGTGCGGTCTCGTCCGGCATACTCGACGGGTGAGTACGATTCCCGAGATCCGAACCCTGCCCGTGCCCGATGGCCTCGAAGGCGAGCGCATCGACGCCGCCATCGCCCGTATGTTCGGGTTCTCCCGGACGAAGGCGGCCGAGCTTGCCTCGGCCGGGAAGGTGTCGGTCGACGGCAGCGTCGTCGGGAAGTCGGAGCGGGTGCACGGCGGCGCCTGGCTCGAAGTCGAGATGCCCGCCCCGCCGCGCCCGGTCGAGCTGGTGGCCGAGCCCGTCGAGGGCATGGAGATCGTCCACGACGACGACGACATCGTGGTCGTCATGAAGCCCGTGGGCGTCGCGGCCCACCCCAGCCCCGGTTGGACCGGCACCACCGTCATCGGCGGCCTCGCCGCCGCCGGGTACCGGATCTCCACCTCCGGCGCCTCCGAGCGCCAGGGCGTGGTGCACCGCCTCGACGTCGGCACGTCCGGCCTGATGGCCGTCGCCAAGTCCGAGCGCGCCTACACCTCCCTCAAGCAGCAGTTCCGCGAGCGCGTCGTGGACAAGCGCTACCACGCGCTGGTCCAGGGCCACCCGGACCCGATGAGCGGCACCATCGACGCGCCCATCGGCCGGCACCCGTCCTCGGACTGGAAGTGGGCCGTGACCCAGGAGGGCAAGCCCTCGGTCACCCACTACGACCTCATCGAGGCGTTCCGGGCGGCCTCGCTGCTGGACATCAAGCTGGAGACCGGCCGTACGCACCAGATCCGCGTGCACATGTCGGCGCACCGGCACCCCTGCGTGGGCGACCTCACCTACGGGGCCGACCCGACCATCGCCAAGCGGCTGGGGCTGACCCGGCAGTGGCTGCACGCGGTGCGGCTCGGCTTCGAGCACCCGGCGGACGGCCAGTGGATCGAGTTCGAGAGCACCTACCCGGCCGACCTGCAGCACGCGCTGGACGTGATCCGGGCCGAGAGCGAGTGAGCGTGGCGGGGTACGAGGTCCGGGTCGCGGAGTCGGAGGCCGATCGCGCGGCCTGCTTCGCGGTGCGGACCGAGGTCTTCGTGATCGAGCAGTCGGTGCCGGAGTCGTTGGAGTACGACGCCTACGACGCGGGTGCGGTGCACGTCCTGGCGGTGGGGCCGGGGGGTCCGCTGGGCACCGGGCGGCTGCTGTACGGTGCGGCGGCGGTCGGCAAGACCGGCTCGCCGGACGTGGGCTCGCTCGGGCGGCTGGCCGTGACGAAGGCCGCGCGCGGGCTGGGCGTCGGTGCGGCGCTGGTGCGGGCCATCGAGGCGGAGGCGCTGCGGATGGGGCTCGGCGGGGTGGATCTCGGGGCGCAGACGCATGCGCTCGGGTTCTACGAGCGGCTCGGGTACGTGGCGTACGGGCCGGAGTTCGACGATGCGGGGATGCCGCACCGGGCGATGCGGCGTCCGCTGCGCTAGCCGTTCGTCGTTCTGCCCTCAGACGCCGGGCGGGGATCCCGCCTGCGGCGGGGCGCGCTGCCGCCTGCGGCGGGCTGGTGTTGCCTCCGGCGGCGCCTCAAACGCCGGCGGGGCTGGATTTGGCCGGGCTGATCCGGACTCCGGCGGGGGCCTCAAACGCTGGCGGGCGCGGGATGTGGCTTCGCCACGGCTACGGGTTGCGAAGACTCCGTACGTCCAAATGCCTCAGCACCCGGTCCACAATCTCCGGATCCGCCCCCGGCTCACTCCGTGCCGCGAGCACCTCGTGGCGGGCGGCGGACATCATCTCCCGCTGGATGCGCTGGATGTCCCGGATCCGCTCCACCCGCTTCGCGTACGCCTCGCGCCGTTCCTCGTCGACCATGTCGGGGCTGATCCTGGCCCCGACGTCGTAGGCCCGCCGGTGCAGCTGTTCGACCAGCTCGTCCGGCAGCTCCTCCATCCGCTCGATCTCCTTCAGCCGCCGCTTGGCGGCCTTCGCGGCGCGGATGGCGAGGGTGCGCTCGTAGTCCCGCTCCGCGTCCACGTCCGCCTCCACCCCCAGCCGGCGCACCAGCCACGGCAGGGTCAGCCCCTGGAGCACGAGCGTCACCATGATCACGGCGAAGGCGATGAAGACGATCTCGTCGCGGGCCGGGAAGGGGCTGCCGTCGTCGGTCTTGTACGGGATGGCCAGCGCCAGCGCCACGGAGGCCACCCCGCGCATCCCGGCCCACCACATGACCACGCTCTCCCGCCAGGTCAGCGGGATCTCCTCGTCGACGTCGCGCCGGTCGTGCAGCTTCTGCGCCAGCCAGGACGCGGGCATCAGCCACAGCAGCCGGACGCCGACCACGACCGCGATGACGACCGCCGCCCAGCCGAACATGGACCACTCGCGGCCCGACGCCGTCCCGAAGACGTGGTGCAGCTCCAGGCCGATCAGCCCGAAGGCCACACCGGTGACGAGCATGTCGACGACTTCCCAGAAGGTGTGCCCGGCGAGCCGGCCGAGCACGTCGTCGGCGTCCGTCGCGTACTCGGCCAGGAACAGCGCGGTGGTCAGCACCGCCAGCACGCCCGAGCCCTGGAGCTCCTCGGCGACCACGTAGGCGACGAACGGCACCAGCAGGGTCAGCCCGATCTGGAGCGTGGCGTCGCCGAGCCGCCCCATGAGCCGGTTGGCGGCCCAGCCGAGCGCCAGCCCGACGATGACGGCGACGACGGCGGACAGCACGAACTCGCCGAGCGCGTCCGGCCAGGAGAAGCTGCCGCTGACGGCCGCGGCGACGGCCACGTGGTAGAGCACGATCGCGGTCACGTCGTTGAAGAGGCCCTCGCCCTCCAGGATCGACACCATCCGGCGGGGCAGCCCCAGCGCGCCGGCGACGGCGGTGGCCGCGACCGGGTCGGGCGGGGCCACGAGGGCGCCGAGCGCGACGGCCGCGGCGATCGGCAGCCCGGGCACGACGGCGTGCGCGACGCCGGCCACGGCGGCGGTGGTCACGAAGACGAGCGCCACGGCGAGCAGGAAGATGGGCCGGATGTTCGCCGCGAACTGCCGCCAGGAGGTGCGCTGCACCGAGGCGTACAGCAACGGCGGCAGGACGAGCGGCAGGATGAACTCGGGCGGGATGTCGACGTTCGGCACGGCCGGCACGAGCGCCAGCACCACCCCGCCGATGGTCATCAGCACCGGCGCGGGCAGCCCGAGCCGATCGCCGAGCGGCACGGAGACGACGGCCCCGAGCAGGAGTACGAAGAGGAGGGCGAGCTGGTCCACTCCCACACCCTGCCGCATCCGCCGGCGCTCGGCCCACAGGCGCACCCTCGGCCCCGACCGGCCTGCGCGATCTGTACCAGACCTTGTGCGTCCCCTGCGGATCGGTTCGGTCGGCTCCCGAAGCGGTCCGGGAGAGCCACAGACAGAACCGGCCGTCAGTCCGAAGACTGACGGCCGGTCCCTTTCTTCACGTCCTCGGCGAGCCCGCTAGCGCGGGTCCTCGACGAGGAACTCGATCGTCTCGATCACGTACTCGCCGTACGTGAAAGCGGCGCTGATCTCCTGGTACTCCGTCCAAACCTCCGGAGCGACCGCCGTCAAGCTCGCCACGTGCAGCCGCAGCAACAGCCGGAACGCCAGCTCGGCCGAGACCGTCCGCGCGCAGACGGCGAGTACCTCACGCCGCTCGACGGAGAGCGGCGCCGCCGTGACGGCCCGCAGCACCCGGTCCCGTAGTTCCGGAACCTCCCACTCCGGATCCGTCTCGGGCTGGGCGCTCCCGTGCGTCCGCTGCCAGTCGCGGGTGACCGCCTGGAAGCGGCGGAGCAGGTCACGCCCGGACTCGTCCGGCCCGAACAGGTAGTTCTCGGACGTCGCCGCTTCCCAGAGCAGCTCGATCTGCCCGTCGCTCAGCGCCGAGCTGATCAACAGCGAGGCGTCGTGATCCAGGGCGGTGGCCTCCTCAGTGGACCCCACCGACCCGAGGAACACGTCTTCGAGTTCCCCGACGTAGCCCCAGTCCTGGTGGAAGGCTCCCGCCAGCCGGGTCAGGCCGAAGTCGAAGTCAGTGAATCTCTTGCGGGGCATGTCTCTCCTAGATCGGGTAGATCGTTCGGATGTAGTACCCACCCTTGGCGCGTGTGTCCCTGGCCAGCTGGATGTAGTACTTGGCCCCGGTCGCGAACTCCCGTCCGTCGGCGTGGTAGAGCGTGCCAAGTGAGTCCTTGCCGTACTGACCGATGAAGTCGAAGGTGCTTTCGTTCGGCCTCTTCGTCATCCAGGTCCCGATCTTCTTCGCGTGCTGGGTCACAGCGGCATTGGCCACTTCCTGGGCCATATCCTTGCTCGACCAGACGCTGTTCTTCAGACCCTTCTTCGTCGCGGCCAGGGCCTTGGCCGCCGCCGCGTCCAGGCCGACGTGATCGTCGAGCGTGTGGGCCAGGCCCGGGTAGTACTGCTTCGCCAGGGTCAGGCACGACAGGTTGTGCACCAGGACCGGTGTCGTGTCCGCCAGCACGTAGTACGAGTGCAGTTCGTTGACGGTCAGGTTGTACGCGGCCTGCTGGGTCTTCCAGCGGTCGACCTTGCCGATTACTGCCGACCGGCCGTCCGGCGTGCGCAGGCTGTCCCCCGTGTTGAGCTCGCCCGCCGGGGTCCACTTCTGAGTCTTCTCGGTCCAGAAGAGGTGGTGGTCCGTGACGGTCAGGGAGCCACCGCCGCTCGCGGAGTCGAGGGTGATGCCGGTGAAGTCGCGGTCCTCCGGGGTGTAGATCGTATTCAGAATTTTGCGCGGCCCGGTGACCCCCGACTCGGGGTCCGTGGCCAAGACCGTGTCGCCGATACGGACGTCCTCGATCGGGCGGTGGGAGCCGTCACCCATCAGGACCGGGGTACCGGCCGGGAAGCTGTCGCCGACCGGGTTGCACGGCAGCAGCTTGGCGAACTTGTTGGTGTCAACGACAGCCTCGATGCCCCGATAGCCCCACTTGAGCACCTTGAGGGACTTGCCCACCGGGATCACGCCGACCACGGCCATCGCGCAGTCGCCCAAGCTGGGGTCCTGAATGCACTTCTTGATGTCGTTGAGGCCGGTCAGTTCCCACACGATGCTGCGGATCGTCGGGTCGATCTTCGGCATCTCCAGCACCGCTTCGCCCGGTGCCATCAGACAGTTGCGCCAGGCGAACTCCTCGCGGGTGGGATGAGGGACGCAGCGCCGCTTCTTCTTGTCCTTCTCCGCGTCCGCCTTCTGCTTGCGTTCCGCCTCGGCCTGACGGCGGGCCTCCGCCGCCTCTGCCTCGCGCAGCTTCTGGACGTCGTTCCAGGCCGCGATGGCCAGGTCGGCCGCCTCCGTGGCGCTCTTGCCCGCTGCCAGCGCGGAGTCGCGTGCCTTGGACGCGGACTCGTTGGCCTCGACCGCGGAGTCACGGGCGTACTGCGCTGAGAACTCGGCCTGCGAGGCCGACTCCTCGGCCGCATCCGCGTCCCGGTCGGCTCGGGCCGCCGCGTCGCGGGCGGTGGCCGCGGACTTCGCCGCCTGGGTGGCGCTGGTCTGCGCGCTGGTGGCGGAGTTCTTGGCATCGGTGGCGTATTTGTCCGCCGCCTTGGCCGAATTCACGGCCTCCTTGGCTGCCGCGTCGGCCTCGATCGATGCCTGGTTGGCCCGCGCAGCCGCCTCGGCTGCCTTCCAGCGGCTCTCCATCGCCTTGGCGGCGATGCCCGAAGCCTCGGCGATCAGCTGTTCGACCTGGTTGACGTGATTCGCCGCGAGCTGGTCCTTCCGGTCCGCCATGTACTGGCCCACCTCGACGAAGTCGCGCAGTTGGTCGGCCGGACCGGCAAGCGCGATCTTCGCCGCGGACTGCACCTCCGGACCACCGGTGGTGACCAGCTTCGATGCGGTCACCTCGTCGTCGGACAGCCGTGCACCGTACTGGCCGACCGCGATGAACGTGGCCAACGCCTTGCCGGAACCATTGGCGAGAGCCGCCTTGGAGGCGGTCTTCACACTCGGACCACCGGCGTTGTTGATCTGGGAGACCTGGACGGCAAGGTCATCGGCCCCGACCAGGTACTGGCCGGTCGTGTAGAAGTCCATGACCTGCTGCGGAATCCCCTTGAGGATCTCCACGGCCGCACTCCGGACGTTCGGGGAGGGGCTCTGCGTGGTCAGCTGGACGACGCGGTCGCGGATCTCCTCGACGCCTGCACGCTTCCAGCCGGTCTTCAGGTACTCCATGACGTCCTGGTCGGTGCCCGAGAGTGCGGTGGCTGCGGCCTCCTGGCTCCACGCGCCGCGCAGCTTCAATGCCTTGAAGGCTAGCTGACGTCCCTGGGACGCGAGTGCCTTCACGTCCGCGCCCGGCTTGGCCGCCTCGGCGGCGAGGGCACTCGCAGTGGCGTCCAGTGCCACCGCGTCCACCTGCTGGGACGCGGAGGCGGCGATGGTCTGCTCGGCCTGCGCCTTGCGGGACTTCGCCCGCTCGATGCCGGCCTCGGTCCGGGTTGCCAGGTCGGCGGTCTCGGTCTCCCGGGCGAGCGCGAAAACGTCCTGCGCCGTCTTGACCGCCTTGGCGGCGACCTCTGCGGCAGTCTTCGCCGCTTCCGCGTGCCGTTTCGCCGCCACGGCCGCTATGGCTGCGTCACCAGCGTGTTTGACGGCCTCTTCGGCCGCGGTGGCCGCGTTCTCCGCGTGCGTGGCGGCGGAGTTGGCCGCGTCCCGCGCCCCGTACGCCGCGTTCGCGGAACGTTGCGCGAGGCTGGTTGCGGTGTTCGCCGCACGATTGGCGGCGTTGGCGTGGCGACGGGCGTCGGCAGCGGCGTTACGGGCTTCCGCCGAGGAATTGCCGGCTGCATCCGCGTAGTCGTTGGCCTGTTCAGCCGCATCGGCGGCGGCGTTGGCGTTGGCACCCGCGCTGCGCGAGGCGCTGGCCGCCCGTCCTGCGGCTGCCGAGGCCAAGCCCGCCTGGTTGGCGGCGAGTGCCGACTGCCGTGCCAGGCCGGCGGCGGCTCGCGCCGTGGCGGCGGCACCCTTGGCCCGCTCGGCGTTGGCAGCATCGTTGCCCGCGGCGATCGCTGCGTTGTACGCGTCGTTCGCGGCATTGGCGGCGGCCGCGGCAGCACTCGCAGTCTGGGCCGCAGCCAGCGCCGCGATGCGCGCGGCGCGGTTGGCGGCGTTGGCCGAACCGATCGCCTGCTGGGCGGCAGCGGCGGCGCCGCGGGCCGCGTCGGCAGCCTGCTTCGCCTTCACCGCGGCCCGGTTGGCGTCATTCTTCGCCGCCTGGGTCTCCTTCGCCGCCTTCTCTGCGGCTTCCTTGGCCTTCTCGCCTGCCGCGACCGCCTGCGCCGAAGCCTCCTCGGCCGCCTTCATCGCGTCCTCGGCCTGCAGCCCGGCTTGCTTCGCCTGATCGGTGAGCTGAGAAATCGTGGCGTGCTCCTGGTCACGGTTGCGGGCGACGAACTGCCCGATCTCCAGGAACTCGGTTATGTCCGCGGGGGTCCCGCGCAGCGCGACCTTCGCCGCTGCTTGCACGTTGGGACCACCGGTCGTCACCAGTTTCGAGACGGCGACCTCGTCGTCCGTCTCCCGGGCCGCGTGCTGACCGGAGGTGAGGAACTCTTCGCGGTCCTCGGGGGTGCCCTTGAGAGCTGCCTTACCCGCCTCCTTCACCCCGACGCCACCGAGGTTGATGATGCGGGAGATCTCCACCTGACGGTCGGTGTCGAGTGGTTCCTGCCAGCCGTTCTGCATGAACAGCTTGAGGTTCTGCGACGTGCCCTTCAGGGCATTCTTGGTCGCTTCGCGGACACCCGGGCCACCAGTGGCGAACAGGCGGCTGGCCTCGATGTAGTTGTCGTCGTACTCGATGACGGGGCCGTCCTCGAGGAACTTCTTCACGTCGGCGTCGGATCCCAGGAGCGCCCGCTCGGCTGCCTCCTTGATGCCGGTGCCGCCGGTCTGCCAGTACGCGACGGCCTGGGTCCGGTCCGACAGAGCGGGTGCCGCGTCCGGGTTGCTGTCGTCACCCGCGTAAGCGGGCGACGCCCCCAGCAACCCGGCCACCAGGGTCGCGGGCAAAAGCACCCCGCTGACGCTCCGGAATGCCGCCGTACCGAGCCGACTCCGCTTCCTGCGCCCGGTTCTGAGGCGCGCTGCCCCACTGAACACCATTCGCCGTTTCATCCGGCTGAGTCCCCCTTGTTCGGCGTGACGATTAACACGTATGCAATTGCCATGGACAGGTCACGTCCATCCCCGGCTGGCGTCGCCCGCACGAACCCTGCGGCGCGTGATTCGCTGCCCATTGCCCCCTTTCAGGCATCCATACGGCAAGCGAGGACACGTGCAGGCCTCAATGGGCGGAGAGTTCGGAGCGTTCAGTGGATCTTACATATGCTTTACTTTCGGAAAACCTACGGGTGCCGCTCTGTGCCGGCCCCGTTCTGACCAGGGGGAAATGCATGGCGATCACCCGTGCCCGCAAGGCACTGTTCACCGGTCTCACCGGCGCGATCACGGCAGCCGTTGGGATTGTCACCTTCGGTGTCGCGCACGCCGATCCGCAGGCCCCGGCGTCCCCGTCGGAGATACCCTTCGCCGTCGAGGACTTCTCTTACCCCGACGCCGCGAAGGTCCTGACGGAGCAGAAGATCACCCTCAAGCGAGGGGACGGCCACATCCTGCTCGTCGACTGTGCCGCCGGCGCCCCCGACATCACCGTCAAGTCCCGTTTCGCGCAGAAGAATTTCTGCTTCGATGTCACGGGCGCCAAGGGGTACCTCACTCTCGAAATCCCGGACGCCTTCGGCATCTGGACCCAGGAACACCCCGTGCAGGCGAAGATCACTGCTGACGGCCAGGAGACCGTGGTCAACGCACCCGCCAACGACTACAAGCCGTTTGGTGAGGCAGGCAGCTCCGAGACGCGCTCCGTCCTCGTCGAGCTGCGCGTCACCGGCTGACCCGCCAGAGCGCACAGCACCTCCCGAACACTTACACGTGGCCGCCGCGTCGCGCCTCAGCCGTCAGCCGGAGTCCAGGCCATCGCGTACCACCGTGCCGCGGCACAGCTTGACTTCCCCCTGCTCGGCCGCCGTGGCGGCCGGTGGGACGCAGTCGATGCAGCGCGGACACCACACGGTCACCACACCCAGCCAAGGAAGAGATATGTCCCTTACGCCGCCACGCTCCGCGTGGACCGCCAGCGCGCTCGCCGCCACCACTCTGACGGTTGGACTGTTGAGTGCCGTGCCGGCCCAGGCCCTTACCGGCTCTGAACCGGCGGCTGGTCAGTACACCGCTGTCGTCAAGCTCAACATCGGTGACGAGGCGAACAGTCGGGCCTGTACGGGAACTCTGGTCGACGCTTCCTGGGTCCTGACCGCTGCGAGCTGCCTAGCCGCCACACCCGGCGAGGCGGTCCCGGCTGGTAAGCCCGCGCTGAAGACCACCGCGACCCTCAGCAATGGAACGGCCGTCGAGGTATCGGAGGTAGTCCCGCGAGCCGACCGTGACGTGGTCCTGGCCCGGCTGGCAGTCCCGTCCACGGGCATCAATGCCGTCAAGCTCGCCGCCACCGCCCCTGTCGCCGGTACGGATGTGACCGCGGCTGGGTTCGGGCGGACGAAGACCGAGTGGGTGCCCGGCAAGCTTCACACCGGGGCGTTCGCCGTCAACAGCGCCGACGCCACGGCCCTCGCCATCACCGGTAAGGGCGCCGACGCCCTCTGCAAGGGCGACACGGGTGGGCCGCTCCTGAACGCGGCCGGTGAGCTCGTCGGCGTCAACTCCCGTTCCTGGCAGGGTGGCTGCCTCGGCACATCCTCTACCGAGACCCGTACCGGAGCCGTCTCCACCCGCGTCGACGGCCTCAGTGAGTGGGTGCAGTCCACGCCGGGGTTCGTGATCAAGTCCGGTGAGGTCATCCCGTCGGGTACCACGCTGTTCGGCAAGAACCTGAAGCTGAGCATGCAGGCCGACGGCAACATGGTCGTTTACCACAACAGCGGTGGCGAAGGTAAGGGCGCCGCACTGTGGTCCAGCAACACCTACAACAATCCCGGCGCGTACGCGGTCATGCAGACCGACGGCAACTTCGTCATCTACACGAAGACCGGTGGTGACGGGAAGGGCGGCCACCTGTGGTCCACCGCCACTTTTGCCAACCCTGGCGCCTTCCTCACCTTCCAGAACGACGGCAACGTAGTCGTTTACAAGAAGGACGGCGGTGAAGGCAAGGGCGGTGGGCTGTGGTCCACCGACACCTACCAGCGCTTCGGCCTCCTGGCCAGCGACGGCCGGTACGGCGCCGGGTTCTGGATGGACAGCCCCGACAAGATCACCGTCATGACCCGCGAAGGCCGCATGTACATCTGGGACAAGCGCACGGCCAAGCAGGTGTGGAGCAACAACGTCGCCGCCGGCGGCGACGGTTCCTACCTCCACATGGGCAAGGACGGCAACCTCGTGGCCTACCGCAAGGGCGGCGGCGACGGCATCGGTAACTCCTTCTGGTCCACTGCCACCTTCGGCAACCCCGGCGCTTATCTCACCTTCCAGAAGGACGGCAACCTCGTCGTCTACAAGAAGGACGGCGGCGAAGGCAAGGGCGGCGCGATCTGGGCCTCCGGCACCTTCGGATAACCCTTACTCGCCAGTATGACCCGGGTGGGGGGGGGGGGGGGGGGGGGGGGGGGGGGGGGGGGGAGGGGGGAGGGGAGGGGGGGGGGGGGGGAGAGGGGGGGGGAGGGGGGGGGGAGGGGGGGGGAG
>NZ_JBVHUE010000016.1:115105-137432 GCF_055565515.1 Streptomyces sp. NPDC028419 | reverse complement strand
CGCCCCCCCTAACCCCCCCCTCCCCTCGGGCTTGCCTTTTTCCCCCCTCCCGCGACAACCCCCCCCCCCCCCCCCACCCAATGCCGTGGGCCATCACGCAGGACGAGCGCCGGGAGCGGCAAGGCGGCGCCGGGAGCGTTCTACACCTGGTAGCGGTCCGGGGCGAAGAGGTCCAGGTGGGCCGCGATCCAGTCCGAGGTCAGGGACAGGCCTTCCGCGAGGGAGACCCGCGGCTGCCAGCCCGCCCAGTCGCGGGCCCGCGTGTTGTCCGAGAGGAGGCGTTGGACCTCGCTGCCCGACGGGCGCAGGCGCGCGGGGTCGACGACGACCTCCGCGTCCCGGCCCGAGGCCGTGATCAGGGCCGCGGCGAGCTCCCCGATGGAGATCTCCTGACCGGAGCCGAGGTTGACCACCTCGCCCAGCGCCCGGTCGCACTGCGCGACCGCGAGGAACCCCTCGGCCGTGTCCGTCACGTACGTGAAGTCCCGCGTCGGGGTCAGCGAGCCGAGGCGGACCTCCCGGGCCCCGGAGTGCAGCTGGGCCAGGATCGCCGGGATCACGGCCCGCGCCGACTGCCGTGCGCCGTAGGTGTTGAAGGGGCGCACCACCGTCACCGGCAGCTCGAAGGCGTGGTGGAAGGAGAGCGCCATCATGTCCGCGCCGATCTTCGACGCGGAGTACGGCGACTGCGGCTGGAGCGGGTGGCTCTCGGAGATCGGCGCCGTCAGCGCGGTGCCGTACACCTCGCTGGTCGAGGTGTGCACGAAGCGGCGCACCGCGTGCCGCCGGCAGGCCTCGGCGACGTTCTCGGTTCCGGTCACGTTCGTCTGGACGTAGGCGCCGGGCGAGACGTAGCTGTACGGGATCCCGATCAGCGCCGCCAGGTGGAACACGGTGTCGCACCCGGCCACCGCGTCGCTGACCCGGCCCGCGTCGCGGACGTCGCCCGCCCACATCTCCACCGGGCCGTCCGGGTCGGCCAGGTAGCGCGCCAGGTGGCCCTTGTCCGCGTACGGCTTGTAGTGCACGAAGGCCCGCACCCGGGCGCCGCGCGCCACCAGCAGGTCGACCAGGGTGGAGCCGATGAACCCCTCCGCCCCGGTGACCAGGACGGTACGGCCGGTCCAGTTGAAGGGAGTGGTGCCGGTGTGTGCCGCGGTGCTCATGCGTGCTCCAGGGAGGGGAAGGTGAAGGGGGAGGGCAGGGGGTGGCCGGAGATCCGCAGGACCTCCGCGGCCAGGAGTTCGGCGGCCCGCGCGTGCGGGCCAGGGTCGGCGGCCCCGGCCATGGCGGCCAGCCGCGCGGGGTCGGCCAGCAGCGGCCCGGCCAGCTGGGCGAGGGCGGCCGCGGTGGTGTCGCCGTCCGCGAGGAGCAGGCCCGCTCCCGCGTCCGACAGCACCCGGGCGTTGTGCGTCTGGTGGTCGCCGGGCGCGTGCGGGTAGGGCACCAGCACGGCCGGGACCCCGGTCGCGGCGAGTTCCGCGACGGTCGCCGAACCCGCCCGGCACACCACCAGGTCCGCCGCCGCGTAGACCAGGTCCATCCGGTCCAGGTACGGCACGGCCCGCGCGATCCGGTGCCCGCCGTTCGCCGCCAGCTCGGTGACCGCCGTGGCCAGCGCCTTCGGCCCGGTCTTGATCAGTAGCTGTACGTCGTCGCGCTCCTGCCAGAGCCCGGCCAGCGCGGCCGCCGCCCCGGTGAGCCGTACGGCGCCCAGGCTGCCGCCGTTGAACACCACCAGCCGCCGCCCGGCGGGCACCCGCAGGGCCCGCCGCGCCTCGTACCGCAGCGCGTCCCGCGCCGGACGGTCCAGCTCCGCGAGCCCGGCCAGCGCCGCCGAGATCGGCATTCCGGTGGTCAGCGCCCGCTCTCCGCCCGCCAGGTGCGCGCGGCTGCGGTCGAAGGCGACCGCGATGTGCGGGGTGAGCCGGGCCGCGAACTGGTTGGCCCGACCCGGTACCGCGTTGGACTCGTGGATCACCGCGGGCAGCCCGGCCATCCGGGCCCCCAGCACGGCGGGCGCGCTCGGGTAGCCGCCCATGCCGACGACCACCTGCGCGCCCTGGGCGCGGATGACCGTACGGGCCTGGGCCGCCGACCGCAGCAGGGCCGCGGGCAGCAGATAGCGCTTCGCGCCGAGCGCGGGGTCGAAGGGGATCATGTCGACGGTGTGCAGCCGGTAGCCCGCGCCGGGGATCAGCTCGGTCTCCAGGCCGCGCTCGGTCCCGATGAACGAGATGACCGCCCCGGGGACGGCGGCGCGCAGCGCCTCGGCGAGCGCGAGCCCCGGATAGATGTGGCCGCCGGTGCCGCCCGCACCGATCACGACGGAGAGTGGTGTGGTCATGGCCGCACACTCCCGGTGCGCCCTAAGAACGTTCTAAGAGGTTCTCTCACCCGCCTTTGGCACTCTTTGTTCCATGAGCAGTCAAGCGGGCGGTCAGCGGATCCTGGTGGTCGACGACGAGCCGGAGGTACGGGCCGCCGTCGAGGACGGGCTCGCGGTCGAGGGGTACGAGGTGCGCGGGGCCGCCGACGGGCTGGCCGCGCTGACCGAGGTCGGGAGCTGGCAGCCCGACGCGCTCGTGCTGGACGTGATGATGCCGGTGCTCGACGGGCTCGGGGTGTGCCGCCAGCTGCGGGCCGTGGGCGACCGTACGCCCGTACTCGTACTGACCGCGCTCGGCTCGGTCAGCGAGCGGGTCGACGGGCTGGAGGCGGGAGCGGACGACTACCTGGTCAAGCCCTTCGCCCTGGACGAGCTGGTGGCCCGGGTCCGGGCGCTGCTGCGGCGGGCCGCGCCGGAGCCGGGCGGTGGGTCCGCCGAGCTCGGCTTCGCCGACCTCGTCCTCGACCCGGCCACCCGGACCGGGCGCCGGGGCGGGCGGAACCTGGAGTTCAGCCGGACCGAGGCCGCCCTGCTCGAACTGCTGCTGCGCCACCCCGGGCAGGTGCTGCCGCGCGAGCTGATCCTGGAGCTGGTGTGGGGGCGCGACTTCGGCCCCGACTCCAACTCCCTCGCCGTGTACGTCGGATACCTGCGCCGGAAGCTGGAAGCGGCGGGCGAACCCCGGTTGGTCCACACCGTGCACGGGGTCGGCTACCGGTTGGACACGGCGTGAGCGGGGAGCGGCCCGGGCGCGGCCGACGCGGGCGCGGCGCGCCCTGGCGCCGGCGCCGCCCGCTGCGCACCCGCCTCGCGCTCGCCGTCACCGCCGCCGTGGCGTTCGTCGCGCTCGGGGTGTGTCTGGCCGCCTTCGTCGTCGTGCGCGAGGCGCTCTACCACCAGCTCGACCTGACGCTGACCCAGTCGGCACGGCTCGCCCAGAAGAGCGCGGAGGGGGAGAAGCCGGGGATCGTCGCCGGGCAGTGCGAGTTCCTCGCGGCGCCCGCCTGCGCGCAGATCGTGCCGAAGGATCCGGGCCGGGACCCGGCGAAGGGGTACCTGCTGCCGGTCGACCCGGCCACCCGCGAGGTCGCCGCCGGCGCGCGGGCCGGGTACTACACGGACATCTACCTCGCCGGATACCCCATGCGCATGCTGACCACCCGGTTCTCGGACGGGCAGGCGCTCCAAGTGTCCCTGCGCGCCGACACCGTGGAGCGGGGCATCACGGACGCCTCCCACCTGCTGCTCCTGACGGGCGCGGCCGGGGTGCTGCTCGCCGCCGGGCTCGGACACTGGGTCTCGCGCACCGGGCTGGCGCCGGTCAGCCGGCTGACCGCGACCGCGGAGCGGATCGCGGCGACCCGGGACGCGCGGCACCGGATCGAACTGCCGCCGCCCGGGCGGGAGGACGAGATCACCCGGCTCGCGCACAGCTTCAACACCATGCTGGGCGAGCTGGAGGAGTCCGTCAGCGCCCAGCGCAGGCTGGTCGCCGACGCCTCGCACGAGCTGCGCACCCCGCTCACCGCGCTGCGGACCAACGCCGAACTGCTGGCCCGCGCCGAGCGGCTCACCCCCGAGCAGCGGGCCCGGGCGAGCGGAGCGCTCGGGCGCCAGCTGCGGGAGGTGACCGGGCTGGTCAACGACCTGATCGAGCTGGCCCGGGACGAGGAGCCGCAGCCGCTGGTGGAACAGGTGCGGCTCGCCGCGCTGTTGGAACACGGGGTGGCGGCGGCCCGTACGCACTGGCCCGCCGTGCCCTTCGCCCTGCGGGTGGCCGAGGACCTGCGCACGGCCGGGGAGGAGGCCGGGGGCACGGTGCCCGGCGTCCCGGCCCGGCTCAGCAGGCTGCTGGCCAACCTGCTCGACAACGCGGCCAAGTTCAGCCCGGCGGGGCTGCCGGTGGAGGTCGAACTGACCGCTCCCGGCGGGCGTGCGGAGCTGACCGTGCGCGACCACGGCCCGGGCATCGCGGACGAGGACCTCCCCTACGTCTTCGACCGCTTCTACCGCGCCAACGCCTCCCGCGCCCTCCCCGGCTCGGGCCTCGGCCTCGCCATGGCCCGCCAGATCGCCCGGGCGCACGGTGCGGAACTCACGGCGGAGCGGGCCCCGGGGGGCGGGGCGCTCTTCCGGCTAGCCTTCGGTCCCGGTGGTGGTCCCGGTGGCGGTGGGGGCTTCGGTGGCCGGTGAGGTGGCGATGCGGGGGAGGGCGTAGGGGTGTTCCGCGGCCAGCCAGGCGATCAGCTCTTCCCGGACCGCGCAGCGCAGGGTCCAGATGTCGTCCGCGTTCTTCGCCGTGACCACGGCCCGGACCTGGATGGTGTGCGCGGTGGTGTCGGTGACCACCAGACCGCTGGAGCGGCCGTCCCACTCGGGGTGTTCCTTCAGGACGTCCTGGAGCTTCTCCCGCATCAGGGCGACCGGAGCCCGGTGGTCCAGGTGCAGGAAGACGGTCCCGGTCATCTCCGCACCGCCGCGCGACCAGTTCTCGTACGGCTTCCCGGTGAAGTACGACACCGGCATCGTGATCCGCCGCTCGTCCCAGGTCCGTACGACCAGGAAGGTCAGGGTGATCTCCTCGACCTTCCCCCACTCCTTGTCCACGACGACGGTGTCCCCGATCCGGACGGTGTCCCCGAAGGCGATCTGGAGTCCGGCGAAGAGGTTGCCGAGCGTGGACTGCGCGGCGATGCCCGCCACGATGCCGACGACGCCGGCCGAGGCCAGCATCGAGGCACCCACCGCGTGCATCTTCGGGAAGGTCAGCAGCATCGCGGCCACGGTCAGCACCACGACCACGGCCGCCACGGCCCGCTGGATGAGCGTGACCTGCGTACGGACCCGGCGGACCCGGGCCTCGTCGGTGGCCCCGGCGGCGTAGCGGGCGTACACCGTCTCCACCGCCGCGGTCGCGATCCGGATCAGCAGCCAGGCCGCCGCCCCGATCAGCACCAGGTCCAGGGCGCGCCCGATGGGCGGCCAGTAGACCTGCGCCACCCCGGCCTGCGGGAACGAGGCCCGCAGCAGGGCCGCGCACAGCAGCAGGAGGAACGGCGGACGGCAGCGCCGCAGCAGCCCCCACAGCGGGGTCTCGCGGTGCCGGGCGTCGGCCCGGCGCAGCAGGAGGTCGAGCAGCCACCCGGCGAGCAGGGTGAGCACGACCGAGCCGCCGACGACGATCAGCGGGCGCAGTACGGTCTCCATGTCCCGACCGTAGCCCAGGCGCCGCGCCCGTCGCGGGCGGGAGCCCGCGGAGCTGGCACGATTGACCCATGAACATCATGCTTTTCCACTCGACGTACGGACTGCGGCCCGCGGTGCGCGCCGCCGCCGAGCGGCTGCGCGCCGCCGGGCACGAGGTGCAGGTCCCCGACCTCTTCGAGGGGCGTACGTTCGAGACGGTCGAGGAGGGCATGGCCCACCAGGAGGAGATCGGCCGCGACGAGCTGCTGAGGCGCGCGGTCCTGGCGGCGGCCCCCTTCTCGGACGCCGGTCTGGTGTACGCCGGCTTCTCCTTCGGCGGCTCGATCGCCCAGCACCTCGCCTTCGCCGACGACAAGGCGCGCGGCCTGCTCCTGCTGCACGGCACCTCGGACATCGCGGACGACGCGGCGGTCGACGAGCTGCCGGTGCAGCTGCACATCGCGGACCCGGACCCCTTCGAGCCGCACGACTGGCTGACCGCCTGGTACCTGCGGATGCAGCGCGCCGGCGCGGACGTCGAGGTCCACCGGTACCCGGGCGCGGGCCACCTCTTCACGGACGACGGCCTGCCGGACTACGACGCGGAGGCCGCCGAGCAGACCTGGAAGGCCGCCCTCGGCTTCCTCGACAGCCTTTAGGTGTGCTGCCCGGAGCGCCGCTCGCGCAGGTGGGCGGCCAGCGCGAGGAGCCAGGCGCCGCAGGTGTGGGGCGGCGGGGGCCCCACCTCCATGCCGAGCGCGGCGAGGGCGTGGACGAGCCGGTCCTCCTCCAGGGACAGGGCGAGCAGGTCGTGCAGCTCGCCCGTCAGCTGGGCGGCCAGGCCGGGATCGGTGGTGTCGAGGTAGTCGGCGAGCGCGCCGGCGTGGTCGCCGAACTCGCCCGGCATGTCCTGCGAGAACCACCCGCCGAAGAGCTGGGCGAGCTCGGGGAAGCGGGCGTGCCACTCCCAGCGGGTCGCCGGCGGCGCGGGCGGCGGCGCCTGCCCGCTCTCCAGGCTCTCCGCGAGCCGGTCGGCGAGCCACAGCAGCCAGTCGTGGAGCTCCTCGTCGGGCACCCCGAGGTCCGGCGCCGCGTAGAACTCGCCGAGGCGGACGCGCAGGCGGCCCGGCGGGTTCGCGGCGTACTCCCGCAGCTGCTCCTCCGCGACGGCGATCGCCCACGGGCGGGTGCGCCAGGCGTGCCGGAGGTACCCGGTCAGCGCGTGCGGATCGCGGTGGCCGTGTCCGATGTGGGCGCGCAGGACGTGGTCGAGTTCGCCGTACTTCCGGTCGTGCTCGGCGGGCTTCAGGGACACGGGAGAGCCTCTAGAGGTAGATCGGGAAGGTGGCGTGGACGGTGAAGCCGTGCGGGGCGGTCGGGTCCCGGCGCAGCACGACGCGGGCGGCCCGCACGTCCAGGGGCGCCTGTCCGGCCAGCATCATCGCCTGGAGCAGTACCTGGCCGACGGGATCCGGCCGGGACGGCCAGGCCGCCTCGATGGTCAGGCGCCGCCGGGTGTCCTGGGCGAGCCAGCGGTGGATCAGCTGCTCGTTGCGGGTCACCACCTGCTGGGTGGCCCACCGCGCGGTCTCCCGGTCCGGGTAGCTCGCGGCCCTGTTGGCCACGGCGACCGCGCCGGGGACGGTGCTCGCGGTGCTCACCTCAGCCTCCCGTCCAGCCGCGGACGGAGGCCCGCTGCGCGGCGGAGTAGTTCGCGTGCCCGGTGCGCACGAGGGAGTGCAGCCACGCCTGGGCGGCCTGGAGGTCCTGCATCTGGCGGTCCCACGCGTCGAGTTCGTCGACGAAGGCGGAGCGCGCCTCGCCCTTCCAGGCGAGGACGACCGGTTCGGTGCGGGCGTAGAGGATTTCCAGGCGCTCGTTCAGTTTGTGGAGGATGTCCTCCAGCTCGCCCGCGATCTCGCGCAGTCCGCCGAGATCGACGGATATGGATCCGTCCTGCATGGTGCGGTTCCTCCTGGTCCGGTGAGGGGTGAGGGGCGGGGCGTGGGCGTGGGCTACATGTCGAGGATCTTGCTCTGGGGGGCCGCGTCCGGCGGGTTCTCCCCCGACAGCGCCCGGGCCTCGGCGGCGACGTCCACCGACGACTGGGCCTTGCGCAGGCGCTGGAGCGTGTCCAGCTCCTGCCGGGTGAAGCCGTCGCGGCTCATCCGGACGGCCTGTTCGAGGACGGCGAGGATCTCCCGGATGCGTACGGCGTCCTTGGCGACCTGGCGGTGCAGGGCGCGGTACGCGGTGGCGGCCCCGCTCTTCCACTGGGCCTCGGCCCGGTCGACGAGCGCGTCCATCCGCCGCACCTGGCCGTCGAGGTGTTCCCGCATCGCGTCGAGATCGCCCGCGAGCCGTACGAGGTCCTCGTCGGACACGTCCAGGTCGGCGCTGGCCACCATGGTGGTTCCCCCGTTCTGTCTCAGTGCTCTTCGGCGAAGTGTTCGAGGACCGCGTCCAGCAGTGCGCGCAGGATGTCGTGGGTGGCCCAGGGGATGAACCGGCCGAGACCGGCGTCCAGTTCCGCCGGAGTGCGGAAGCTCAGGAGGGCGCTCTGGATCTCACCGGCCAGGGCCGCCGTCTCGGTGTGGCAGTCCTGGGGGTGCCGACTGGCGGCCGCGACCCGGACCGCGTCCGCGGCCGGGTACTCGCCCGACATGAAGCAGCCCGAGAACGCGTTGATGGTGGAGAACCGGATCCAGATCTCCCAGTGGGACAGGGGGAGGCGGGGCAGGTCCGGAGACGGTTCGCCGTCCTCGTCCCGGGTGTAGTCGGCCAGGAAGCGCAGCAGTTCCACCACGGGCCAGCCTTCCGCAGCGCTCGCCAGCTTGGCTCGTGCGAGGGCGGAGAGGGACGCCGTTCCGCCTTCGGCCACGAGGTCGGCGAGGAGGTCCAGTAGCGCGGACACGGCAGCCAGCGGCATGACCCAGGAGGCCTCGGAGGAGTCTCGGACGAGCCGGCAGAAGCGGTCGAGCTCGTCCTCCAGTCGCGGGGCGCCCGGTTCCCGCGCGCGGACCACCAGGTCGAGCACCCTGCCGATCGGCCCCGCGTCGAACAGGGCGTCGCTGTGAACGGTCACGGGCCGCATGCTACGGCGGTACCGGATACGAGGTCAGGACGATGAAGTTCTTGGTGACCGGGTCGAACCGGAGGCTGAAGTGGACGCTCCGCACGTCCTGCGGGGCGGTGGCTCCGGGGGCGAGGGAGGTGCCGGTGACCTCGGTGAACGAGAAGTTGTCGTCGAAGGTCCTCGTGGCCGGGTCGTACGTGTCGGGGTTGGCCGCCAAGCTGGCCCGTTGGTTCCTCAACCACTTGAGGATCTTCCTGCCCATCTGGGTGTCGTCGATGGTCGCTCGGGTGAACCTCTGCGCCGAGTACAGGTCCGGGAACGTGGAGGCCGGGGTCGTCCCGATCCCCGGCTGGTCGCGCAGACGCTGGGCGAGCTGATCCGGGGTGAGGCCCACGTGGCTGTCGATGGTGTGGGCGCCGCTGAGGCCCTCCATCCCGGCCAGTTCCATCGGATAGCGGTGGTTGGCCGTCCAGCCGTCCGCGGTGGTCGGCATGAACGTCGGGCCGAACTCGAAGAGCGAGCGTGCGGCGAAGGCGTTGGCGCGGGCCATTTCCGACTGGAAGGTGGGGACGGACAGGAGCGCTTCCTGGAGCGCCGGCCGAAGGCCGTTCAGCGTCGCCTTCTGGTTCCGGACGGTGCTCTCGTAGGCATCGACGGCGGCGTTCACCTGGGCGATGTCGATGTTGGCGAGGATCTGCGCGAGAACCTGCGCGCCCAGTGTTCCCAACGCCTGGAACACCCGCTTGACGTTGTCGAGGATGCTGCGGTCCGGGTCGATGACCTTCAAGGCGTCCATGATGGCTCTGTGGAGGATGTTCCGCAGGGTCGTGCGCACCAGCTGGGCCGCTTCGGCGTACAGGCGCAGTGCCTCGGCGCACTTCTCGGCCGTGGTGCTGAGGACACCGAAGACGGGATGGTTCATGCCGGGGCTGGCAGCGCTGTCGTGGGACCAGGAGTAGCCCTCCCGGCTCTGACCCCACTTCTTCGTGCCCCAGAGCGAGCTGCAGAACTGCAGCATGGCGTCGTACCACTCGCCCTTGGAACTGTCCGTCACGGCATTGATGGTCTGTATCAGTTGCCCCTCCACGGTGCCCGCGGCGGTGACGTAGCGGAGCCAGATCCGCGAGACCTCGTTCAGGCGCAGGTAGTTCGGCAGGGGCAGGATCTCCAGCGCGCGCCCGGCCCGCAGGGCCTCCTCGACCGCCCAGCGCACGACGTCCCCGGCGATGTTGCCGTCCAGCACGTCCAGGAAGTCCTCGACGGGGTTCTCGTCACTGCTGCCCGGCGCCGGTACCTCCGCGTACCGGGGCTCCGAGAACATCACTTCGGGCTGTCGGCGGACGAACCCCGTCCGCTTCGATTCGTCCGGATGGGTGGCCGCCTCCGCCTCGCCGAAGTTGTCGGCCGTCTCGTTGAAACCGACGGCCGCGCCGCCTATGGCGTGAACGGACTTGGCGTGCGCGTGCAGGAAGAGTTCGGCCACGGCCACGTACTCCGCGGAGAACTCCGCCGCGGCGCTCCCTTTGCCGCCCACCTTGACGTAGGGGGCCAGCGCGTCCAGGAGCTGTGTGGCCACGGTGTGGAAGGAGTGCTGTTCGAAGGCGAGCGCGTTGGACACCTGGTAGAGGTGCGCGGGCGTGACGTCGATGACGCCGTTCTGTCCGATGGGGGACACCGGCGGTGGGGGCCCGGGCAGGGTTTGCTTGTCGGGTGGGGGCGCCGTGGTGCCCGGGGCGGTCGGGGGTGTCTGGGGGACCGGTGACGGGAGCGCCGGGCCGTTGGGCGGCTGGCCCTGGGAGGGCAGCTGCGTGGTGCCGGGGTGGGGCGTGGTGGACGGCTGCGGGGGCTGCGGCGTCGTCGTGGTGCCCGGCGTGGGCGTGCTCATCGGGCGGCCGCGGGTGATCCGGCCGGCTCGGCGGCGTCCATCGGCATGCGCCTCGTCCCCCCTGCTGTCCGCGCGGTCCGGGAGAACCTAGCAACTCCCTTGTCGTACAAGACAGTTGTTCGAGATGAAGTGTCCTAAAGCAGCCGTCCACGGCGAAGGGGCACCGCCCGGCGGGTGCCGGACGGTGCCCCTTCGTCGCTGGTGGACTAGCCGCGGTAGGCGGTCCACATGCTCTTCATGCGGGCGACCTGACCCGCGGTGAACTGGTACATGCACGCGTCGTACGTGTAGTCCATGAAGTTGTGGATCGGGTCCACGCCGCTCGCGGTGCAGGTGTCGCGACCGGTCGGGCACTCGAAGGCGGCGCTGGCCTCGGCCGGGGTGTCGGTGACCGAGTCGCCGCTGCCGGTGCAACCGCCCTGGAAGGTGTGGTAGAGCCCGAGCCAGTGGCCGACCTCGTGGGTGGCGGTGTCGCCCTGGTTGTAGTTGGTGGCGGAGCCGCCGGGGATGGAGCTGTTGAGGATGACCACGCCGTCCATCTTGGGCTGCGAGGCGTAGGAGCTGGGGAAGGTGGCCCAGCCGAGCAGCCCGCCGCCGAGGTTGGCGGTGTAGAGGTTCAGCGCGTTCTTGCCGCCCTTGCGCAGGGCGTTCTTCATGTCCTTCTCGGCCTTGGTGCCGTCGGAGACGGTGTACCAGGTGGCGTTGTTCGTCGTGTCGGTGCCGGCCAGCGAGAACTGGAAGCCCGAGTTGACGTTGCCGCTGCCCTGGCCCGCGTAGGCGGCGTTCAGGACGTCGATCTGGCCCTTGATCTGGGCGGCCGTCAGCTGACCGGCGCTCCCGTTGGTGATCACGTGGACGTAGACCGGGATGGTCGTCGTCGCCGCGGCGACGGAGGACGAGGCGCGCAGGCCGTCGAGCTGCTGGGCCTTGGCGGTGGCGGCGGCCAGGCCGAGCTTCGACTTCAGGTCGGCGTCCATGGCCTTGACCTGGGAGTCCGACACCTCGTTGGGGTCGGCCGCGTGCTGCGCCTGGGGGCGCGCAACACGGGCGTTGGCCGCGGCGCCGGAGCCGGCGCTCTGGTCGGCGCAGGCTTCGGCGGGGGTCTTGGCGGCGGAGGCGGCGGCGACCGAGGTGGGGGCGGTCAGCGGCGCGAAGGCCAGGGTTCCGGCGAGGACGGCCGTGCCCATGAGGCGGCGGCGGAGAAGGGGGGATATGCGGGCAGCAGCGCGCACGTTGGCTCCTCGTAGCGTGGTGGGGGCGGAGGTATTTCCTCACGCTGGCGCGAAGCTTATGTGTCCATGTCATCTTCAAGTCAATGCTTGAAAGTAAAAGATTTGTTGCTTCGGGGGAGTAGGGGCCTCCGGAAAGTGGCCGAAAACCCCCACCCGCAGCAAATTTGACTGTGTGTCAGCGCACCGGCCGGTCTGCCCGCTCCACCTTCTGGGTACCGTTCAGGGTCCGGTACGAGCGGTCCCACGCCGAGGTCGCGTTCTGCTTGGTCTTGTCCGAGATCACGTAGTAGTCCATCTGCGAACGCTCGGCCGTCACGTCCAGAACCCCGTACCCGTGAGCGTCCATGTCCAGCCACTTCACGTGCCGGTTGGCGGCCTTGATGGCCGATTCCGCCACCAGCGAGGCCGTGTCGGCCGGCACGTGCAACAGGTCGTCGATGTTGTCCGAGGTCACCGAGGTGACCACGAACTCGACCGCGGCCGACTTGGAGAACGGGTACGTCGCCGCCGTCAGCGGCACGTCGTTGGCCCACGCCATGTGGATGTCACCGGTCAGGAACACCGTGTTCCTGATGTTCTGGCCGCTCAAGTGGCCCAGCAGCTCCGCCCGGTCGTCCGTGTAGCCGTCCCACTGGTCGACATTGATCGCGAGCCCGCCCTTGGGCAGCCCCAACAGCCCGGCCAGCGGCTCCAGCAGGTGCGCCGGGAGCGCGCCGAAGGCCACCGGCGAGATCATCACCGAGGTGCCGACCAGCTTCCAGGCCGCCTGCGAGGAGGTCAGCCCCGACTTGAGCCAGTCCAGTTGGGCCCGGCCGGTGATGGTGCGCTCCGGGTCGTCGACCTTGCCGCTGCCGATGGTGGCCTGCTGGGAGCGGAAGCTGCGCAGGTCCAGCAGGAGCAGGTCGACGAGGTTGCCGAAGCGCAGCTGCCGGTAGACGGTGCCCGCGGTGGAGGGGCGCACCGGCATCCACTCG
Organism: Streptomyces sp. NPDC028419; assembly: GCF_055565515.1. Lineage (NCBI taxonomy): Bacteria > Bacillati > Actinomycetota > Actinomycetes > Kitasatosporales > Streptomycetaceae > Streptomyces > Streptomyces sp. NPDC028419. Next base: position 124,690 of record NZ_JBVHUE010000016.1, on the reverse strand, counting down.
AAGTAGGCCTGCTTCGCGGCGGCGGCGCGGGCCGCCCAGTCGCCCTCGGCGCCCGGGGTGTGGTTCTCGGCCCCGCCCGACCAGGCGTCGTTGGCGAACTCGTGGTCGTCCCAGATCGCGATCATCGGGTGCACCGCGTGCAGGTTCTGCAGGTCCGCGTCCGTCTTGTACTTGCCGTGCCGGGTGCGGTAGTCGGCGAGGGTGAGGATCTCGTGCGCGGGCGCGTGCTGGCGCACCACGTACTTGGGCTCCGGGTAACCGCCCGTCTTGTACTCGTATATGTAGTCGCCGAGGTGCAGTACCGCGTCCAGGTCGGTGCGGGCGGCGAGGTGGCGGTAGGCCGAGAAGTACCCGGCCTCCCAGTTCGCGCAGGAGACCACGCCGAAGCGGACTCCCGGCACCGGGGCCCCGACCACCGGCGCGGTGCGGGTGCGACCGACCGGGGAGACGGTGGCGCCGGCGGTGAACCGGTACCAGTACGTCGTCTGCGGCCGCAGCCCCCGGACATCGGCCTTGACGGTGTGGTCGGCGGCCGCCGACGTGGTGAGGGAGCCGCTCGCGGTGATCCGGGTGAAGCCCTGGTCCTCGGCCACCTCCCAGTCCACGCGGGTGGTGGGGCCGAGGCCGGAGCCCGGTACGGCCTCGGCGGTGGGGGTGACGCGGGTCCACAGGAGGACGCCGTCGGGCAGCGGGTCGCCCGAGGCGACCCCGTGCAGGAAGGCGGGTGCGGTCTCGGCCGCGTGGGCGGCGCTTCCCAGGGCGGCCGTAGCGGCGAAGGGGGCGAGCGCGGCGACACCGGCGGCGGCCTTGACGACCGTACGGCGACGCGGCTCGGGGGCGGAAGAAGGGAGAAGACTGGTCACGGGCGGTCAGATTACTGGCCAGTAAGGCCGGAAGGCAGCCCCGGGAGAGCAAAGGGCGGGCGAACTCTGGGAGTCCGCCCGCCCTTTGTGCCTCCGGCCCGTCAACGGGCCGGGATCCGCCGTCGTATCAGCCCTTCAGGGCCGCGTCGATCGCCGTGTTGTACGCCTCGACCGTCTGCGGGGTCTCGATCTTCTTGCCGTCCATCTTCAGCGTCGGGGTGCCCGTCACGCCGGACTTGTTGAAGGCCTTCGACATCTCCAGCGCCCACCGGTCGTAGGTGCCGTCCTCGACCGCCTTCTTGAAGGCCGCGTTGGCCTTCAGGGCCGGGACCTGGTCCGCGATCTTCAGCAGGGTCTCGTCCTTGGCGAAGGCGTCGTCGCGCTCGTCCGGGTGGTTGGTCGTCGAGTACAGCGCCGCCTTGTACTCCAAGAACGCCTCGGGGCTGACGTCCAGGGCCGCGCCCAGGGCGCTGAGCGCGTTCTTCGAGCCCACACCGGCGGACATGTTGTCGATGAAGGTCGCGCCGAAGTACTGGAGCTTGTACTTGCCCGCGTCGACGTCCTTCTTCACCTGGGCGCCGGAGGCCTGCTCGAACTGGGCGCAGGCCGGGCAGCGCGAGTCCTCGTACAGCTCCAGGGTCTTCTTCGCCTCGGCCTTGCCGATGACCACGGTCGTGCCGTTCTCGCCGGTCGTGTTCTTCGGCTTGACCAGCGTGGCCGTGGCCGCCGCCTCCCAGGCGGTGGGCTTGGTGTTCTGGATGACCGCGTAGCCGATGCCGCCCGCCAGGGCGAGGGCCGCGACGACCGCGCCCGCGACGATGACCTGACGGCGGACCTTGTCCTTCTTCGCCTGGCGCTCGCGCTCGGCGCGCAGCTTCTCGCGCGCGGCTGCCTTGTTGGCCTGGCTGTTGCGGGAACTCATGGGGTGCTCCGTGGGGTGATGCGGTTCGGATGGGGACTGCCGTGCGTCAGGCGCCGAAGAGCGGCGCCGCGTACGGCGGACCCCTGCGTCCCACGGAGTGCGCGGGGAACCGGGTACGGGCCCCCACGCCCGGGAGCACCGCCCGCAGCGCGGGTCCCACCCGGGCCGGGGCCGCGCCGACCGAGGCCACCGCCAGCAGCAGTGGCCGGAAGGCGCGCACCGCGATCACCCGCAGCAGCTGCCCCAGCGCCCGCTCCCCGCGGCGCAGCCACAGCGCGGCCAGGAGCCCCACCGAGACGTGCGCCCCGAGCAGCAGCCAGGGCGTCCACGGGCCGGGGGAGTCGAGCAGCAGCGCCGGCCCGGCGGCGGGCCCGGTGACCTCGGCCAGCGGCCCGCCCACCGGGGTGCCGCCGCAGAGCTCGGCCAGCCCCAGCGCGCGCAGCGGACCGTCGACCGGGCCGCCCGCGGGGCCGTAGCAGAAGTGCTGCGCGGCGGTGAAGACCGTGTCGGCGGCCAGCTCCAGCGGGACCAGCAGCCCGGCGATGGAGCCGAACCCGCGCTCGCGCCCGGCCAGGGCGAAGGACAGCCCGAAGACGGCCGCGAAGGCCCCGGCCAGCAGGGCGGGCGGCAGCGGTTCCCGGGACATCAGGACGTGCGAGCCGGCCGAGAGCAGCACGACGAGCGCGCTGAACAGCGCCGCCCGCAGCCCTCGGAGCCCTGCCTCTGATATGTCCATTGCGGCCGAGTGTGCCATGGGTCCCTGTGAGCGGGGGACCTTGGGCCCGCTCACATAAGGCGACTTTTAGGTGACTTTCAGGACGTAATCCGCCCATTGCGGAAGAGGTCGACGAAGATCTGGTGGTCGGCGCGCGCCCGGGCCCCGTAGACGTGCGCGAAATCGACCAGCAGGTCGGCGAAGCCCGCCTCGTCGGCCGCGATCGCCGCGTCGATGGCCCGCTCGGTGGAGAAGGGCACCAGCGACTGCCCGCTCTCCGCCGCGTCCGCCGCCGCGTGCATGGTCGCCGTCGCCCGCCCCAGGTCCGCGACCACCGCCGCGATCTCCGCCGGGTCGTCGATGTCCGACCAGTCCAGGTCCACCGCGTACGGGGAGACCTCCGCGACCAGCTGCCCGGCCCCGTCCAGCTCGGTCCAGCCCAGCCACGGATCGGCGTGCGCCTGCAGGGCCCGCTGGGAGATCACCGTGCGGTGGCCCTCGTGCAGGAAGTAGTCCCGCACCGCCCGGTCGGTCACGTGCCGGGACACGGCCGGGGTCTGCGCCTGCTTGAGGTAGATCACGACGTCGTTCTCCAGGGCGTCGCTGTGCCCCTCCAGCAGGATGTTGTAGGAGGGCAGGCCCGCCGAGCCGATGCCCACGCCGCGCCGGCCGACCACGTCCTTGACCCGGTAGGAGTCCGGGCGGACCAGGGACTCCTCCGGCAGGGTCTCCAGGTACCCGTCGAAGGCGGCCAGCACCTTGTACCGGGTCGCCGCGTCCAGCTCGATCGCCCCGTCGCCCTCGGTGAAGCGGCGCTCGAAGTCACGGATCTCGGTCATCGAGTCCAGCAGCGAGAACCGGGTGCGCGCACGGGCGGCGCGCAGCGCCCCCAGCAGCGGGCCGTCGGCCGAGTCCAGGGTGAAGGAGGGCACCTCGTCGTTCTTGGCGCCGGTGGCCAGCGCGTGGATCCGCTCCCGGTAGGCGCCGGCGTAGGTCCGCACCAGGTCGCCGATCTGCTCGTCGCTGAGCGCCTTGGTGTAGCCGATCAGGGCGACGGAGGCCGCGAAGCGCTTGAGGTCCCAGGTGAAGGGGCCGACGTACGCCTCGTCGAAGTCGTTCACATTGAAGATCAGCCGGCCGTTGGAGTCCATGTAGGTGCCGAAGTTCTCGGCGTGCAGATCACCGTGGATCCAGACCCGGCCGGTCTGGTCGTCCAGGTAGGGGCCGCCGTGCCGCTCCCGCTCCAGGTCGGCGTAGAACAGGCAGGCCGTGCCCCGGTAGAAGGCGAAGGCGGAGGCCGCCATCTTGCGGAACTTGACCTGGAAGGCGGCGGGGTCGGCCGCGAGCAGCTCACCGAACGCGGTGTCGAACACGTCCAGTATCTGTTCGGCGCGCTGCTCGTTCGTCGTCTCGGTGACCGCCATGGCGGGTTCCTCCTGGTGGCACTGGCTCGGTCGCTTCCCGGCCCGGGGGGCCGGATGTGGCTCTTGGTCCTGCAACGGATGACCGTACCGGTCGGTGCCCCGCGATCTTCGACCCACCCGACGTAGACTTCGAGGCTGCCCCCTCACTTCCCCCCGGAGGTCTGCCGTCGTGACCAAAACGCCGTTCACGCACCTGCACGTCCACACCCAGTACTCGCTGCTGGACGGTGCCGCGCGGCTCAAGGACATGTTCAACGCGTGCAATGAAATGGGCATGTCGCACATCGCGATGTCCGACCACGGCAACCTGCACGGCGCCTATGACTTCTTCCACACGGCGCAGAAGTCCGGGATCACACCGATCATCGGGATCGAGGCGTACGTCGCCCCCGAGTCCCGGCGCAACAAGCGCAGGATCCAGTGGGGCCAGCCGCACCAGAAGCGCGACGACGTCTCCGGTTCCGGCGGTTACACCCACAAGACGATCTGGGCGGCGAACGCCACCGGCCTGAACAACCTCTTCCGGCTGTCCTCCGACGCCTACGCCGAGGGCTGGCTCACCAAGTGGCCCCGCATGGACAAGGAGACCATCAGCCAGTGGTCCGAGGGGCTCATCGCCTCCACCGGCTGCCCCTCCGGCGAGCTCCAGACCCGGCTGCGCCTCGGCCAGTTCGACGAGGCCCTCAAGGCCGCCTCCGAGTACCAGGACATCTTCGGCAAGGGGCGCTACTTCCTGGAGCTCATGGACCACGGCATCGAGATCGAGCGCCGGGTCCGCGACGGGCTGCTGGAGATCGGCAAGAAGCTCGGCATCCCGCCGCTGGTGACGAACGACTCGCACTACACCTACGCGAGCGAGGCGGGCGCCCACGACGCCCTGCTGTGCATCCAGACCGGCAAGAACCTCTCCGACCCGGACCGCTTCCGCTTCGACGGCACCGGCTACTACCTGAAGTCCACGGACGAGATGTACGCCATCGACTCCTCGGACGCCTGGCAGCAGGGCTGCGCCAACACGAAGCTGGTCGCGGACCAGATCGACACCGAGGGCATGTTCCAGTTCCGGAACCTGATGCCGAAGTTCGACATCCCGGACGGCTACACCGAGGTCACCTGGTTCCGCGAGGAGACCATGCGCGGCATGCACCGCCGCTACCCCGGAGGCATCCCGGACGACCGGATGAAGCAGGCCGAGTACGAGATGGACACGATCATCTCGATGGGCTTCCCGGGCTACTTCCTCGTGGTCGCCGACTTCATCATGTGGGCCAAGAACCAGGGCATCGCGGTGGGCCCGGGCCGTGGCTCCGCGGCCGGTTCGATCGTCGCCTACGCCATGGGCATCACCGACCTCGACCCGATCACCCACGGCCTGATCTTCGAGCGGTTCCTGAACCCCGAGCGCGTCTCCATGCCCGATGTCGACATCGACTTCGACGAGCGCAGGCGCGTCGAGGTGATCCGGTACGTGACCGAGAAGTACGGCGCCGACAAGGTCGCCATGATCGGCACCTACGGCACCATCAAGGCCAAGAACGCGATCAAGGACTCCGCGCGCGTCCTGGGCTACCCCTACGCCATGGGCGACCGGCTCACCAAGGCCATGCCCGCCGACGTCCTCGGCAAGGGCATCCCGCTCTCCGGCATCCTCGACCCCAAGCACCCGCGCTACGGCGAGGCCGGCGAGATCCGCGGGATGTACGAGAACGAGCCCGACGTCAAGAAGGTCATCGACACCGCCATGGGCGTCGAGGGCCTGGTCCGCCAGATGGGCGTGCACGCGGCCGGCGTGATCATGTCCAGCGAGACGATCACCGACCACGTGCCCGTCTGGGTGCGGCACACCGACGGCGTCACCATCACCCAGTGGGACTACCCGAGCTGCGAGTCGCTCGGCCTGCTGAAGATGGACTTCCTCGGCCTGCGCAACCTCACGATCATGGACGACGCCGTCAAGATGGTGAAGGCCAACAAGGGGATCGACATCGATCTCCTGGGCCTGCCGCTCGACGACCCCAAGACCTTCGAACTGCTCGGCCGCGGTGACACCCTCGGCGTCTTCCAGTTCGACGGCGGCCCCATGCGCTCGCTGCTGCGCCTGATGAAGCCCGACAACTTCGAGGACATCTCCGCCGTCTCGGCCCTGTACCGGCCGGGCCCGATGGGCATGAACTCGCACACGAACTACGCGCTGCGCAAGAACAAGCAGCAGGAGATCACCCCGATCCACCCGGAGCTGGAGGGACCGCTCGAAGAGGTCCTCGCGGTCACCTACGGCCTGATCGTCTACCAGGAGCAGGTCCAGAAGGCCGCCCAGATCATCGCCGGGTACTCGCTCGGCGAGGCCGACATCCTGCGCCGCGTGATGGGCAAGAAGAAGCCCGAGGAGCTGGCGAAGAACTTCGTCATCTTCGAGGAGGGGGCCAAGAAGAAGGGGTTCAGCGACGCGGCGATCAAGGCGCTCTGGGACGTCCTGGTGCCCTTCGCCGGCTACGCCTTCAACAAGGCGCACTCGGCCGCGTACGGCCTGGTCTCCTACTGGACCGCCTACCTCAAGGCGAACTTCCCCGCCGAGTACATGGCGGGCCTGCTCACCTCGGTCAAGGACGACAAGGACAAGTCCGCGATCTACCTGAACGAGTGCCGGCGCATGGGCATCAAGGTGCTCCCGCCGAACGTGAACGAGTCCGAGCCGAACTTCGCGGCCCAGGGCGACGACGTGATCCTCTTCGGGCTCACCGCGGTGCGCAACGTCGGCACCAACGTCGTCGACTCGATCATCAAGACCAGGAAGGCCAAGGGGAAGTACTCGACCTTCCCCGACTTCCTCGACAAGGTCGAGGCCGTGGTCTGCAACAAGCGGACCGTGGAATCCCTGATCAAGGCCGGGGCCTTCGACGAGATGGGCCACACCCGCAAGGGTCTGGTCGCCCACCACGAACCGATGATCGACAACGTGGTGGCGGTCAAGCGCAAGGAGGCCGAGGGACAGTTCGACCTGTTCGGCGGCATGGGGGACGAGGGCGCGAGCGACGAGCCCGGCTTCGGCCTCGACGTCGAGTTCTCCGACGTCGAGTGGGAGAAGTCCTACCTGCTCGCCCAGGAGCGCGAGATGCTCGGCCTCTACGTCTCCGACCACCCGCTCTTCGGCCTGGAGCACGTCCTGTCCGACAAGACGGACGCGGGCATCTCCCAGCTCACCGGCGGCGAGCACGGCGACGGCGCGGTCGTCACCATCGGCGGCATCATCTCCGGCCTCCAGCGCAAGATGACCAAGCAGGGCAACGCCTGGGCGATCGCCACCGTCGAGGACCTCGCCGGTTCCATCGAGTGCATGTTCTTCCCGGCGACCTACCAGCTCGTCTCCACCCAGCTGGTCGAGGACACCGTCGTCTTCGTCAAGGGCCGCCTCGACAAGCGCGAGGACGTCCCCCGCCTGGTCGCCATGGAGATGATGGTCCCCGACCTCTCCTCCGCGGGCACCAACGCACCGGTCGTCCTGACCATCCCCACCGTCAAGGTGACCCCTCCGATGGTCACCCGTCTCGGCGAGATCCTGCGCCACCACCAGGGCAACAGCGAGGTCCGGATCAAGCTCCAGGGGCCGCGCACCACCACCGTGCTCCGCCTCGACAAGCACCGGGTCAAGCCCGACCCGGCGCTCTTCGGCGACCTGAAGGTCCTGCTCGGTCCGTCCTGCCTGGCCGGATAACACCGCCCGCGCGGCACTCGCGGGTGGGCGCGGTACGTCGCCGTACGTGAAGGAAGGGCGCGCCCGGGAAAACTCCCGGACGCGCCCTTTCACATGCCGCACACGGAGGCGTCAGTTGTGGCCGAAGCGCTTCTCCCGGCCCTTGCGGGCCATGTCGGCGGGACTCGCCTGCGAGATCCGCTGCTCGGCCTGATCCTGCATCGACGAGGACTTGGCCTGATCGCCGCCGCGTTCCGGGGTCGAGGACTTCGTCTGCTCGCGGTTCTGCTTCTTGTTCTTGGCCATGGTGGAACCTCCGTGAGGGTCTAGGGGCCAGGACCGCCTTCACCCTCACATACGCTCCGAAGCACCGCATTTTGGATCATTACTGCGCGTAGTCGGCACCGCTTTCCGGTGCGCCGTGAGATCCGCCACGCCGATGATCGAGTTCCGGCCGTCAACGCCCCACCGTTCGGGCAGACTCGGGGAAAACCCAGACCGTCCCCCCGCTCGTCCGGGCGGGACCCGCAGGGAAGAGGGTGGAAGCGTGGACCGCTGCGTCGTCCTGGTGGACGCCGGCTATCTGCTGGGCGCCGCCGCGAGCCTTCTCGCAGGGGAGCCCTCGCGCTCCCGCATCACCGTCGACCACGCCGCCCTCATCCAGGGCCTGCGCGAGCGGGCCGAGGCCGACACCGAACAGCCCCTGCTGCGCATCTACTGGTTCGACGGCGCGCCCGACCGGGTGCCCCAGCCCGAGCACCGGCGGCTGCGCGTCATGCCCCGCGTCACCGTCCGCCTCGGCGCCCTGACCCGCAGCGACGGCCGCTGGGCGCAGAAGGGCGTCGACGCGGCCATGCACGCCGAACTGACCGAACTCGCCCGCAACCGCGCCTGCTCGGACGTCGTCCTGGTGACCGGCGACGGCGACCTGCTCCCCGGCCTGATGTCCGCCAAGGAACACGGCGTCGCCGTCCACCTGTGGGCCGTCCAGGCGGCCGACGGGGACTACAACCAGTCCGAGGACCTCGTGGCCGAGGCCGACGAACGCCGGGTCCTCGACCGCGCCTGGATCACCCGGGCCGTCCGGGCCCGGGACCTCGCCGGACTGTGTGCCCCGCCGCCCGCCCCGCGCCCCGAGATCGCCGCGATCCTCTCCGCCCCCCTCCCGGAGGCGGCCCTCGCCGAAGCCACCCGCAACGGCTCCGTCCCCGGCGTCCGCTCCCGCGGCGACGAGCGGGAGGCCCCGCGCGAGGACCCCGCCGAAGCCACCCAGCCGGTGGCGCCCGGCCGCGCCGTGCCCACCCCCAAGGACCTCGCCGTCCTGCGGGCACCGGGCCAGAGCGCCGGCCCCGGCCACGGCCCGGGCGGCCCCCAGACCTCGCCCGGAGCCCAGGCGCCGAGCGCCCTGCGGTGGTCCTCCGACAAGGGCTGGATCGACCGCGCGGGTCCGCTCGGCGAACCGGCCGAGACGGCCTCACTGCCCACCCTCGCCCAGCTCACCAGCGCCGAGCAGCGCTGGGCCGACCGCGAGGAGGACATCACCACCGTCGGCGGCGACCCCTTCGAGGTCGGCCAGGTCTTCGCCCGCCGCTGGATGGAACGCCTCCCCGAGACCGTCCACCTGCACAAGCTCTCGACCATGTACCCGCGCATCCCGCACCGCATCGACGGCGAGCTGCTGCGCTACGCCGCCCGCTTCGGGCTGCTCGCGCACAAGGACGACCAGATCGACGAACACGACCGCTACGCCATCCGGGCCGGTTTCTGGCGCGAGATCGACGTCCGCGCCGCCGCCGAGCAGGCCACCGCCCCCGCCCCGGCCGCCACGCCCAGCGCCTCCGGGCTCTCCCCGGGCGGCGAGTGAACCCCGCGGCCACCGACGCGGGCCGGGGGGGGGGGGGCCGGGGGGGGGGGGGGGGGGGGGAAACGGGGGGGGTGTTCTCCTTGATGCAGGAACCAAAAAAAAGAGG
>NZ_JBVHUE010000016.1:0-115095 GCF_055565515.1 Streptomyces sp. NPDC028419 | reverse complement strand
GGTCCAATTCTTTCCCCCCGCTCTCCTCACATCCCCCCCCCCCCCCCCCCCCCCCCCCCCCCCCCCCCCCCCCCCCCCCCCCCCCCCGGCGCGGGAACCCCGTAGGCTGCTCCCTCGTGAATACGGGCACAGCACAGGCAGGACGGACGCGTTCCGCGGCAGCAGGACCGGGGGATGTCGTCTGCGCCGTGCGTGACCTGGTCAAGACGTACGCCGCCGCCCGCGGCGGGCGCGGGGTCCCGGCGCTGCCGGCCACCCGCGCGAACGACGGGATCGACCTGGACGTCCGCCGCGGCGAGATCTTCGGACTGCTCGGCCCCAACGGCGCCGGCAAGTCCACCCTGGTGCGCCAGCTGACCGGACTGCTGCGGCCCGACTCCGGCTCGGTCACCCTGCTCGGCCACGACCTCGTCCGCCACCCCGAGCGGGCCTCCCGGCTGCTGGCCTACCTGGGCCAGGAGTCCACCGCCCTCGACGAGCTGACCGTGTCCCTGGCCGCCGAGACCACCGGGCGGCTGCGCGGGCTCGGTGCGCGCGAGGCCCGGGCCGAGCGGGACGCCGTACTCGACGAACTCGGGCTGACCCCGCTCGCCGCCCGGCCGCTGAAGAAGCTCTCCGGCGGTCAGCGGCGGCTCGCCTGCTTCGCCGCCGCGCTGGTGGGGGAGCGGCCCGTGCTGGTCCTGGACGAGCCCACCACCGGCATGGACCCGGTCGCCCGACGGGCCGTCTGGAGCGCCGTCGACCGGCGGCGCGCCGAGCGCGGCGCCACGGTCCTCCTGGTCACCCACAACGTCATCGAGGCGGAGACGGTCCTGGACCGGGTCGCCGTCATCGACGAGGGCCGGGTCATCGCCTGCGACACCCCGGCCGGACTCAAGGCCGAGGTCTCCGACGAGGTCCGGCTCGACCTGGTGTGGCGCGAGAGCGCCCCGCTGCACGTCCCCGAGGTCGCGGCGCTGCGGGAGCGGGCCGGGGAATCGGGGCGCCGCTGGACCCTGCGCCTGGGCGCCGACGAGGCGCGGGCGGCGGTGGCCGCCGTCACCGGGGGCCCCGCCTTCGCCGCGCTCGACGACTTCACCCTGGCCACGCCCAGCCTGGAAGACGTCTACCTCGCCCTGGGCGGGCGCACGAAGGGCCTGGTGAAGGCGTGACCACCACCGCGCACGTTTCCGCGAACACCGGGGCCGAGCCCGCCGAGCCTGCCGAGCCCCTCGCGCCCGAGCCGCTGGCCCCCCGGGCCCGGTTCCTCCCCTCCCTGGCCGCCGTCTACCGGGCGCAGCTCTCCCGGGCCCGGGTCGCCCGGATCCCGCTGCTGTTCGTCGCGACCTTCCAGTCCGTCGGCATCATGATCCTGATGCGCGGCGTGGTGGACGGGGGCGGCGGCAGCGAGGCGCGGGCCGTGGTCGCCGGGTCGTCGGTCCTCGTGGTCGCCTTCGTCGCGTTGAACCTGTTGGCCCAGTACTTCGGCCAGCTGCGCGCGAGCGGCGGGCTCGACCACTACGCCACGCTGCCGGTGCCGCCCGCCTCGGTGGTGCTGGGCGCGGCCGCCGCCTACGCCTCCTTCACCCTGCCCGGGACCCTGGTCACCGCGGTCTTCGGGTGCGTGCTCTTCGGGCTGCCGATGGGCGGGCTGTGGATCCTCGTCGCGGTGGTGCCGCTGGCCGGGGCCGCGCTGGCCGGGCTCGGCGCCGCGCTGGGCCTGCTGGCGCCGCGGCAGGAGCTGGCCACGCTGGCGGGGCAGCTCGGCATGTCGGCGGCGCTGCTGCTGGGGGTGCTGCCGCCCGAGCGGATGCCGGCGGTCATCGTGTGGGCGCGGGACCTGCTGCCGTCGACCTACGGCGTGGAGGCCTTCGCGCGCACCTTCGCCCCGCACCCGGACTGGGCCGCGGTCGGCCTCGACCTCGGGGTGTGCGCGGCGGTCGGCGTCCTCTCGCTCTTCGTCGCGACCAAGGCGTACCGGCGGGCGGCGGTCCGCTGACGCCGGGCCGGGTTCCACCTGGCACGATGTGGGGGTGACCGAAGCCGTGACCCCGCAGCCGCCCCGAGACCCCTTCGAGGCCCCCGTGCTCGACGAGCGCGTGCTCGACCAGCCCGCAGCCACCGGCTCCCCGGCGGTGACCGCCGCCGAGGTCCGCGACGGCGCCGCCGTGGCCCTCCTCGTCGCAGTGGCCGGGGTGCTGCTCGGGCTGTTGTGGATGTGGCTCTCGCCCCGGCTCCAGTACGTCTCCAACGGGCAGGCGGTCTACCTCAAGGACACCGAGAGCGAGGCGCGGATCGGCTCGGACGGCACCTTCATGCTGCTGTCGGCGGGTCTGGGGGCGCTGAGCGCGGTCGCCACCTTCCTGTGGCGGCGCGCGGGGGGCGTGCCCCTGGCCGTCGGGCTGGGCCTGGGATCCGTCTTCGCCTCGCTCGTGGGCTGGCGGCTGGGGCTGTGGCTCGGGCCCTCCAGCGACCTGGTCGCCCGGGCGAAGGCGGCGGGCGAGGGCGTGCCCTTCGACGCGCCGCTCCAGCTGCTGGCCTACGGGGTGCTGCTGGCGTGGCCGATGGCGGCCGTCGCGGTGCACCTGGGCCTGACGGCCCTGTTCACCCCCCGGGACCCGGTCACCGCCGCCCCCTGGGTCGACAGCTACCCCCCGGCCCACGTCCACGCCCCGTCCGCCCCGACGGACGAGAAGCCGCAGCAGTAGCCGGCGGACGGGCCCGCGCCCGCGCACGTCCGGTCAGCGATCGAGCCCCGTCCACGTCTCCAGCGGACGGTGACCGCACCCCGTGCGCCGCACGATCGTCCCTGGTCATCGCCTTGATCGGCCACCCGTACCGACCTGGCGGGCCCCGGCCCGAAGGGCCCGCGCCCGCTCCGGGCGCGCTCCAGCGCCGCTCGGGTTTCCCCTTGTCGTATGAGCCCCGCACTACCGAGCAGTTCCGGGTTCATCGACATGAGGAGATCACGTTGAGCACGTTGCGCAAGTCTCTGGCCCTCACCCTCGCCGCCGGTGCGGCGGTCGCCGGTTCCCTGCTCGGCGCGGGTACCGCCAGTGCGGGGGCGTGGAACGACTGGGGCTCGGGCAGCTACCACGCCGGCTACGACGGTGTGGCGGGCAGCGGTAGCTTCACGCTCAAGGGCCGCGCCTGCGGTGGCGGCGACGCCCGGTACTTCTACGTGCAGCTCGTCCGCACCCGGGATTCCGCGAAGATCTCGTCGACCTACAGCTACCCGGCCGACAACCAGGTCTACAGCCAGGGCGGCTCCGGGATTTCGAGCGGCACGGCCTACTACACCCGCTGGTACGGCCAGAACAACAACCTCAGCAACGGCTACTCGGCGCCCTGCGCCGGCGGCGGCTTCGACTCCTGATCATCGCTGAACCAGGGCGGGGGACGGCCGGTCGCGCAGGCGGCGCGGCCGTCCCCCCCCGGGACGCACGGTCATCACACGGGGGGAAGCGATGAAGAGGATCCGGAGCCGGAGCGCCGCCGCGGCGTTCGCGCTGCTCGCGGCCGGCGCGCTGAACGGGTGCGCCACGACGGAAGCCGCCCCACGGGCCGAGGGGCCCCGGGCGGAGTCCCTGGCGCAAGTGGCACAGGGCCGTGAGGGAGCCCGGCCCTGGCGCGTCGAGCTGGTCAGGCAGGACGGTCAGTTGTGCACGGCGGTCACGATCCGGGCGAAGGTCGTGGGCATCGCCTGCCCGCCGGCCTCGGCGAAGGACCGACCGCTGAACTTCGCCGTCGACGGCACCAAGGAGCTCGTCGTCGTCCACGGGCTGGTCGGCGCACAGGTCGCCTCCCTGGAGCGGACCGACGTGGGCGACGGGGGGCCGCGGTTCGTGGTGACCCAGTCGCTCGGGGCCGACCCGGCACACCGGTACTTCGCCTACGCCGTCGTGCCCGGGCGGGCGCGCGACCTGGTGGCCAAGGGAGCCGACGGCGTCGTGCTCGTGTCCAGCGCGGCGAAGCTGGCCGATGCCCAGAGCCTGGCCGACGCGCCGCCCCCGCCGCCGGGCGGCGCCGCCGCGCCGTCGCGGTAGCGGTCAGCGCGGGCGCAGGCCGTCGAAGACCACCTGGAAGATCCGTTCCCTGGGTTCCGGGTCCGGGCCGAGCTGCTCCAGGGCCCTGCTGGTGCCGGCCAGGAGGGCGAGGAACTCCGCCAGCTCCAGGTCCGGGCGGACCGCGCCGGAGCGCTGGGCCCCGGCGAGCAGTTCGGCCAGCCGGCTCTGGATCTGTTCCGTCGGCCCGCGCAGGGACGCGTGGACGTCGACCCCGGCCGCGGCGAGCGCCCGCGCGAACTCGTTCTTGCCCACGGACTGCTCCACGACCAGGCGGAAGCAGGCGGCGAAGGCCTCGCCCGGCGCGGAACCGGCGGCGAGCCGCGCGGTGCGGGCGGCGATGTCCTCCAGCCGGCGCACCATCACGGCCTCCAGCAGCGCTTCCTTGGTCGGGAAGTGGCGGAAGAGCGTGCCGACGCCGACCCCCGCGCTGCGGGCGATCTCCTCGGTCGGCACGCCGACGCCGCGGGTGGTGAACACCTGCGTGGCGACCTCCAAGAGCCTGGCCCGGTTGCGGGCGGCGTCCGCCCGCAGGGGGCGCTCGGCGGCGCCGCTCATCGCTCTCCCACCCTCTGCACCTCTTCCGGTCGCCGGTGGGCACGCCGCGCACCCTGGACAACCGGACTCGGCAGTCCGTATCGTTTAAACGGAGTTACCAGTCCGATTAGGGTCGCGGATTCCACCGGAGGTTGATCATGTCCGAAACAGCCGAACCCAGTGAAGTCTTCCAGAAGCTGATCGAGGGCATCGCCGCCGGGCGGTACGCGGAGCTGGCCCGGCTCTACGCCGAGGACGCCGTCGTGGAGAGCGTCTTCGCGCCGGTGGGACCGCGCCGCCTGGCGGGGCGGGCCGCGATCGGCGAGAGGTTCGCGCAGGTCGCCGAGCACACCCCGCTGGAGCTGACCCCGCGCAACGTGGTGGTCCGCCGGACGGACGACGCCGAGGTGGTCGTGGCCGAGTACGACTACGAGGTGCACCACCGGCCCAGCGGCAAGACCTTCGAGGTCTCCAACATCCAGGTCCTGCGGATCCGCGACGGCCTGATCGTCAGCAGCCGGGACTACCACGACCACCTGGCCCTCGCCGTGGCCGACGGTCAGCTGCCCCAGCTGGTGGCGGCGCTGGAGGGCGGGGCCGCGTAACCCGACCGCCGGGAAAAGCTAGCCCCGGGCGATCGGGGCGAGGGTGGCGGCCGTCAGGGTCGCCAGCGCCGTCGGGGGCAGCTCGACCTCCAGACCGCGGCGGCCCGCCGACACGCAGATCGTGGCGTGCGCCGAGGCCGAGGCGTCCAGGACCGTGCGGAGCCGCTTGCGCTGCCCCAGGGGGGAGATGCCGCCGCGGACGTAGCCCGTGGTGCGCTCGGCCAGCACCGGGTCCGCCATCGCGGCCCGCTTGCCGCCGACGGCCGCCGCCAGGGCCTTGAGGTCCAGGCTCCCGGCCACCGGCACCACCGCCACCGTCAGCTCCCCGTCCACGTCCGCCACCAGCGTCTTGAAGACCCGGTCCGGGGAGACCCCCAGCGCCTGGGCCGCCTCCTCGCCGTACGACGCGTGCGCCGGGTCGTGCGCGTAGGCGTGCGTACGGAACTCCACGCCCGCCGCGGTCAGCGCCACCACGGCCGGGGTGGCGGAGCCGGAGCCGCCCTGCTTCGTCTTCTTCGCCATCTCGCCGTGCCGCTCCGCCCTCGCTCGCCGTGCCGTCGTCAGTTCAGGTTCGTGGGGGTGCGGGTCAGGTCGATCATCGGCAGGGACGGCAGGTGGCGGATGACCGCCGTCTCCGACCGCAGCAGGGTCAGCTCCTCGGCCAGCCGCGTCGCCGTGTCCGGGGCCTGGAGCAGCCGCTGCTTGGACGGGATGTCCAGCACGGCGGCCGCCGCCACCAGGTACGACACCACCGAGGGGTCGTCCGGCAGCTCGGCACCCGTCAGGGACCGCTCGCGGGCTCCGGCGAGCCGCTTCTGGTACGAGCGGAACGCCCGCAGCACCCCTTCCGCCAGCGCACCCGCGCTGTCGCCCGCGTCCTCGGGCAGCTCCTCCAGCTCGGCCACCAGGAAGGGGCCGCTCGCGTCCACGGAGAGCAGCCGGACCCGGGAGGTCCCGGTGGCCAGCACCTCGAAGCTGCCGTCCTCGCGCTCGCGGATCGTCGCCGCGTCCGCGATGCAGCCCACCCGGTGGAAGGCCTGGATCGGGTCCGTGCCGAAGCCCGCGGCCGGGCCGCGTTCCGGCAGGGCCGTCTGGTCCGGCAGGCCGGGCGCGGTGGGCGCCACCTCGCGGCCGTCGCGGATCGCCACGACGGCGAAGCGGCGCGGTTCCTCCTCGCCCGTCTTCAGCAGGTCGCGCATCATGGCGCGATAACGCTCCTCGAAGATGTTCAGCGGGAGGACGAGTCCCGGGAACAGCACCGTATTGAGCGGGAAGAGGGGCAGACGAACGGTGGTCACGAGGCTCAGGGTAGTGGCCGGGCGGCCACCCCCGTCACCTTGTCCGCCCACCGCGTAGCACCGGCTTCCCGCCGGGCGTGCGCCCGGCTCCCGCCGCACACCGCGCCGCGCCCCGCCTACCCGCGCCGCAGCAGCCGGGACGCTCCGGTCGCCACCGTGGTCGCCAGCACCCACCCCAGCAGCACCAGCACGGACGCGCCCCATTGCCAGCCGCCCTTGAGCAGCCACTGTCCCTGCTGCCCGAGGTCGATGACCGGGAGCAACAGGTCCAGGGCGAAGAGCGCGGCGCTCCACTGCGGGTGCTCGTCCGCCTTGATCGGCTCCGGGTCGTGCAGCGAGAACAGCACCGCGCCCGCCGCCCACAGCACCGCCATCCACAGCGCGGCCCGCCCGGGCCGGTACCCGTAGGCCATCGTCCAGTCCTGCAGGTACCCCCACGCCTTCGCCGCGGGCGGCAGCGTCGCCCGGCGCCCGGCGCATCTTGGCGAGCAGCACCTCCCGCGCGTCCGCGTCCTCCCCGCTGGCCCGCAGCACGGCCGCCAGGCGCTCGTACGGCTCGGGGGAGTACTCGGCGGTGGACGCCTCCGCCCACGCCAGGCGGCGGGCGAGCGGGAAGTGGCCGCGGGGCGCCAGGTTCTCGTAGACGAACCCCTCCATCGACACCGCGCCCGGAGCCGCGGGCCAGCTGGTGGACTGGTCGACCAGCTTGACCACCTTCGCCCCCGACACCACCACCCGCCCCCGCTCCGGCTGCTCGCCCACGAACCGCAGCTCGGGGGTCTGGATCCGGCGCAGCGATATCTCCTGCTCCTCGGTGAGCAGGAAGCGGGCGCCGTAGAAGTCCACCGCGTCCCCGAACCGCCCGTCGTCCAGCCGCAGCCCGCCCCGGCACTCGAAGCGCCGGGCGCGGCCGCCGCGCGTGGGCGTCTGGCCCCAGCCGTAGGGGGGAGTGGCCCCCGGGTCGCCGTTCCCGCTCGACAGGGCGATCGAGGTCAGGTAGAGGGTCCGCTCGACGGTCAGGGTGGGCGCGTTCAGCGCGAGCCGCCCGTACGGATTGCTGAGCCGGGCCCCGCGCAGGCTCATCGACACCCCGATCTTGGCCCCGCGCAGGCTGACCTCTCCGTACGTCCTGATCAGGTCGGCCTGGAAGTCCTGCGCCACCGACATGCCGTCGGCGGCGATCGCCCGCCCGCGGTTGTCCCGCTGCACGACCAGCTCGCTGATCAACAGATCGGTGCCGATCTGCGCGTCCGTCAGCCGGATCCCGCGGGCCACCCGGCAGCGCAACAGGTGCAGGTCCCCCGCGGTGTGCAGACGGGCCGCGTCGAGGCGGGGCACCGCGCAGTCGACCAGGCGCAGCGTGCCCAGCCGGGTCTCGGACAGCTGGACCTCGCTGTCGAAGCGGCAGGACTGGACCTCGACGTACGGGTCCACCGCGCCGCCGGACAGATCGAGCCGCCCGGTGATCCGCGCGCCCCGCAGCTTCAGCGACGACACCCGGCCCGGCACCGGCGGCGGCCCGTGGAGCAGCAACAGCGCCACCACCCGCGCGCGCACGCTGCGCGCCGGCCCCCACACGTGGTCCCCGTGCGGATCGTCCTCGACGGCGACCCGCGCGCTCAGGTCGCAGACGTTGCCGGTGCGGAAGGCGCTCCACATCCGTCGTTCCGGCTCCGTCAGGTCCTGCGGCTCCTCGCCCGGACGCGGCTCCGCCACGGCGGCCCCCCTTCAGCTGTCTTCCCCCGTCACCCCGTGTATCCGAAACGCTAGGTGACGCCGGTGACGACCGGGGCGCGTATCAGCCAGTGATACGGACGAACGGCGGCGAGATGCGGTCTGAGAGAATTGGGAGGTGATCTCTCGTATCGACCTGCGCGGCGACTCCCTCCCCGAGGGGGGCGCCCTGCGCGATCTGCTGCCCCGTGCCGAGTTCGACGTAGCGGCCGCCCTGGACAAGGTGCGGCCCATCTGCGAGGACGTCCATCATCGTGGCACGGCGGCGCTGATCGAGTACGCGCGGAAGTTCGACGGGGTCGTGCTGGAGCGGATCCGGGTTCCCGAGGAGGCCATCAAGGCCGCCCTGGAGGGACTGGATCCGGCCGTCCGCGCGGCCCTGGAGGAGTCGATCCGGCGCGCCCGGATCGTGCACGCACAGCAGCGCCGCTCCGAGCACACCACCCAGGTCGTCCCCGGCGGCACCGTCACCGAGAAGTGGGTCCCGGTCGAGCGCGTGGGCCTCTACGCGCCCGGCGGCCGCTCGGTGTACCCGTCCTCCGTGGTCATGAACGTCGTCCCGGCGCAGGAGGCGGGCGTCGGATCGATCGCGCTCGCGTCCCCGCCGCAGGCCGACTTCGACGGCCTGCCGCACCCGACGATCCTGGCCGCCTGCGCGCTGCTCGGCGTCGACGAGGTGTACGCGGCCGGCGGCGCCCAGGCCGTGGCGATGTTCGCGTACGGCACGGACGAGTGCGCCCCGGCGAACATGGTGACCGGCCCCGGCAACATCTGGGTCGCCGCCGCCAAGCGCTACTTCACCGGCAAGATCGGCATCGACACCGAGGCCGGCCCCACCGAGATCGCGGTCCTCGCGGACTCCACGGCCGACCCCGTGCACGTCGCCGCCGACCTGATCAGCCAGGCCGAGCACGACCCGCTGGCCGCCGCCGTCCTCGTCACGGACTCCGTCCAGCTGGCCGAGGCCGTCGAGCGCGAGCTGGCCCCGCAGGTCGCGGCGTCCAAGCACGTCGAGGACCGGATCAAGCCCGCCCTGGCGGGCCGCCAGTCCGCGATCGTCCTGGTCGACAGCCTGGAGGACGGCCTGAAGGTGGTCGACGCGTACGGCGCCGAACACCTGGAGGTCCAGACCGCCGACGCGGCCGCCTGGGCCGCCCGGGTGCGCAACGCGGGCGCGATCTTCGTCGGCCCGTGGTCCCCGGTCTCCCTCGGCGACTACTGCGCCGGCTCCAACCACGTGCTGCCCACCGGCGGCTGCGCCTGCCACTCATCGGGCCTGTCCGTGCAGTCCTTCCTGCGCGGCATCCACATCGTGGACTACAGCCGCGACGCCCTCGCCGAGGTCGCCCACCACGTGGTCACCCTCGCCGAGGCCGAGGACCTGCCCGCGCACGGCGCCGCCCTCAAGGCGCGCTTCGGATGGAAGGTTCCCCAGCGGTGACCCGGCCCGTGAACGCCGATCTCGGCATCGACGACCTCCCCATCCGCGACGAGCTCCGCGGCCAGACCCCCTACGGCGCGCCGCAGCTCGACGTACCCGTCCAGCTCAACACCAACGAGAACCCGTACCCCCTGCCCGAGGAGCTCGTCGCCCGCATCGCGGAGCGCGTCGCCGAGGCCGCCCGCACCCTCAACCGCTACCCCGACCGGGACGCGGTCGAGCTGCGCACCGAGCTGGCCGCCTACCTCACCCGCACCGGCAAGCACCCGGTCGCGCGGGAGAACGTATGGGCCGCCAACGGCTCCAACGAGGTCCTCCAGCAGCTGCTCCAGACCTTCGGCGGACCCGGCCGCACCGCGATCGGCTTCGAGCCCTCGTACTCGATGCACGCCCTGATCGCCCGCGGCACCGGCACCGACTGGATCTCCGGTCCGCGCCGCGACGACTTCCGCATCGACGCGGACGCGGCCGCCCGGGCGATCGCGGAGCACGCCCCGCACGTCGTCTTCATCACCTCGCCCAACAACCCGACGGGCACGGCGGTCGAGGCCGAGACGGTCCTGGCCCTCTACGAGGCCGCCCAGGCCGCCCGCCCGTCGCTGGTGATCGTGGACGAGGCGTACGTCGAGTTCAGCCACCGGGACTCGCTCCTGCCGCTGCTCGAAGGCCGGCCGAACCTGGTGGTCTCCCGGACCATGTCCAAGGCCTTCGGCGCCGCCGGACTGCGCCTGGGCTACCTCGCGGCGCACCCCGCCGTCGTGGACGCCGTACAGCTGGTGCGCCTGCCGTACCACCTCTCCGCCGTCACCCAGGCGACCGCGCTGGCCGCCCTGGAACACACCGACACCCTGCTCGGCTACGTCGAGCAGCTCAAGGCCGAACGCGACCGGCTGGTCACCGAACTGCTCGCCATGGGCTACGAGGTCACCGCGTCCGACGCGAACTTCGTGCAGTTCGGGACGTTCGCGGACTCCCCCACCGCATGGCGGCAGATCCTCGACCAGGGCGTCCTGGTCCGGGACAACGGCGTACCAGGATGGCTGCGGGTCACCGCGGGCACCCCGGCCGAGAACGACGCGTTCCTGGAAGCGGTTCGCGCACTGAAGAAGGAGCAGCAGGCATGAGCCGCATCGGAAGAGTCGAACGGACGACCAAGGAGACCTCGGTCCTCGTCGAGATAGACCTCGACGGCACCGGCAAGGTCGACGTGTCCACCGGTGTGGGCTTCTACGACCACATGCTCGACCAGCTCGGCCGCCACGGCCTCTTCGACCTCACCGTCAAGACCGAGGGCGACCTGCACATCGACAGCCACCACACCATCGAGGACAGCGCGCTGGCGCTGGGCGCCGCCTTCAAGCAGGCCCTCGGCGACAAGGTCGGCATCTACCGCTTCGGCAACTGCACGGTGCCGCTGGACGAGTCCCTCGCCCAGGTCACCGTCGACCTGTCGGGCCGCCCCTACCTGGTGCACACCGAGCCCGAGAACATGGCGCCGATGATCGGGTCCTACGACACGACCATGACCCGGCACATCTTCGAGTCGTTCGTCGCGCAGGCGCAGATCGCCCTGCACATCCACGTCCCGTACGGGCGCAACGCCCACCACATCGTGGAGTGCCAGTTCAAGGCCCTCGCCCGGGCCCTGCGCTACGCCGCCGAGTTCGATCCGCGCGCCGCGGGCATCCTTCCCTCCACGAAGGGCGCCCTCTAACCGTGAACGGCCTCAACACCATCCTGATCGTCCTCGGCCTCTTCCTGGCCGGCGGCGTCTACTCCTTCCAGAAGCAGAAGATGCCCAAGTCGGTCGTCATCCTGCTCGCCATCGGCTCCGCGATGTGTCTGGCCGCCGGAGTCCTGCGCATCCAAGGGATTTGGGAATGAGCGACGAGACCCCCACCCGCACCGCCCGGCCCACCCGGCCCACCAAGAAGGTCGTCGTCTTCGACTACGGCTTCGGCAACGTCCGCTCCGCCGAGCGCGCGCTCGCGCGCGTCGGCGCCGAGGTGGAGATCACCCGCGACTACGACAAGGCCATGGACGCCGACGGCCTGCTGGTGCCCGGCGTCGGCGCCTTCGAGGCCTGCATGCGCGGCCTCAAGGGGGTCCGCGGCGACTGGATCATCGGTCGCAGGCTCTCCGGCGGACGCCCGGTCATGGGCATCTGCGTCGGCATGCAGATCCTCTTCGAGCGCGGCATCGAGCACGGCGTGGAGACCGAGGGCCTCGACGAATGGCCCGGCACGGTCGAGCCGCTCAAGGCCCCGATCGTCCCCCACATGGGCTGGAACACCGTCGACGCACCCGCCGACAGCCAGGCCTTCGCCGGCCTGGACGACGACGCGCGCTTCTACTTCGTGCACTCCTACGCGGTGCGCGAGTGGAGCCTCGAAGTCACCAACCCGCTGATCCGCGCCCCCAAGGTCAGCTGGGCCACGCACGGCGAGCCCTTCGTCGCGGCGGTGGAGAACGGCGCCCTGTGGGCCACCCAGTTCCACCCCGAGAAGTCCGGCGACGCCGGTGCCCAGCTCCTCACCAACTGGATCGAGACTCTCTGATGGCGAATCTGGTGAACCCGGCGGGCACGCTCGAGCTGCTGCCCGCCGTCGACGTCCGCGACGGCCAGGCGGTCCGCCTGGTGCACGGCGAGTCCGGCAGCGAGACCTCCTACGGCTCGCCGCTCCAGGCCGCCCTCTCCTGGCAGGCCTCCGGCGCCGAATGGCTGCACCTGGTCGACCTCGACGCCGCCTTCGGCACCGGTGACAACCGCGCCCTGGTCGCCGAGATCACCGGCGCCATGGACATCAAGGTCGAACTCTCCGGCGGCATCCGCGACGACGCCACGCTCGCCGCGGCCCTCGCCACCGGCTGCACCCGGGTCAACCTCGGCACCGCCGCCCTGGAAACCCCGGACTGGGTCGCCAAGGTCATCGCCGAGCACGGCGACAAGATCGCGGTCGGGCTCGACGTGCGCGGCACGACCCTCAAGGGCCGCGGCTGGACCAGCGAGGGCGGCGACCTCTACGAGGCCCTCGCCCGCCTGGACTCCGAAGGCTGCGCCCGCTACGTCGTCACCGACATCGGCAAGGACGGCACCCTGACCGGCCCCAACCTGGAGCTGCTCACGAACGTCTGCGCCGCCACCGACCGGCCCGTCGTCGCCTCCGGCGGCATCTCCTCGCTGGACGACCTGCGGGCACTGGCCGCGCTGGTCCCGCAGGGCGTCGAGGGCGCGATCGTCGGCAAGGCCCTGTATGCGAAGGCCTTCACCCTCGAAGAGGCCCTGAAGGCGGTGGCCCTGTGAGCGAGGTGCGCAAGATCTCCTCCGGCGGCCCCTGGGAGGAGGCCGTCGGCTACTCCCGCGCCGTCGCCCTCCCCAACGGTCTG
This sequence comes from Streptomyces sp. NPDC028419, assembly GCF_055565515.1. Taxonomy (NCBI): domain Bacteria; kingdom Bacillati; phylum Actinomycetota; class Actinomycetes; order Kitasatosporales; family Streptomycetaceae; genus Streptomyces; species Streptomyces sp. NPDC028419. The sequence continues at coordinate 102,050 of NZ_JBVHUE010000016.1, read as the reverse complement.
GTCCTGGTCTCCGGCTGCACCTCCGTGGTGGGCGGCCAGATCGCCGCGGGCGGCCCCTACGAGCAGGCCATGAACTCCTTCAAGGTCGCCTTCGACGCCCTCGCGCAGGCGGGCCTCGGCCCCGAGCACGTCGTGCGCACCCGGATGTACATCACGCACGCCCGGGACGTGGACGAGGTGGGCCGCGCGCACAAGGAGCTGTTCGACGCCGTCCGGCCCGCCGCCTCCATGATCATCGTGTCCGGCTTCATCGACCCCAGCCTGGTCGTCGAGGTCGAGGTCGAGGCCTACCGAGGAGAGAGCGCATGACCCTGGCCGTACGGGTGATCCCCTGCCTGGACGTGGACAACGGCCGGGTCGTCAAGGGCGTCAACTTCCAGAACCTGCGCGACGCCGGCGACCCCGTCGAGATGGCCAAGCTGTACGACGCCGAGGGCGCCGACGAGCTGACCTTCCTCGACATCACCGCCTCCTCCGGCAACCGCGAGACCACCTACGACGTGGTGCGCCGCACCGCCGAGCAGGTCTTCATCCCGCTCACCGTCGGCGGCGGCGTGCGCACCGCGGACGACGTGGACAAGCTGCTGCGCGCGGGCGCGGACAAGGTCGGCGTCAACACCGCCGCCATCGCCCGCCCCGAGCTGATCCAGGAGATCGCCGAACGCTTCGGCCGCCAGGTCCTCGTCCTGTCCGTCGACGCACGGCGCACCGCGGCCGGCACCTTCGAGGTCACCACCCACGGCGGCCGCCGGGGCACCGGCATCGACGCCGTCGAATGGGCCCACCGCGCCGCCGAACTCGGCGCCGGGGAAATCCTGTTGAACTCGATGGACGCCGACGGTACGAAGGACGGCTACGACACCGAGATGATCGCGGCCGTGCGCCAGCACGTCAGCGTCCCGGTGATCGCCTCGGGCGGCGCGGGCAAACTGTCCGACTTCGCCCCGGCGGTCGCGGCGGGCGCCGACGCGGTGCTCGCGGCCTCGGTGTTCCACTTCGGAGACCTGCGCATCGGCCAGGTCAAGGACGCGCTGCGGGGGGCCGGACACCCGGTCCGCTGAGACGTCCGTCCGCCGACGGGTCTGGGGGGACTCGGATGAACCGGAACGTCTGGCGCTGGCTCACGGCCTACGCCGCCTCGCTCGTCGGCGACGGGATCTACTTCCTCGCCCTCGGCTGGGCGGCGGCGCAGACCGCCGGGCCCGCGCAGGTCGGCCTGGTCATGGCGGCCGGGGCGGTGCCGCGCGCCCTGCTGATGCTGGGCGGGGGAGTGGTGGCCGACCGCTTCGGCCCCCGCCTGGTCGTCATCTCCTCCGACGCGGTGCGCTGCGCGGTGGTGCTCGCCCTGGCCGCGGTGGTCGCCCTCACCTCGCCCGGGCTGTGGCTGCTGGTCGCCGTCGCCCTGCTGTTCGGCGCCGTCGACGCGCTCTTCATGCCGGCCGTGGGGGCGCTGCCGCCGCGGATCGCCGGACCCGGGCGCCTCGTCCGGGTCCAGGGGCTGCGCAGCCTGGTCGAGCGCGTGGGCAACACCGCCGGGCCGCCGGTGGCCGGTCTGGCCATGGGGCTGGGCGGCCCGGCGGCCGCCTTCGCGGTGGCCGCGGCCCTGTTCGGGCTCTCCCTGGCCCTCCTGGTGGCGGTCCGCCTCGGCCCGCTGCCGACGGCGTCCGACGCGCCGGGGGAAGGGCGCCCGGAATCCCCCTGGCAGCAGTTGCGTTCGGGCCTGGCCTACATACGCCACCACCGTCTGATCGGCCCGCTGATCCTCTCCGGCACCCTCAGCCAGCTCGGTACGTCCGCCCCGCTCAGCGTCGGCCTGCTCCTCCTGGCCGAGGAGCGCGGCTGGGGCGCGTCGGGGGTCGGCTGGGTCGTCGGGGCCTTCGGGGCCGGGGCGGCCTCCAGCGCCCTGCTGCTGACCCTGGTGCGCGGGGTGCCGCGGGCGGGGGCGGTGCAGAACCTCACCCTGATCGTCGGATCGGCCGCCATCGGAGCCCTGGCCCTGGCGCCGAGCCTGCCGGTCGCGGTGGGGCTCGCGGTGGCGGGGGGCCTGGTGTGCGGGATCTGCGGGGGCCTGGCCATCGCCCTCATCCAGACGGCCACGGACCCCTCGTACCTCGGTCGGGTCAGCTCGGTGATGGCCTTCACCGCCGTCGGCCTGGCCCCGCTGGCCTACCCCGCCTTCGGCGTGGCCGTCGAGCTGTGGGGCATCGTCCCCGTGTTCCTCGCGGGTGGCGCGCTGAGCATGGCGGGCGCCGTCGTCGGCACCGCCGCGCCCCTGGTCCGCCGGGCGGAGCTCACCTTCGCCTGAGGGCCCGTACGCGTGGCGCGCGGGAAGTAGGACGGGATCTGTCCGCCTGCCCCCTTAGCGTGGCGCCATGACCGCCACCCGGCCGAGAATCGGCGACGAGCACCGCCGCGCCCTGCTCGTGACGCGCCACCTGCTGACGCCCGCGACCCGCGCCGCCACCCCCGAGCAGGTCGTCGACGCCCTGCTCGCCCTGCACGCCACCGATCCCGCCAGCGTGTACCTCAGCGCGGCCGCCCGGATGGCCACCCCCTCGGCGGCGGAGCTGGAGCGGGCCCTGTACACCGACCGGAGCCTGGCGCGGATGCTGTGCATGCGCCGCACCATGTTCGTCGTGCCCCGCGCCCTGGCCCCCGTCGTCGACGCCTCCACCGCCCGCGCCGTGGCCGCCCGCGAGCGCACCGGGCTCCTGAAGGTGCTGGCCGAGCAACTCGGTCACGACGCCGACTGGTTGGCCCGGACCGAGGCCGCCGTGCTCGCCGCCCTCGCCGAGCGCGGGGAGGCGTCGGCGACCCAACTCGCCGACGCGGTGCCCCGGTTGAAGGAGGTGATCGTGGTGGCGCCGGGCAAGCCCTACGAGGCCAGGCCGCGCATCACCAGCCGGGTCCTGTCCGTGCTCGCCGCCGAGGGCCGCATCCGCCGCGGACGCCCGCTCGGCAGCTGGGCCTCCTCGCAGTTCCGCTGGATGCCCGCCGAGCCCCACCCCGAGCTGCCCGTCGACCTGGCCAGGGCCGAACTGGCCGCCGCCTACCTCGCCGCCTTCGGCCCCGCCACCACCGCGGACCTCAAGTGGTGGACCGGCTGGACGCTCACCGACACCCGCAAGGCGCTGGCCCGGATCGACACCGTCGACGTCGACCTGGGCCACGGGCCGGCCCACGCCCTGCCCGCCCAGCTGGAGGCTCCCGCCGCCCCCGAACCCGCCGCCGTCCTGCTGCCCTCGCTCGACCCCACCCCCATGGGCTGGATCCAGCGCGACTGGTACCTGGACCCGGCCCACGTCCCCGAGCTCTTCGACAACAACGGCAACATCGGGCCCACCCTGTGGTGGGACGGCCGGATCGTGGGCGGCTGGACGCAGCGACCCGACGGCGAGATCGTCACCGCGCTCCTGACCGGATCCGACCCCGGCCGCGACGCCCGCCGCGCCATCGAGGCCGAGAGCGCACGCCTGGCCGCCTTCTTCGGCGACCTGCGCGTACGCCCCAGCATGCGCACCCCGCTGGAGCGGCGACTCTCGGCGGGACCGGGCCCGGGCGACTGACGACAGGGCCTAGAGGCCCAGCTTCGCCGCCGTCAGTTTCGCCACCGCGTCCTTCTCGCCGTCCAGTTCGATCCGCGACGCGTCCTGACGGCCGAAGCAGAACAGGGTCAGCTCGCCGGGATCGCCCGTCACCGTGACCACCGGCGTGCCCTTGTGGGCCACCGCCGTCTGGCCGTTCGGGCGGCGCAGCACCAGGCCCACCGGGGAGCGGCGGCCCGTCAGGCGGGCCAGCTTCTCCAGGCGCGACCACAGCGAGTCCGAGAACACCGGGTCCAGCTCGCGGGGCGACCAGTCCGGTTGGGCCCGGCGCACGTCCTCCGCGTGGACGTAGAACTCCACCGCGTTCGCGGCCTCGTCGATCTGCTTCAGCGAGTACACCGACATCTTCGGCGGGCCGGTCCTGATCAGCTGGATCAGTTCCTCGTACGGCTTGGCCGCGTACTCGGCCATCGCCTTGTCCAGCCGGGCCTTGAGCACGTTCAGCAGGATCCCGCCCGCCGCGTCCGGCCGACGCTCCCGCACCACCACGTGCGCCGCCAGTTCCCGGGTCCGCCAGCCCTCGCACAGCGTCGGGGCCTCGGGCCCCGCCGACTCCAACAGGTCCGCCAGCAGCAGTCGTTCACGCTTCGCATGGGTAGACATGCGGGCCAGCCTACGACCGGAACCGGCCCCGCGCCTGCTCATCAGGCGGACAGTCCTCCGTAATCGCCCGCCCCGCGCGGCACAATGGTCCCCATGAGTACGTCCTCCCTCGACCCCGCGATCGCCGCGCGCCTCAAGCGCTCCGCGGACGGTCTGGTGCCCGCCATCGCCCAGCAGTACGACACCGGTGAGGTGCTCATGCTCGGCTGGATGGACGACGAGGCCCTGCACCGCACCCTGACCACCGGCCGCTGCACGTACTGGTCCCGCAGCCGCCAGGAGTACTGGGTCAAGGGAGACACCTCCGGCCACTTCCAGCACGTGAAGTCCGTCGCCCTCGACTGCGACGCCGACACCGTGCTCGTCCGGGTCGACCAGGTCGGCGCGGCCTGCCACACCGGCACCCGCACCTGCTTCGACACCGACGTCCTCCTCCGCCCCGCCGAAGCCGAATAGGTAAGGTCGCACGCCATGGATCTTGAAACGTTCCGCAAGCTCGCGGCCGACCGCCGGGTCATCCCCGTCAGCCGCCGCCTCCTCGCCGACGGGGACACCCCGGTCGGCCTCTACCGCAAGCTGGCCGCCGAGCGCCCGGGCACGTTCCTGCTGGAGTCGGCCGAGAACGGCCGCTCCTGGTCGCGCTACTCCTTCGTCGGCGTCCGCAGTGACGCGACCCTCACGGTCCGCGGCGGCGAGGCGCACTGGATCGGCACCCCGCCCGTCGGCGTGCCCACCACCGGCGACCCCCTCGACGCGCTGCGCGCCACCGTCGAGGCCCTGCACACCCCGCGCGACCTCTCGGGCGGTCTGCCGCCCTTCACCGGCGGCATGGTCGGCTACCTGGGCTACGACATCGTGCGCCGGCTGGAGCGGATCGGCGAGCACACCCGCGACGACCTCGAACTCCCCGAGCTGACGATGCTGCTCACCTCGGACATCGCGGTCCTCGACCACTGGGACGGCACGGTCCTCCTGATCGCCAACGCGATCAACCACAACGACCTCGACACGGGCGTCGACGAGGCGTACGCCGACGCCGTCGCCCGGCTCGACGCGATGGAGGCCGACCTCTCCCGCCCGGCGCCGTACACGCCCGCGCCGCTGCCGGCCTCCGAGCTGCCCGCGTACTCGGCCCTGTGGGGCGGCGAGAAGTACCAGGCGGCCGTCGAGGACGTCAAGGAACGCATCCGCGCGGGCGAGGCCTTCCAGGTCGTGCCCTCGCAGCGGTTCGAGACCCCCTGCACCGCCTCCGCCCTGGACGTCTACCGGGTGCTGCGCGCCACCAACCCGTCCCCGTACATGTACCTCTTCCGCTTCGAGAACGGCTTCGACGTCGTCGGCTCCAGCCCCGAGGCCCTGGTCAAGGTCGAGGACGGGCGGGCCATGGTCCACCCCATCGCCGGTACCCGGCACCGCGGCGCCACCCCGCAGGAGGACCACGACCTCGCCGAGGAGCTGCTGGCCGACCCCAAGGAGCGCGCCGAGCACCTCATGCTCGTGGACCTCGGCCGCAACGACCTCGGCCGGGTCTGCGAACCCGGCAGCGTCGAGGTCGTCGACTTCATGAGCATCGAGAAGTACTCGCACGTCATGCACATCGTCTCGACCGTCACCGGCCGCGTCGCCGAGGACCGGACCGCCTTCGACGTGCTGACCGCCTGCTTCCCGGCCGGCACCCTGTCCGGGGCGCCCAAGCCGCGCGCCATGCAGATCATCGAGGAGCTGGAGCCCTCCCGCCGCGGGCTCTACGGCGGCTGCGTCGGCTACCTCGACTTCGCCGGTGACGCCGACACGGCCATCGCCATCCGCACCGCGCTGCTGCGCGACGGCACGGCGTACGTGCAGGCCGGAGCCGGGGTCGTGGCCGATTCCGTGCCCGAGCTGGAGGACGCCGAGTGCCGCAACAAGGCTGCCGCGGTGCTCCGCGCGGTCGGAGCGGCGAACCGGCTCCACTCCGCCTGAAGCGGTAGGGGATAGTGGGGTACGTGAGCGCCGTACCCCCACCCCGAACCGATCCCGCCGCCGACCCGGAAGCCGATGCGGCCGCCGCGCGCGGCGGCGGCAGCCGCCGCAGCGTCGCCGCGGCCCTGCTGCTCGGCGCGCTCGGCGCCACCGTCGTCCTGCTGGCCTCGGGCCGGACCTGGGCGCGCGGCACCGCCGCCGCGGCCGGGGGCGGCGCGCTGCCGCTGTCGGCCGACGGGCGGGCGGTCACCGGGGTCCCCGCGGCCCTGGCCATCGTGGCCCTCGCGGCCCTGGTCGCCGTCTTCGCCGTACGCGGCCGCAGCCGGCTGCTGGTCTCCGCCCTGCTCGCGCTGAGCGGCCTCGGCGCGGTCCTCACCGCGCTGGCGGGGGCCGGCGACCGGGCGGCGCTGGACGACGCGGCCGCCCGTACGACCGCGGACACCGCCGCCCACGCGGCCGCGCTGACCCACACGGCGTGGCCGTACGTGACGGCGGGGGGCGCGCTCCTGATCCTGCTGGCCGGGCTGCTGGCCCTGCGCTTCGGCCGGAGCTGGCCCGCGATGGGCGGTCGCTACGAGCGCGACGGCACGCCCCGGCCACGCAAGGCGCCGGTGGTGGACCCGGACCGGCCGGAGGACCTGTGGAAGGCGCTGGACCGGGGCGAGGACCCCACGAGCGGGCGCTGAAAGCCTGCTCACCCCCCGTGCGCGAGGGGCGTCCCGGGTGCGGGACAATGAGGAAAACGATGGCCGGGCGGTCGTACAGACGCGTTCGACAGAGCAACACAGACCAACACAGACCAACGAGGAGCAACTCATGGCGGGCACTGACCACGGACACACCCCGGCCGCCTGGACCGGTGTCATCATCGCTTTCGTCGGTTTCTGCGTGTCCGGCGCCTTCATGGTGCTGGCGAACCTGACCGGCTTCATCGCCGGACTGGTCATCGTGGCGCTGGGCGGCGTCGTCGGCATGGCGATGAAGGCGGCGGGCATGGGCGCGCCGAAGGCCGAGCACAAGGACCTCGCGACGGTCATCGCCGCCGCGAAGGCCGCCAAGGCCGCGAAGGTCTGATGTTCCGGAGCGGAATCGAAAGGCGCGGCCCCGTCGGGCTGCGCCTTTTGTCATGACCGGCGAGAATCAGCGCGTGGACGCCTCACGCACCCCGCTGGCGACGCCCGGGCCGCCCGGCGCCGCGCCCGCCGCCCCCACCCGGGCCCGTCGCCTCGCCGCTCCGGCGCTCACGCTGGCCGTGGCCGCCTCGGCCCTCGGCTACGTCGCCGCCGTGGACCCGTACGAACCGGGCCACTACCCGGTGTGCCCGCTGTTCCGGCTGACCGGGATCCTGTGCCCCGGCTGCGGCGGTCTGCGCAGCGCCCACGCGTTCGCCCACGGCGATCTGATCACCGCTCTCGGCGCGAACGCCATGGCGGTCATCGGCTACTTCGTCTTCGCCGGCTTCATGATCCTGTGGCTGATTCGCGCCTATCGCGGCGGGCCGACCCCGCGGCTGGCCCTCGCACCGCTGTACTGGTGGGGAATCGGAGCCGTGGCGCTGATTTTCGCCGTTGTCCGAAACCTGCCCTTCGGGTCGGCGCTGGCCCCGTGAGGCCGTACGCCGCCCGGATTGAAGAGCAGATTCCGAATGTCCAGTCAATGGGACGCCGTCAATCGTGTGCAGAGGCGAGTGCCTCCTGCGGATACCATTTGATTGCTGACCTTGAACCAGTCGACCGACCCGGAAGGGGGCCGCTCGCGTGAGTGTGCTCGACGAGATCATCGAAGGGGTCCGCGCCGACCTTGCCGAAAGGCAGTCGCGCGTCAGCCTCGACGAGCTCAAGGAGCGTGCCGCCAAGGCGCCCCAGGCCAAGGACGGCGTCGCCGCCCTTCGTGGCGAAGGCGTCAAGGTGATCTGTGAGGTGAAGCGCTCCAGCCCGTCCAAGGGCGCGCTCGCCGCGATCGCAGACCCGGCAGGGCTGGCCGCCGATTACGAGGCGGGCGGCGCCGCCGTCATCTCCGTCCTGACCGAGGAGCGCCGTTTCGGCGGTTCCCTCGCGGACCTGGAAGCCGTACGAGCACGGGTGGACGTTCCCATCCTGCGCAAGGACTTCATCGTCACGGCGTACCAGCTGTGGGAGGCCCGCGCCTACGGCGCCGACCTCGTGCTGCTGATCGTCGCGGCCCTGGAGCAGGAGGCCCTCGTCTCCCTCATCGAGCGGGCCGAGTCCATCGGCCTCACCCCGCTCGTCGAGGTCCACGACGAGGAGGAGGCCGAGCGCGCGGTCGCCGCCGGCGCCAAGATCATCGGCGTCAACGCGCGCAACCTCAAGGACCTCAAGGTGGACCGCTCGACCTTCGAGCGGGTCGCCCCCGAGATCCCGGCCCACATCGTGAAGGTCGCCGAGTCCGGCATCCGCGGACCGCACGACCTCATCGCCTACGCGAACGAGGGCGCCGACGCCGTCCTCGTGGGCGAATCCCTGGTCACCGGCCGTGACCCGAAGAGCGCCGTGGCCGACCTGGTCGCCGCCGGCGCCCACCCCGCCCTGCGCCACGGGCGGAGCTGACCCAGACCGTGATGCCGTCCGCCCGCGCCGCCCGCACCCGACCCGGCCTCCCCGGCCTGGTCGGCGTGCCGTCGGCCCACGCGCCCCTGGCGCGCGGCTGCCGCCCCCGCGGCTGCCGCGCCCCGGCCCGGCGCGTGCGAGGGCGCCGGGTCCGGTACGTGATCGGGTCGGAGCCCGGCCAGGTCAACGGCATGCGATGGCGCGGCGGAGCCGCGTCGTAGCCGTCCCCTGCCCTGATCCGCGCTCCGCGGCCGCTTTGGCCGTGGTGGAGCCGGACACGTTCGGGACCCTCGGCGCAATACGGTGAATCCCACCCGATTGCTTCCGTAGGAGTACTGGCATGCCGTCCAGTGAGTTCTTCATTCCGGACCCCGAGGGTTCCGTCCCCACCGCCGAGGGCTATTTCGGTGATTTCGGTGGCAAGTTCATTCCGGAGGCGTTGGTCGCCGCGGTGGATGAGGTTGCGGCCGAGTATGAGAAGGCGAAGGTCGATCCGGCGTTCGCGGCCGAGTTGAATGATCTGTTGGTGAATTACACGGGTCGTCCGAGTGCGTTGACCGAGGTGCCGCGGTTCGCGGAGCACGCGGGTGGGGCGACGGTCTTCCTGAAGCGTGAGGATCTGAACCACACGGGTTCGCACAAGATCAACAATGTGTTGGGTCAGGCGTTGTTGACCAAGCGCATGGGGAAGACGCGGGTGATCGCGGAGACCGGTGCGGGTCAGCACGGTGTGGCGACGGCGACGGCGTGTGCGTTGTTCGGTCTTGAGTGCACGATCTACATGGGTGAGATCGACACGGAGCGTCAGGCGTTGAATGTGGCGCGGATGCGGATGTTGGGTGCCGAGGTCATCGCGGTGAAGTCGGGTTCGCGGACGTTGAAGGACGCGATCAACGAGGCGTTCCGTGACTGGGTCGCGAATGTGGACCGTACGCATTATTTGTTCGGTACGGTCGCGGGTCCGCATCCGTTCCCGGCGATGGTGCGTGATTTCCACCGGGTGATCGGTGTGGAGGCGCGTCGGCAGATCTTGGAGCGTGTGGGGCGGTTGCCGGACGCGGTCGCGGCGTGTGTGGGGGGCGGGTCGAACGCGATCGGTCTCTTCCACGCGTTCATTCCGGACGCGGGGGTGCGTCTGGTGGGGTTCGAGCCGGCGGGGCACGGGATCGAGACGGGTGAGCACGCGGCGACGTTGTCGGCGGGTGAGCCGGGGATCCTGCATGGTTCGCGTTCCTATGTCCTGCAGGACGAGGAGGGTCAGATCACCGAGCCGTATTCGATCTCGGCGGGTCTGGACTATCCGGGGATCGGTCCGGAGCACGCGTATTTGAAGGACGCGGGCCGGGGCGAGTACCGGGCGGTGACCGATGACCAGGCGATGCAGGCCCTGCGTCTGTTGTCCCGTACGGAGGGCATCATTCCGGCGATCGAGTCGGCGCACGCGCTGGCGGGGGCGTTGGAGTTGGGCAAGGAGCTGGGCAAGGACGGGTTGATCATCGTGAACCTGTCCGGACGCGGTGACAAGGACATGGACACGGCGGCCCGCTACTTCGGCCTCTACGACGGCACCGAGGGGGAGAGCAAGTGAGCACCACGACTGCGGGACAGGGCAACGTCCAGCTGCTGAGCGAGACCCTGGCGAAGGCCAAGGCGGAGAACCGGGCGGCGCTGGTGGCGTATCTCCCGGCGGGTTTCCCGACGGTGGACGGTGGGATCGAGGCGGTCAAGGCCGTCATCGCGGGTGGCGCGGACGTGGTCGAGGTCGGCCTGCCGCACAGTGACCCGGTCCTGGACGGTCCGGTGATCCAGACCGCGGACGACATCGCGCTCCGCGGCGGGGTGAAGATCGCCGACGTGCTGCGCACGGTGCGTGAGGCGCATGAGGCGACGGGTGCGCCGGTGTTGGTGATGACGTACTGGAACCCGATCGACCGGTACGGCGTGGAGCGGTTCGCCGCGGAGTTGGCGGCGGCGGGTGGTGCGGGGTGCATCCTGCCGGACCTGCCGGTCCAGGAGTCCGCGCTGTGGCGCGAGCACGCCGACAAGCACGGTCTGGCGACGGTGTTCGTCGTGGCGCCCTCCAGCAAGGACGCCCGTCTGGCGACGATCACGGCGGCCGGTTCCGGTTTCGTCTACGCGGCGTCGCTGATGGGTGTCACGGGGACCCGGGTCTCGGTCGGCGAACAGGCCCAGGACCTGGTCGCCCGCACCCGCAAGACCACCGACCTCCCGGTCTGCGTCGGCCTGGGCGTCTCGAACGCGGCGCAGGCGAAGGAGGTCGCGGTCTTCGCGGACGGCGTGATCGTCGGCTCGGCCTTCGTCAAGCTCCTCCTCGACGCCCCCGACCTCCCGGCCGGCCTCGCCGCCGTGCGGGCTTTGGCGGGCGAGCTTGCGGAAGGCGTACGCAGGAACTAGGCGCGGCTGATCGCGAACGGGGTTCTGTAGCCCGTTCGGGTGGATGTGGGAGCGGGGAGGCACGAGAGTGCCTCCCCGCTTCGTTTGGCGGGGCGTGAGTGACAAGAACGACGGTGCGAACCGCGATGCGAAGAGAACGGCCCGCGAGCGACTCCTGGTGGAGCGCGAGCGGCAGAAGAGCAAGGACAAGCGCCGCCGGACCCTGGTGGTGTCCGCCGCGGTCGTCGGCGTACTGGGCCTCGCGGCCGTAGTCGGTCTGCTCGCGGCCAATGCGGGCAAGAGCGGCGCGGACAAGGACAAGGCCGGCCCGGTCGTGGCCCCCTCGGGTGCCACGGGGAAGGACGCCCTCGCGATCCAGAACGGCAAGGACTCCGCGAAGTCGACCCTGACGGTCTGGGAGGACTTCCGCTGCCCGGCCTGCAAGTCCTTCGAGGACGCCTACCGCGCCACCATCCACGATCTCGTCGGGAAGGGGCAGCTCAAGGTCGAGTACCACCTGGTGACGCTGATCGACGGCAACATGAGCGGCAGCGGCTCCCAGAAGGCGGCCAATGCCGCGGCCTGCGCGCAGGACGTCGGGAAGTTCCCGGCGTACCACGACGTCCTCTTCGAGAACCAGCCGAAGGAGGTCGACGACGCCTACGGCAAGAACGCCCGGCTGATCGAGCTGGCCGGCAAGGTGGACGGCCTGGACACCCCCGCCTTCCGCCAGTGCGTCGAGGGCGGGACCCACAACAGCTGGGTCGCCAAGTCGTACGACGCCTTCAAGGCGCAGAAGTTCCGCGGCACGCCCACGATCCTGCTCGACGGCAAGGACATCTTCGCGGACCAGGCCAATCCGCTCACCCCGGAGAAGCTGAAGGCGAAGGTCACGGCGGCGGCCGGCGCCGGAGCCCCCGCGCAGTCCTCGCCCGAGGGGTCGCCGCAGGCGTCGGCGCGCCCGTCGGCATCGGCATCGGCATCGGGGCGGCCCTCGGCCCGCAGCTCGGCCCGTGGCTCCACGGGTACGTCGTCGGGCACCTCGTCCGGCACCTCGTCGGGCACCTCGTCGGGCACCTCGTCCGGCAATGCGACGGGCACTTCGGCGGTCGACGGGGACTGATCCGGAGGGCTCGGGCCCGTGCCCGCCGGATGATCGGCAGGTGTCGATTTGACGCCAGCTTGCCGGGCGGGTTGCGGTGCCCACCGCCCGGCAAGGTAGCGTCTGGGTTGCCATGGAACTTGCTTACATTCCCAGCCCGTCGACCGGTGTGGTCCATCTCGGACCGATCCCGCTGCGCGGCTACGCGTTCTGCATCATCATCGGCGTCTTCGTCGCCGTCTGGCTCGGCAACAAGCGCTGGGTCGCGCGCGGTGGCCAGCCGGGCACGGTGGCGGACATCGCCGTGTGGGCGGTTCCGTTCGGCCTGGTCGGCGGACGCCTCTACCACGTGATCACCGACTACCAGCTCTACTTCGGCGAGGGCCGCAACTGGGTCGACGCCTTCAAGATCTGGGAGGGCGGCCTCGGCATCTGGGGCGCGATCGCGCTGGGCGCGGTCGGCGCCTGGATCGGCTGTCGCCTGCGCGGCATCCCGCTGCCCGCCTGGGCGGACGCGCTGGCTCCGGGCATCGCGGTGGCCCAGGCCTTCGGCCGCTGGGGCAACTGGTTCAACCAGGAGCTGTACGGTCGCGCCACCGACGTGCCGTGGGCGCTGGAGATCAGCGACGGCCCGAACCGGGTCGCGGGCACCTACCACCCGACCTTCCTGTACGAGTCGCTGTGGTGCCTCGGCGTCGCGGCCCTGGTGATCTGGGCCGACCGCCGCTTCAAGCTGGGCCACGGCCGGGCGTTCGCACTCTACGTCGCCGCCTACTGCGTCGGGCGCAGCTGGATCGAGTACATGCGGGTCGACGAGGCGCACCACGTGCTGGGCCTGCGGCTCAACGTGTGGACGGCCATCGTGGTCTTCGTGGCCGCCGTGGCCTACCTGATCCTGTCGGCGCGGCTGCGGCCGGGCCGCGAGGAGATCGTCGAGCCGATCCGCAGCGCCCCGGAGGGCGAGGACGCTCCGGCGGACAAGGGCAAGGGCAAGGGCAAGGACGTGGCCGGTTCCGCGACCGACCAGAAGGCCGTGGACTTCGCGAAGGCCGAGAAGGCCGCGAAGGCCGAGCCGTCCGAGAAGCCCGGAGCCAAGAAGCTCTGACCCGCACCGGGTCACCGCGTCACCGCATCACACCGTGCTCCGCCGGATCCGATCCGGCGGAGCACGCGTGCGTCACGACAGCACCCGGGGCTCCCGTCGGGAGAGCGCCATGACCTGCTCCGCGCCCGCCAGGACCGCCGGATCCACGAACCGGCCGTCCGGCAGGGCCTGGGCGCCCGGAGCGCGGCGCGCCGCCGCGACGACCTGCTCGGCCGCGGCGATCTCCGCGGGCCCGGGCAGGTAGGTCCGCTCGATCACGGGCAGCTGCCGCGGGTGGATCGCGGCCCGGCCCAGGAAACCGAGCGCGCGGCCCCGCACGCAGGACTCGGCCAGTGCCTCCAGGTCGCGGATGTCCGGGAAGACGGACTGCGGCGGGGGTGCCAGTCCGGCCGCCCGGGCCGCCACGACCACCCGGGAGCGCGGCCAGTCGAGCCCCGCGTCCGCGCTCACGCCGAGGTCCGCCCGCAGGTCCGACTCGCCGAGGGAGAGCCCGCGCAGCGCCGGGTGGGCGCGGGCGATCTCGTACGCGCGCTCCACGCCCAGCGCCGACTCCAGCAGCGCGTACAGGGCCACCCCGCCGGTCCGGTCCGCGACCGTGCTGATCTGTTCCGGCGCCGTGATCTTGGGCAGCCGCAGCCCCGAGAGGCCGTGCAGTGCGGACAGCGCGGCCAGGTCCGCCAGCGCCCAGGGCGTGTCCAGGGCGTTCACCCGGACGTACACCGGAGTCGGGGGCCGGTGCTGGAGCAGCTCCGCCGTGGCCGCGCGGGCGTACTCCTTGCGGGAGACCGGTACCGCGTCCTCCAGGTCCACGATCACCGCGTCCGCGCCGCAGCCGAGCGCCTTCGCGACCACCTCCGGCCGGTCCCCGGGTACGTACAGCCAGGTCAGGATCACAGCGCCCCCTCGGCCCGCAGGACGTCGATCTCCGCTCCGGACCATCCCAGTTCGGCCAGCACCGCCTCGGTGTCCGCGCCGTGCGCGCGGCCCGCCCAGCGGATCGCCCCCGGCGTCTCGGAGAGCCGGAAGAGGACGTTCTGCATCCGCAGCGGGCCGAGGTCCGGGTCGTCGACCTCGGTGACCGTGTCCAGGGCCGCGTACTGCGGATCGGCCAGCACGTCGCGCACGTCGTAGACCGGTGCGACCGCCGCCTGTGCCTCCTCGAAGGCCGCGACCACCTCGTCCGCCTTGTGCCGGGCGATCCACCCGCCGACCGCGTCGTCCAGGACGGCCGCGTGCGCGGCGCGCCCCGAGCCCGTCGTGAACCACGGCTCGTCGATCAGCTCCGGCCGCCCGACCAGCCGCACCACCCGCTCCGCGATCGACTGGGCCGAGGTGGAGACGGCCAGCCAGCGGCCGTCCGCGCTGCGGTAGGTGTTGCGCGGGGCGTTGTTCGTGGACCGGTTGCCGGTGCGGGGCTGCACGTAGCCGAGCTGGTCGTACCAGAGCGGGTGCGGGCCGAGGACGGTCAGGATCGGCTCGATGATGGCCAGGTCCACGACCTGCCCCGCCCCGGTGCGGTCGCGGCCCGCGAGCGCGGCCATGACGGCGTACGCCGTGGCCAGCGCGGCGATCGAGTCCGCCAGCCCGAAGGGGGGCAGGGTGGGCGGCCCGTCGGGCTCCCCGGTCATCGCGGCGAACCCGCTCATGGCCTCGGCGAGGGTGCCGAAGCCCGGGCGGTGGGCGTAGGGGCCGAACTGGCCGAAGCCGGTCACCCGGGTCAGGACCAGCCGGGGGTTGACGGCGGACAGCTCCGCCCAGCCCAGCCCCCACTTCTCCAGGGTGCCGGGACGGAAGTTCTCGATGATCACGTCGGACCCGGAGGCGAGCCGCAGCAGCACCTCCCGGCCGCCGGGCGTGGACAGGTCGAGGGTCATGGTCCGTTTGTTGCGGCCCAGCAGCTTCCACCACAGGCCGATGCCGTCCTTGGCGGGGCCGTGGCCGCGCGACGGGTCGGGGAGCCGGGGATGCTCGACCTTGAGCACGTCGGCGCCGAAGTCGCCGAGCATCGTCGCGGCCAGCGGTCCGGCGAAGAGGGTGGCCAGGTCGAGGACGCGCAGCCCGGCGAGCGGGCCGGGGGCGGTCACGGCCGGGGTCCGGTGCCCGCGAAGGCGTCCGTCTCGGCGCGCGAGGGCATCGAGTCCTGGGCGCCGGCCCGCTGCACCGACAGCGCCGCCGCCGCCGAGGCCCAGGCCAGGGCCGCACGCATGGTGCGCCCCTCGCCGAGCGCCACGGCGAGCGCGCCGACGAAGGTGTCCCCGGCCGCTGTGGTGTCCACGGGCCGGACCCGGGGCGCGGGCACGGTGTAGGGAGCCTGCCCGCGCGCCGCGTGCAGGGCCCCGACCGCGCCGAGGGTGATGACCACTTCCGGGACGTCGTGCAGCAGGGCGTCCGCCGCCAGCCGCGGGTCGGTCAGCCCCGTGAGCGTTGCCGCCTCGTGCTCGTTGGGCACCAACAGGTCGGTGACGGCCAGGAGTTCGGCGGGCAGCGGCTGGGCGGGGGCGGGCGTGAGGACCGTACGCACGCCGTGTGCGCGGGCGGCGCGGGCGCCCGCCAGGACGGCGGTCAGCGGCAGTTCGAGCTGGAGCAGGAGGGAGCCGCAGGCGGCGATCCGGGACTCGTCGCCGGCCTCCAGGCCGGTGACGCTGGCGTTGGCGCCCGGGATCACGATGATCGAGTTGCCGCCCTCGTCGTCCACGGTGATGTGCGCGGTGCCGCTGGCGCCCTCTACGGTGCGCAGCGCCGCCGTCTCCACCCCGGCGGCCGAGAGCGCGGAGCGCAGCCGTACCCCGAAGGGGTCCGCGCCGACCGCCCCGATCATCGTCACCTCCCCGCCGCTGCGGGCGGCGGCGACGGCCTGGTTGGCGCCCTTTCCGCCGGGTACGGTGCGGAACTCGCGGCCGGTGACGGTCTCCCCGAGGCGGGGGGCCTTGGGGACGTAGGCGACGAGGTCCATGTTGGTGCTGCCGAGCACGGCGATGGCCGTCATGAGCGTGCTGCCTCCTGTGCGGTGAGGTGGGCGAGGGTGTCGAAGCCGATGCCGTCGAAGCCGGGGACGCTGGTCGCGAGCCGGTTCTTCAGCGGGGCGGTCCAGCGGTGCGGGAGGCGGTCCGGTGAGCCGGCGAGCAGCCCGGCGAGCGCGCCCGCGGTCGCGCCGTTGGAGTCGGTGTCCCAACCGCCCGACACGGCGCGGCAGATGGAGCCGGTGAAGTCGCCGTCGGCGTGGGTGAGGGCGGCCGCGATCAGCGCGGTGTTCGGGACGGCGTGCACCCAGTGGTAGTGGCCGTAGCGCTCGTGCAGCCGGTCGACCACGTCGTCGAAGCGGGGGTGCTCGTGCGCGGCCCGCAGGGCGAAGCGGACCGCCTCGGCGAGCCGGGAGCGCGGGGGTACGACGGCCAGTCCGGCGGCGAGCGCGCCGTGCGCGTCGGCTCCGGGGGAGGCCGCGGCGGCGGTGGCGGCGGCGACGAACAGGGCGGCGTAGACGCCGTTGCCGGTGTGGGTGAGGACAGCGTCCCGGTGGGCCTGGGCCGCGGCGGCCACCGGATCGCCGGGGTGGGTCCAGCCGTGGACGTCGGCGCGGATGAGGGCGCCGATCCACTCGCGGAACGGGTTGTGGCGGGTGGCGGTGGCGGGCGGCTCCACGCCGAGGAGGAGGTTGCGGTACGCGACCCGCTCGGCGGTGAAGGTGCGCCCGGCCGGCAGCTCGTCGAGCCAGAGCCGGGCGACGTCCGCGGTGGTGAAGTCCTTGCCGTGGCGCTGGATCAGGAGCAGGTTCAGCAGCGGGTAGTTGAGGTCGTCGTCCTCGGGGGTCCCGTCGATGTTCTCGGCCAGGGAGGTCGGCGCGGAGCGGCGGTTCCAGGGGTGCGTGGCGAGCAGCTCCGCGGGGACCCCGCGGGCGGTGAACCAGTCGTCCAGCGGCCAGTTCCCGGCGGCCCGGGCCAGTGCGCGGATCCCGACGAGCGGCAGCTTCTCGACGGGCTTCCCGAGCACGCACCCCACGGCCCGCCCGAGCCAGGCGGCCTCCAGCCGGTCCGCCTCCGGCGAGGGGGCGGGGCGGGGGGCGGGGCGGGGGGTGGGGGGCCAGGTGGCGGTGATGGCGGGCCAGGAGGTGGGTTCGTCCGTCGGTGCGGGGCGGGGGAGGGCGGCCAGTTCGTCCAGCAGGCGGTGGGCGAGGACGCGCAGGTGCGGGTCCGCGGGGGTGGTCGAGGCGCCGGCCCGGGCGGGGGCCGGGTGGCCGCCCGCCGCCAGCCAGGCCCGCCGCAACGGCTCCGCGGCCGGGCCCCGCCCGTCCTCCTCGGCCTGGCGCAGCTCGTGCCCGACCAGGTCCTCGGGCTGCGCCCAGGTCAGCCGGACGCCCGCCGGCGCGGGGGCCACCACGGCGGCCCGGCTCACCGTGGGTCGGCGATCGCGGCGAAGGCGTGCTCGTGGGCCCGGCGGCGGGTGCGGTCGAGGTCGAAGACCTCGCGGGCCACCCGGGCCAGGGCCGCCGCGGGGGCGTGCAGGTCGAGCCGGCTCGCCTCCGCGACCTGCTTGGCCCACCGCTCGGGCACCGCCGCCGCGCCGCCCATGGCCCCGGCCAGCGCCCCCGCCATCGTGGCGATCGAGTCGCAGTCCCGCCCGTAGTTGACGGCGCCGAGCACCGCCTCCTCGTACCGGCCGTCCGCGACCAGCAACATCCCGAGCGCCACCGGCAGTTCCTCGATCGCGTGCAGCCGGGACGGCCGACGGGCGCCGAGCGAGGGGGCGCGGTAGTCCGGGCCGACCGAGTCGTAGGGGGCCACCGCCGCCCGCAGCGGCGCGATCGCCGACGCGAAGTCCCGGTGCCGGGAGGCTGTTTCGGCGACCGCCTCGATCGCGGCCCGGGTGCCGTCCTTGGCCAGCGAGAGCGTCGCCTCGACCACCGAGGCGGCGCTCGCCCCCGGCAGGCAGGCCGCCGCCACCGCCGCGGCGAACACCCCGGCGGCCTCCCGCCCGTAGGACGACTGGTGGGCGCCGGCGAGGTCCAGCGCCTCCGCGTACGCGCCCGCGGGGTTGCCGGCGTTCACGATGCCGACCGGCGCCGCGTACATCGCGGCCCCGCAGTTGACGATGTTCCCGCTGCCCGCCTCGCGCGGGTCCACGTGCCCGTAGTGCAGCCGGGCCACGATCCACTTCTCGGCGAGGAAGATCCGCTGCAACGGCAGCGCCTCCGCCTCCAGTTCCGGGATCCAGCGCGGCCGTGACATCAGGTCGGGGACGAGGTGGTCGGCGACCGCGTAGGCGTCCAGGTGGTCGCGCACCGCCTCGTAGACGCGCACCAGCGCGTGCGTCATCAAGGTGTCGTCGGTGACGTGGCCGTCGCCCTTGTGGTAGGGCGCGATGGGGCGCGCGGTGCGCCAGTCCTCGTACCAGGGGCCGACGACCCCCCGTACCGGACCGCCGTGGCGTTCCACGATCTGGTCCGGTGACCAGCCCTCCACCGGGCCGCCGAGCGCGTCCCCGACGGCCGCGCCGACCAGGCAACCCGCGGCCCGGTCCTCAAGTGTGAGCGTCATGTCCGAATCATCCCCTGGGGCTTGAGTTCCTTGGGCGAGGTGAGTTCCGTCCGCGCGAGGAGGGCGGCGAGTTCCACGAGGTCGGTGCCGGCGAGGCGGGGCAGTGCGCAGCCGGACAGGGTGCGGCAGGCGTCGCGCCAGGCGGCGGTGATCGAGTCGCCGCCGCCGAGCGCGCCGGTCAGCGCCCCGGCGAGGGCGGGTGCCGAATCCGCGACGCGGGACAGGCAGGCGGCCGCCGGTACCGCTTCGGCGACCCGGCCGCGGGCGGCCGTCGCGAGGGCGAGGGCGACCGGGACGGTCTCGGCGGCGGCGATGCCGTAGCTGTAGACGTGGTCCACGATCTGGTGTTCCAGCAGCGGCACGATGGCGAAGGCGCCGCCGCTCGCGCCCGCGTCCGTGTGCGCGGGCGCGTGGGCGCGGGCGAGCGCGACGGCGTGCCGGGCGTTGCGGCCGATCTCGGTGGTGGCGGGCAGTTGGTCGAGCGCGGCGTCCACGGCGGCGTCGGTGCCGGCGCCCGCCAGGGCGGTGGCGACGGCGGCGGCCATCGCGCGGGCGCCGTGCACGCCGTCGCCGTCCTGGGTGTAGCGGGCGTCGAACTCGGCGAGGTCGGCGGCCGCCGCCGGGTCCCCGGGGTGGACCACCGCGAGGACGCAGGCGCGGATGCAGGCGGCGTCGTCGAAGTAGTGCGGATTGTCGTGGCCGGTGGCGGGCGGGCGCAGACCGGCCGCGAGGTTGCCGAGGCCGGCCCGTACGGAGATCCGCGCGCGCAGCGGCAGGACCGCCGACTCGACCTCGGGGGCCCGCTCGGCGGCCGCCGCGACCTCGCTGGCCAGGGCGTTCCAGGCCAGGTCGATCGCGGCCCGCATGCGCCGGGACCGGCTCAGGTCGCTGAGCAGGGCCCCGGCGGCGGTGAGGACGGACTCGGCGGCGAAGGCGGCCCACTCGGCGTCGTCGCTCGGGCCGAGGCGCAGGGGTTCGGGGGGCTGGTTGAGGGCGATGGGGACGGGGAGGGTGGTGGTGGCGTTCTGCTCGGCGAAGGTGTCCAGCTCGCGGGTGAGGCGGCGGGTCCACTCGGGCATCCGGCTGGCCCGGTGCCGTGCGGCGGGCCACCCGGCCGCGTCCCCCGCGGCCAGCCCGAGCAGCAACCCCTCGATCCGCCGCACGTCCCCGCCCGCGCGGTCCACCGCTGTCGCCGCTGGTGCGGGCGCGGGGGCGGGCGCCGGTTCGGTTTCGGGGTGGCTGGGGGGCGTGTGGGTGGGGGCCGTGTGGGGGAGTGGGGGTGCGGTCATGGGGAGGGCTCGGTTTCCGGGGTGAGGAGGTCCGCGATGTCCAGGACGTGGTAGCCCCGCATCGAGGGCAGGCAGCTGCCCCGTACCGGGCCGATCGCCGAGGACCACGCGGCGGGGATGGCGGCGGCTCCCGACAGCGCTCCGGCCAGGGCGCCCGCGACGGCCGCGGTGGTGTCGGCGTCGCGGCCCATGTTGACGGCGGTCAGGACGGACTCCGCGAAGTCCCCGCCGCACGCGGCGAACGCGCCGAACGCCAGCCCCACCGCCTCCGGCGCCAGGTCCGTCCACGGGTAGCCGCCGATGACCACCGCCGAGCGCACCGCCCGTTCGCCGCGCGGGGCGGCCGTCACGGCCCGGCGCAGCGAACGGGCCGTCCAGGAATCCGAGGGGATGACGGACAGGGCCGCCGAGACCACCGAGGCCGCGGATCCGCCCGCCATGGCCGCCGCCACGCCCGCCGCGACGGCCTGCCCGCCGTAGATGCCCTCGCCGTCGTGGCTGACCGTGCCGTCGATCGCGACGAGCCGGGCCGCCTCGGCCGGACGCCCGGCCGCGAAGACCCCGAAGGGCGCGGCCCGCATGGCCAGGCCGTCCGACCACGCGTGCCGGTGCTGCGCGGAGATGGGCGCGGCGAGCCCGCGCCGCAGGTTCTCCAGCGTGCCGCGCTCCGAGAAGCCCGCACCGCGGAAGGGACCCTCGTCCAGGTCCGCGATCCAGTGGTGCCAGGCCCGTTCGACGTGCGCGACGGTCAGCGCCGACCCGTGCCGGGCCAGCAGCAGGCCCGAGAAGATCGCGTACTCCGTGTCGTCCGTCCCGGCCGGGTCGTCCGAGACGAAGCCTTCGATCCGGCCCCACTTGGCCCGGATCTGCGAGGGCTTCATGTTCTCCGCCGGGGCGCCCAGCGCGTCACCCACCGCGAGGCCCAGCAGCGCGCCCCGGGCCCGGTCCAGCACGACCCGCGGACGGTCCTGCGGAGGCGAGTCCGGACGAGCCTCGGGACGGGCCTCCGGAAGGGCCTCGGGACGGGCCTGCGGATGCGCCTGCGGATGCGTCTCGGGATGCGACTGCGGATCGGATGCAATCAGCTCCATGGGCGCGCCTCTCCACTTGGTGGAACTCATCATGAGCCCATGGGGGATTTGTGCCATGGCATCGGGTTTGTCGCTTGCCGCGAAACACCCCTCGAACCTCCCCGTCACCCGGTCGCCGAGGGGCGAAAGCCCTGGTAAGTACGGCCTACCTTGCTGGCGGCGGTCAGAAATCGTGCGTAGTTTCGAGGTGTTCAGGGGGAGTGGGTGCCTGCACAGGCCCGGGCATACCCGTGTCGTGCTCGCGCGCACCCATTTCGCATCAAAAGGGGAGTAGAACCACATGTCCATCATCGACATCGAAGCACCGCTGCACGAGGCCCACCGCGACAACCACACCCACCGTGACGTCAACGGTGGCTGGCTGCGCCCGGCCGTCTTCGGTGCCATGGACGGACTGGTCTCCAACCTCGCCCTGATGACCGGTGTGGCGGGCGGTGCGGTCGCGACGCAGACCATCGTCATCACCGGGCTCGCGGGTCTGGCCGCGGGCGCCTTCTCGATGGCGGCCGGTGAGTACACCTCGGTCGCCTCCCAGCGCGAGCTGGTCCTCGCCGAGCTGGACATAGAGCGGCAGCAGCTGAAGAAGCACCCCGTCGACGAGATGGAGGAGCTGGCCGAGCTCTACGTCTCGCGCGGGGTCGAACCCGCCCTCGCCCGCGAGGTCGCGATGCAGCTGTCCCGCGACCCGGAGCAGGCGCTGGAGATCCACGCCCGCGAGGAGCTGGGCATCGACCCGGACGACCTGCCGTCGCCGCTGGTCGCCGCGGTGTCGTCGTTCGGCGCCTTCGCGCTCGGCGCGCTGCTGCCCGTACTGCCGTACCTGCTCGGCGCGACCGCGCTGTGGCCCGCGGTGCTGCTGGCCCTGGTCGGCCTGTTCCTGTGCGGCGCCGTCGTCTCCCGGGTCACCGCCCGGTCCTGGTGGTACAGCGGCCTGCGCCAGCTGCTCCTGGGTGGCGCGGCCGCGGGTGTGACGTACATCCTGGGCACGTGGATCGGTGGCGTCGTAGGCTGACCGCTCGGAGGATGAGACACTATGCATAGGGCCGCATAAGTAGTTCGTTACTCACCGGTTTCGATCGGTTTCGATCGTGTGTCCGGTGGGCAATAAGGCTTAGGCGGTTGGGCAATGATGCCCAGCCCACACGGGACTTCCGCCCCGCGCATCCGCCCGCGCAGGTCCCCTCTTTCCGATTCGCGCAGTGTCCGCATGCTGGAACGAGATATCCGGTTCCCGGGATTGCCGCCATCATGTAACCTGCACGAAATTTCGCAGAGGGCCAACGTCGTCCCTCGGCTATGCATATGCCACGACGACGACGGGAGTCCCGATGCGTTCCGCATCCACGCACTCCGCGACCGGCCCCAGCACCACCGCCTGGTCGCCCATGGACGGTCGCCCCGCCCAGCAGGGCATGTACGACCCGCGCAACGAGCACGACGCCTGTGGCGTCGGTTTCGTGGCCAACCTCACCGGCGAGGCCAGCCACACGCTGGTCGAGCAGGCGCTGACCGTACTGCGGAACCTCGAACACCGCGGGGCCACCGGCTCCGAGCCCGACTCGGGCGACGGCGCGGGCATCCTCAGCCAGGTCCCCGACGCGTTCCTGCGCGAGGTCACCGACTTCGAGCTGCCCGAGGCCGGCGCGTACGCCGTCGGCATCGCCTTCCTCCCCGCCGACGGCACCGCACAGGCCGTCGCCGTGGAGCAGATCGAGGCCATCGCCGCCGAGGAGCACCTCACCGTGCTCGGCTGGCGCGAGGTGCCGGTCGCTCCCGACCTGCTCGGCAACGGCGCCCGCGCCACCATGCCCGCGTTCTCCCAGCTCTTCGTGAGCAACGGGAGCACCGGCATCGAGCTGGACCGCAAGGCGTTCGTGCTGCGCAAGCGCGCCGAGCGCGAAGCGGGCGTGTACTTCCCGTCGCTGTCCGCCCGCACCATCGTCTACAAGGGCATGCTGACCACCGGCCAGCTGGAGCCCTTCTTCCCGGACCTCTCCGACCGTCGCTTCGCCTCGACGCTCGCCCTGGTCCACTCGCGGTTCTCGACGAACACCTTCCCGTCCTGGCCGCTCGCCCACCCGTACCGCTTCGTCGCGCACAACGGCGAGATCAACACGGTCAAGGGCAACCGCAACTGGATGAAGGCCCGCGAGTCCCAGCTGGCCTCCGGCGTCTTCGGCGAGGGCGCGCTGGAGCGGATCTTCCCGATCTGTACGCCCGACGCCTCCGACTCGGCGTCCTTCGACGAGGTCCTGGAGCTGCTCCACCTCGGTGGCCGTTCGCTCCCGCACAGCGTGCTGATGATGATCCCCGAGGCGTGGGAGAACCACACCTCGATGGACCCCGACCGCCGTGCGTTCTACCAGTACCACTCCACCCTGATGGAGCCCTGGGACGGCCCGGCCTGCGTCACCTTCACCGACGGCACCCAGGTCGGCGCGGTCCTCGACCGCAACGGTCTGCGCCCCGGCCGCTACTGGGTCACCGACGACGGCCTCGTCGTCCTCGGCTCCGAGGTCGGCGTCCTCGACATCGACCCGGCCAAGGTCGTCCGCAAGGGCCGCCTGCAGCCCGGCAAGATGTTCCTCGTCGACACCGCCCAGAAGCGGATCATCGAGGACGACGAGATCAAGGCCGAGCTCGCGGGCGCGGCGCCGTACGCCGAGTGGCTCGAATCCGGTGAGATCGAGCTGGAGGACCTCCCCGAGCGCGAGCACATCGTGCACACCCACGCCTCGGTCACGCGCCGCCAGCAGACCTTCGGGTACACCGAGGAAGAGCTGAAGATCATCCTGGCGCCGATGGCCCGTACCGGCGGCGAGCCGCTCGGTTCCATGGGCACGGACTCCCCGATCGCGGCCCTGTCCGAGCGCCCCCGGCTGCTCTTCGACTACTTCACCCAGCTCTTCGCGCAGGTCACCAACCCGCCGCTGGACGCCATCCGCGAGGAGCTCGTCACCTCGCTGCTGTCCTCGCTGGGCCCCGAGGGCAACCTGCTGGAGCCGACCTCCGCGTCGTGCCGCAGCGTCACCCTGCCCTTCCCGGTGATCGACAACGACGAGCTGGCCAAGCTCGTCCACATCAACGCCGACGGCGACATGTCCGGCATGAAGGCCGCCACCCTCTCGGGCCTCTACCGGGTCTCGGGCGGTGGCGAGGCGCTCGCCGCGCGGATCGAGGAGATCCGCGCCGAGGCCGACGCCGCCATAGAGAACGGCGCCCGCCTGATCGTCCTGTCGGACCGGCACTCCGACGCCGAGCACGCGCCGATCCCCTCGCTGCTGCTCACCTCCGCGGTGCACCACCACCTCATCGCCACCAAGCAGCGCACCCAGGTGGGTCTGCTGATCGAGGCCGGCGACGTCCGCGAGGTCCACCACGTCGCCCTGCTCATCGGCTACGGCGCGGCCGCGGTCAACCCGTACCTGGCCATGGAGTCCGTCGAGGACCTGCTGCGCGCGGGCACCTTCCTGGCGGACCTGGAGCCCGAGCAGGCCATCAAGAACCTGATCTACGCGCTCGGCAAGGGCGTCCTGAAGGTCATGTCCAAGATGGGCATCTCCACGGTCGCCTCCTACCGCGGCGCCCAGGTCTTCGAGGCCATCGGCCTGAACGACGACTTCGTCGGCACGTACTTCAGCGGCACCGCCACCAAGATCGGCGGCGCCGGTCTCGACGTCATCGCCAAGGAGGTGGCCGCGCGCCACGCCAAGGCGTACCCCGTCTCCGGCATCGCCCCGGCGCACCGCGCGCTGGACATCGGCGGCGAGTACCAGTGGCGCCGCGAGGGCGAGCCGCACCTGTTCGACCCGGACACGGTCTTCCGCCTCCAGCACGCCACCCGCAACCGCCGGTACGACATCTTCAAGCAGTACACGGACCGGGTGAACGAGCAGTCCGAGCGGCTGATGACGCTCCGCGGCCTCTTCGGCTTCAAGACGAGCGCGAACGGCGAGGGCTCCGGTGCACGCCCGGCGATCTCCATCGACGAGGTCGAGTCGGTCGCCGACATCGTCAAGCGCTTCTCCACGGGCGCCATGTCGTACGGATCCATCTCGCGCGAGGCCCACGAGACCCTCGCCATCGCCATGAACCAGCTGGGCGCCAAGTCCAACACGGGTGAGGGCGGCGAGGACCCGGACCGCCTGTACGACCCGGCGCGCCGCTCGGCGATCAAGCAGGTCGCCTCCGGCCGCTTCGGCGTCACCAGCGAGTACCTGGTCAACGCGGACGACATCCAGATCAAGATGGCGCAGGGCGCCAAGCCCGGCGAGGGCGGCCAGCTGCCCGGCCACAAGGTCTACCCGTGGGTCGCCAAGACCCGGCACTCCACCCCGGGCGTCGGCCTGATCTCCCCGCCGCCGCACCACGACATCTACTCCATCGAGGACCTGGCTCAGCTGATCCACGACCTCAAGAACGCCAACCCGGCCGCCCGCATCCACGTGAAGCTGGTCTCCGAGGTCGGCGTGGGCACGGTCGCCGCCGGTGTGTCCAAGGCGCACGCGGACGTCGTCCTCATCTCCGGCCACGACGGCGGTACGGGCGCGTCTCCTTTGACGTCGCTCAAGCACGCGGGCGGTCCCTGGGAGCTCGGCCTCGCCGAGACCCAGCAGACGCTGCTGCTCAACGGCCTGCGCGACCGCATCGTCGTCCAGACCGACGGCCAGCTCAAGACCGGCCGCGACGTCATCATCGCCGCGCTGCTCGGCGCCGAGGAGTTCGGTTTCGCGACCGCGCCGCTCGTCGTCTCCGGCTGCGTCATGATGCGCGTCTGCCACCTCGACACCTGCCCCGTCGGCATCGCCACGCAGAACCCGGTCCTGCGCGACCGCTTCTCCGGCAAGCCCGAATTCGTCGTCAACTTCTTCGAGTTCATCGCGCAGGAGGTGCGCGAGCTGCTCGCCGAGCTGGGCTTCCGCACCATCGAGGAGGCCGTCGGTCACGCCGAACTCCTCGACACCACCAAGGCCGTCGCGCACTGGAAGGCCCAGGGCCTCGACCTGGACCCGCTCTTCCACGTGCCCGAGCTGCCCGAGGGCGCGGTCCGCCACGCCGTCATCGAGCAGGACCACGGTCTGGCCAAGGCCCTCGACAACGAGCTGATCCGGCTGTCCGCCGACGCGCTGAACGCCCCGAACGCCGAGGCCGCCCACCCGGTCCGCGCGCAGGTCGCGATCCGCAACATCAACCGGACCGTCGGCACCATGCTCGGCCACGAGGTCACCAAGCGGTTCGGCGGCGCGGGCCTGCCCGACGACACCATCGACCTCACCTTCACGGGTTCGGCCGGTCAGTCCTTCGGCGCCTTCCTGCCGCGCGGCATCACGCTGCGCCTGGAGGGCGACGCCAACGACTACGTGGGCAAGGGGCTCTCCGGCGGCCGGATCGTGGTCCGCCCGGACCGCGGCGCCGACCACCTGGCCGAGTACTCGACCATCGCGGGCAACACCATCGGCTACGGCGCGACCGGCGGCGAGATGTTCCTGCGCGGCCGCACCGGCGAGCGCTTCTGCGTCCGCAACTCCGGCGCCCTGGTCGTCTCGGAGGGCGTGGGCGACCACGGCTGCGAGTACATGACCGGTGGCCAGGCCGTGGTCCTGGGCGAGACCGGGCGCAACTTCGCGGCCGGCATGTCGGGCGGCGTCGCGTACGTCATCGACCTCGACCCCTGCAACGTCAACGTCGGCAACGCGGGCGCGGTCGAGACCGACCTGTCCGACGCCGACAAGCAGTGGCTGCACGATGTGGTGCGCCGCCACGAGGAGGAGACCGGCTCGACCGTGGCCGCCAAGCTCCTCGCTGACTGGTCCGTCTCGGTGGACCGCTTCAGCAAGATCATCCCGACCACGTACAAGGCAGTGCTCGCCGCCAAGGACGCCGCTGAGCGGGCCGGACTCTCCGAGTCCGAGACCACCGAGAAGATGATGGAGGCGGCGACCCATGGCTGACCCGAAGGGCTTCCTCACCACCCCCCGCGAGACCGCCTGTTCCCGTCCCGTCGCCGAGCGGCTGAAGGACTGGAACGAGGTCTACGTCCCGGGTTCGCTGCTGCCGATCATCAGCAAGCAGGCCGGTCGCTGCATGGACTGCGGCATCCCGTTCTGCCACAACGGCTGCCCGCTCGGGAACCTGATCCCCGAGTGGAACGACTTCGCCTACCGCGAGGACTGGACCGCCGCGTCCGAGCGCCTGCACGCCACGAACAACTTCCCGGAGTTCACCGGCCGCCTGTGCCCGGCTCCGTGCGAGTCGGCGTGCGTGCTCGGCATCAACCAGCCGGCCGTCACCATCAAGAACGTCGAAGTCTCGATCATCGACAAGGCGTGGGACAACGGCGACGTCACCCCGCAGCCGCCGGACCGGCTGTCCGGCAAGACCGTCGCCGTCATCGGCTCGGGCCCGGCGGGACTCGCCGCCGCCCAGCAGCTGACGCGGGCCGGTCACACGGTCGCGGTGTTCGAGCGCGCGGACCGCATCGGCGGCCTGCTGCGGTACGGCATCCCCGAGTTCAAGATGGAGAAGGTGCACATCAACCGCCGCATCGAGCAGATGCGCGCGGAGGGCACCAAGTTCCGTACGGGCGTCGAGATCGGTCGGGACATCCCGGCCGACGGGCTGCGCCGCCGCTACGACGCGGTCGTCATCGCGGCCGGCGCCACGGTCTCCCGCGACCTCCCGGTCCCGGGCCGCGACCTGAACGGCATCCACTTCGCGATGGAGTACCTGCCGCTGGCGAACAAGGTGCAGGAGGGCGACTTCGTGGCGCCCCCCATCACCGCCGCGGGCAAGCACGTCGTCGTCATCGGCGGCGGTGACACGGGCGCGGACTGCGTGGGCACCGCCCACCGCCAGGGCGCGGCCTCGGTCACCCAGCTGGAGATCATGCCGCGTCCCTCCGAGGACCGGCCGGCCGGCCAGCCGTGGCCGACCTTCCCCATGCTGTACAAGGTCACCTCGGCCCACGAGGAGGGCGGCGAGCGGATCTACTCCGTCTCGACGACCCACTTCGAGGGCGACGAGGACGGCAACGTCCAGTCCCTGCACCTGGTCGAGGTGGCCTTCGAGGACGGCAAGCTCGTCCAGAAGGAGGGCACCGAGCGGGTCATCCCGGCGCAGCTGGTCACCCTCGCGATGGGCTTCACCGGCACCGACCAGGCCAACGGCCTGGTGGAGCAGTTCGGACTGGAGCTGGACGCGCGCGGCAACGTCGCGCGGGACGCCTCCTACGCGACCAACGTGGACGGCGTCTTCGTCGCCGGCGACGCGGGCCGCGGCCAGTCCCTGATCGTGTGGGCCATCGCCGAAGGCCGCTCCGCGGCCCGCGGCGTGGACCGCTTCCTGACGGGCGCGAGCACCCTCCCGTACCCGGTCAAGCCGACGGACCGCTCGCTGATGGTGTAACCGCCCCCGGCCCCCTTCCCCCCCCGGAACTCCGGGGAGGGGAGGCCCTCAAACGGTCCGTACAAAGGCGTACGGGACTCTGACACGGCGCCCGCCAGTCTCCGACCAGGGAAGGCGGGCGCTGTGGCATGCCCGGGGGCGGGTGGGGTCAGCCGATCCGGGTCGCGTAGCGCAGCTGCGCGCGGTCGGCGGGCATGACCATCACGTCGGCCTGGAGGGGGCGGTCGGCCGCGTCCAGGGTGACCCTGGACAGGACCAGGACCGGTTCGCCGGGGCCGGTGCGCAGGTGCTCGCACTCCTCGGGGCTCGGCAACCGGGCCGTCACGTGCTCCACCGCGCGGACACCGACGTGCCCCAGCGCGGCGAGCAGCGTGACGGAGCCGCCGCGGATCTTCGCCGTGCCCGCCAAAGGGGTCCCCGCCGCGATGGTCGCGGGGTAGTAGCTGTCCGTCAACTCGGTCGGGATCCCGTCCAGTTCGATCAGACGCCGACGCCTTACGACGCCCCCTCCGGCGGGGAGCCGGAGCATCCGGGCGACCTCCTCCGGCGCGGCTTGCTCCCCGGCGTACAGGATGCGCTGCCCGCCGGACCGCCCCCGGGCCGCTGCCTCGGCCGTCCACGCGTCCACCGCCCCCGCCGCGCGGGGCGTCAGGTACGGCATCGACGCACTGGTCCAGCGGCCTTCGCTCATGCTGCTCTCCGTATTCCCGTCAGGCCCGGTGGGGGCGGCGCTCCAGGCGGACGTACGTGGTGGCGTAGTACGCGAGGACCGCGCCGAACTGGACCGCGAGGATTTCGTGGGTGGAGAAGGTTGGCAGCCAGGGAGCGCTGACGGCTTCCACCAGCGCCACCGACAGCCCTCCGATCGCGCGGTCGCGCCAGGCGGGGCGGGGGAAGACGGGGGCATACCCGCCGCCGTGCCCGCCGTGCTCGTTCCCGAGTGCCTCGTCGAGGGGACGTGACATGATGGAGCCTCCAGTGGATTCACTTGTTGTTGACGGCTAAGCGGCCTTGATGCATGCGGACGCCACTGGACCTTGGGGGGACCGGTAGGACGGTCCCCCCAAACTCTTTCCAGGTGTCTGCTGAGGTCAGCCTAGCTCAGTCCAACGTCCATCGTGAGCCGCTCTGTTGAGTTGGCTGAGCGATGCTGCCGCCTCGACCTGACGAATGCAGCCTGGCCCTCGGTGAACTGCGGTGTAGTCGTATCCACGGGGATTCGCGCCGCAGTTGGGGTGTGACAGTTGCTAGCATCGCCGAAGTGGGGCAGGAGAGTGCGGTGTCAATGGCCGCCCGCAGGAAGGGGAACGGCGTGCTTGAGCCCATTCGGACGGGGCTTCCGGTGACCGTGATGGAGGTCCGGCCGAAGCTCGCCATCGGGGTGTTGGACTGGGAGAGTGTCCTGGCGATCGTCCACGACCCGCAGCTCGTGGAGCTCTCCGCTTCCGGGCGGGTGGACCTGGGGCTCGGTGAATACGCGCAACTGCGCAGCCAGGTGCAGAGGTTGATCGGTGGCGCCGGGACGTCGAAGGCCCGGAACATCACGTCTTACGCCGAGTACATCGCGCAGGGGATCAGGGGTGAGCTCAGCGACGGCTGGTCCGTGCCGCCGCTCACCTGGTGGTGTCCGAGGCCGCTGAGTATCGGCCGGGGTGGGAAGACGTTTCTTCCGCTCCGCGATCTGATCATTGCGGTCGACGCCGAGACCCAGGTCTCGGCCATGCACCGGGTGCGCAAGAACTATCGGGACTACGGACTGGAGGGCTTCGACTTCTCGCAGGCCAACGTGGCCTTCGAGATCTTCCACGGCGTCTCCACCGGCCATGCGCGACAGATCTTCCATGACCGGAACCTGAAGGGCGTGCCCGTCGACAAGTCGCTCGCCCTGTCGATGGACTCGCGCGATCTGGCGACCACCGTGACGCGCGCGCTGGTGGACAACGTGGTCGTCACGCTCCGGGGCGAGAAGGTCCGCCTCACGGACTACGTCCTCACGGGCAAGCGGCAGATCGCCAGTAGCGCGCGCGAGTGGGTGACGCTCTCCGCGGTGCGGACCCTCGTGGTCACCACCCTGCTCGGCAAGTCCGGCATCCAGTCCACCTCCGGCGGCGTCACCCTCCACGACCTCCCGGGGGACTTCACTGCGGAGGAGGTGATGGACGCGGTGACGTCCCTGCTGGGAGAGGTCATCAATCGGTTCGCCG
This sequence comes from Streptomyces sp. NPDC028419, assembly GCF_055565515.1. Lineage (NCBI taxonomy): Bacteria > Bacillati > Actinomycetota > Actinomycetes > Kitasatosporales > Streptomycetaceae > Streptomyces > Streptomyces sp. NPDC028419. The sequence continues at coordinate 71,193 of NZ_JBVHUE010000016.1, read as the reverse complement.
AGGCGTTCGCCTCCCGGTCCGCGATCACCGCGCCCGCCGTGCTCGCAGGGCTCGGGGCCACCCTGCATCATGCGATGCCCTGGTCGGGCGTTAGCGACGACGGCGAGGACGTCATGGCGCTGCTCGGCGACGTGCGGTGGGAGCGGGACGCCCGCTTCTGGGGCGGGGTCGCCGCCACGGTCCGCTCCGACGGCAAGGTGACCTGGGGCGGTGGTGCCAAGGACTCCGGGTACAAGGTTTACGACGCTCTGACCGACCCCGAATCGGTGTCGGGCTGCAAGGTCCGAGGGCTTTGAGGGCACTGCTACCCGCGAGTATTGACTAATAGTCAAAGTGGGATCAGTCTCGGGGGCGAGCCGTTGTCGTGGTGTCGCCGTCGTGGGAGGTCGTCCCGTGGGTGCAGAGGAACTCGCCAGGCTGGGTGTGGAGTTGAAGGGGGCGTCGGTGCCCGGGTCGTTCGCCGGGCTGGCGGACGGGGAGCTCGGGCGGCTCGCCGACGCGCTGCGCGCGGAGCGGGAGCGGCAGGCCGTCGGGCTCGGCGACGCCGCCGAGGAGGCGTTGAAGCTCGTCCCCGCGCTCGCCCGCGGCGCCGTGCGCAAGGTGCTCTTCCGGTGAGCCGCGCCGAGGTGGAGAAGGTGGCACGGTTGTTGGGGGAGGGCGATCCGGAGGCGCTGCGCTTCCTGGAGGCGGTGCCCGCCGAGGACGTGCGCCGCTTCCGCGAGCAGGTCACCGCCGTCCTGTACGACGGGGCGCCCGAGATGCTCGACCGGATCGCCGCCGCGACCAAGCTGGTGCCGGCCGCGGTGGCCGCCGCCATCTCGCAGAAGGCGCTCGGCCCCCGCCTCGCGGCGGCGGTCGCGGGCCGGCTCGACCCCGGGCGGGCCGCCGACATCATCGAGAAGCTCCCGGTGCCCTTCACCGTCGACTCCTGTGCCCACCTCGACCCCCGGCGGATCGCGGGCGTGGTCGACCGGCTCGACGAGGGCCTGCTCGTCCGCATCGCCGTCGCGCTCGCCGAGTCGGCCGACTTCCTCACCATGGGCCGCTTCGTCGGCCACATCCGCGACCGGGCGCTCACCCGGATCCTCGAACAGGTCGACGACGAGGCCGTCCTGCGCACCGGCTTCTACGTCGACCAGCCCGAGCGGCTGCCGCACGTCCTGCGGCTGATGGGCGACGAGCGGCTCGCGGGCGTGGTGCGCGCGGCCGCCGCGGGCGGGCTGTGGGAGGAGGCCCTCGCCGTCGCCGGGTCGGTCGACGGCGAACAGCGCGAACGGATCGCCCAGCTGACGGCCCGGCTGGACGGCGGCGCCCTCGACTCGCTGGTCCGGGCCACCCACGAGCGCGGCCTGTGGGAGGCGCTGCTCCCGCTGGTCGCGCTACTGGGGGAGGAGGACCGTACGGCCGTCGCCCGCTTGGAGGCGCTCCGCGAGCCCGAGGTGCTGCGCGGGGTGGTCCGCGCCGTCGTCGGGACCGGCCTGTGGGGAGAGTTCCTGCCGCTGGTCGGCGTGCTGCCCGAGGACGGGCGCAAGGTGGTCGCCGACACCGCGGCCCTGCTGGGCGACGGGGAGCTGGACGCGCTCGTCCGCGAGGTCGACGAGCGGGACCTGTGGGAGCTGGTCCTGCCCCTGGTGGAGCTGATGGACGACGCGGGCAAGCAGCGCGTCTTCGAGCTGCCCGCCTTCCAGGACCAGGCGGGTAGTTAGCCGGGCCGCCGCGGCCTCGCCGGGTCTCCGGGAGGCCGCGGCACCTGTATACACAGCGTCATGTCGCGAGCCATGTCGAAGGTCATGTCGAGTGTCGAGTGCCGTGTCGAGAGTCGTGTCGAGAGTCGTATCGAGTGGTGTGGCGAGGGTCGTGGCGATGGCCCCGGCAAAGGCTCCGGCGCGTCCGCCGCTGGCGGGAGGCGGGGGCTGAGGCGGCTGGTCGCCTCGGGCTGCGGGGTCGTGCTCGCGCTGAGCGGGCTCACCGCGGTGGGGCCCGTCGCCGCCGCGGACCCTGGCCCCGGCCCGGGGCCCGGCCAGTACGACTACCGGGGGCTGCGCTTCACGCTCCCCGCGAACTGGCGGGTCGTCGACCTCGACCGCACCCCCGACGCCTGCCTGCGCCTGGACGTGCCCACGCTGTACGTCGGCCACGCCGGGAGGCAGGGCGAGTGCGCGGGCCGGGCGGTCGCCGACCGCGCCGACACCCTGCACCTGGAGCCCGTACGGGACGCCCCGCCGCGCGCCGACGTGCCGACCGTCGACGTACCGGTGGGCACCGCGCTGCCCGTCACCGGGCCCCGCACGCCCAGCAACGAACTGCGCTACGCCCTCGCCCAGTCGGGGGTGATGGCCACGGCCTCCTACGGCGACACGCCCACCGCGGTCCGCGCCGTGATCGAGGGCGCCCGCCCGGTCGGCGGCCCCGGGGGCCACGCCGGCCCCCCGGCCACCGTGCCGGGCCGGCCCGCGTCCCCCGGTTCCGTCCTGCGGCCCGTCCCCGTACCGGTGGCCTCGGTCACGCCGGGCGCCTACACCGGCCCGGGCTTCGACGCGTGCACCGCGCCCGGCCAGGCCACCATGGACGGCTGGGGCGAGGAGTCCCCCTTCGGCGCCGTCGGCATCTACATCGGCGGCGGCGCCCGCGCCTGCGCCCAGCCGCAGTTGACCGCCGACTGGGTCAAGCGGCAGAGCGCGGCGGGCTGGCACCTGATGCCGATCTGGGTGGGTCGCCAGCCCTGGCGCAGTGCCACCACCGGGCTGTCCACCGACCCTGACACCGCGGCCGCGCAGGGCCGGACGGCCGCCGACGGCGCGGCCTCGGCGGCCCGCTCGCTCGGCCTGGGGGCGGGCACCGTCCTCTACAACGACCTGGAGAACTACACCGACCGGGCCACCTGGGACCGGCCGGTGGTCGCGTACGTCACCGCCTGGACCCAGCGGCTGCACGCGCTCGGCTACCGGGCCGCCGCCTACCTCGCGGCCGGTTCGGGCGTGAAGGCGCTCAGCGCCGAGCACGCGCGCACCGGGCGCGCCGTCCCGGACGTCGTCTGGGCCGCGGCCTGGAACGGGCGCGCCTCGGTCACGGACTCGGACCTGGGCCTGCCCGCGGGCGGCGGGCAGTGGGGCGGGCGCCGGCGCGCTCACCAGTACCAGGGCGACCACGACGAGACCTACGACGGCGTGACGATCAACATCGACCGCAACCAGGTCGACGTGGACCCGGCCGCGATCGCCCTCCCCGGGACCGGGCCCGCCCCCGAGCCGGTCCCGGCCCCGGTGTCGACCGCCCCCGCCCCCGCTCCCACCCCCGTCGAGGACGCGGACGAGGACGAGTACGCGGACGAGGAGTCCGAGGTCGACCGCGCCTCACTCCTCCCGGGCGGGCTCGTCGTCGTTCCCCCGGCGGATCGTGCGCAGGCCGGTGGTCGGGGTCCACGCGCGCACCACCAGGTCGTCCCCGTCGATCCCGGTCAGGACCACCTCGGTCAGCTCCACCCGGAACAGGTGGGACGGGTGCGGCGGCTCGCCTGACTCCTCGGCGAAGCGGTGCAGCTCGGGCGGGTCCAGGATCTCCACGGCCCGCCCCGAGACGCGGGCGTCCCCGTCGGGCATCGACTCGTCCGCACCCGGATTGGTGTGCAGCGCGAACCGGGGATCGCGCCGCAGGTCCAGGGCCTTCATCGACCCCGGCATCATCCCGAGCCACAGCTCGCCGCCCCGGAAGGTGGCGTTCAGCCCGCAGACCCGCGGCGAGCCGTCCTTGCGCAGGGTCGCCAGGACGTGGTGCGCGTACTGCCCGAAGCGGGCCCGGACCGCCTCGGCGAGCTCCGGCTCGGCCGCGGCGAAATGCGCCCAGTTGTTCGTCGTCATACCGCTATGAAAGCGCCTGGTACGGGCGCCGACCGCTCAGGCGCGCACGATGCCCGCCGCTCAGGCGCGCACGATGCCCGCCGTCCGCGCCGCGGCCAGCCACGAGGGGAACTCCGAGACCAGCCGGTCGTACAACTGCGCGTCCGGCACCGCGCGCGGGTCCTTCCCGGCGTGGAAGTAGCCCGCGTTGTCGACGACGCGCGCCCGGGGCACCGGTAGCTCGTCCAGCTTGCGCAGGAAGTCGAACTGGGTGCTGCGGGTGTTGCCGAAGCCGACGAACTGCCAGAAGAGCGGCAGCCGGGCCGCCTTGCACAGGTGGCGCTCCGCCGCGGCCTTGTCGAGGGGGCCGCCGTCCGTCTGGAAGACCACCAGGGCGGGATCCGTCGCCCCGCTGTCCAGGTAGTGGTCGATGACCGCGTCCATCGCCGCGTCGTAGGACGTCTTGCCCATGTGCCCGAGGCCCGCCACGATGCGGCCCACCGCGCCCGCGTGCCGTTCCAGCGAGATCTCCTCGACGGCGTCGACGTCCGTGGAGAAGAAGACCGCCGGGACCCGACCGTCGTCGTCCAGGTGCGCGGACAGTCCGAGCACCCGGTCCGCGAAGGCCTGCACGGTGCCGTCGGCGTAGTACGGGCGCATCGAGCCGGAGTAGTCCAGCACCAGGTAGACCGCGGCCCGTTGACCGTCCAGGCCGTGCTTGCGCAGGGAGACCCCGGCGCTCTTGTACAGGCTGACGAGCGCCGGAGCGGTTTCTTCCATCTTGCGCAGGTCGATCGCACTGCCGGTCATGGCCCCGAGGGTACGTCAACGGGCCCCGATCGGCCCCAGCCGTGCGGTCAGCCGGTCGCGGTGCGCGGGCGGGCCGCCGAACAGCCGCGCGGCGGCGTGGGCGCGCTTGAAGAACCGGTGCGCCTCGTGCTCCCGGATGATCCCGATCCCGCCGTGCGGCTGGATCATCTCCCCGACCACCCAGGAGTACGCCTCCCCGTACGCCGAACCGGCGGCGTCGTCGCCGTCACCACGGTGTGCGAAGGCGACGGCCGTACCGTCGGGATGGCCGTGCGGTCCTTCTCCTCGGTGTCCCGCGTCCCGCCGCCGGTCTGCTTCTGTCCGGCGGGCCTACGGGGTGTTGCCGCCCGGGGCGGCGGACCCGCGCTCCGCCTCCAGTGCCTCGATGTCCTCCAGCATGGCGGCGGCGAGGTCGCGCTCGGAGGCGTAGTACCGCTCGGCCCACTTGAGGGTGAGGGCGGGGTAGGCCCACGCCGCCTCGCCCTGGGCGCCCTCGACGTCCGCGACCGCCCGCAGGCGCATCTTCTCCGCGAACTCCTGGTGCCGCGCCAGCACGTCGCGCATCTGCTCCGGCTCCAGCAGATGTCCCAGCCACAGGCGCAGCATCGGCCCGTGCTTGAGGACGGGTGGGTCGGCGGGGGCCCGGCGGGCCCAGTCGCGCACGGCGTCCATGCCCTCGTCGGTGATCCGGTAGACCCGCTTGTCGCGGGTGCCGGTCTCCTGGGCGACCAGGCGCGAGGAGGCGTAGCCGGCCTTCTCCAGGCGCTTGAGTTCGCTGTAGATCTGGCTGAAGGAGGGGCTCCAGTAGAAGAACTTGAGCGACCGGTCCGACCACTTCTTCAGGTCGTAGCCGGACAGCTCCTCCCCGAAGGAGAGCAGTCCGAGCACCGCCCAGCTCGTTGCGGGGAGCGCGCGCCCGTTCGCCTCTTCTGCCACGGACCGCAGTCTACGACCGGCCTCGCGGCGCCCTTCCCCCTGCGGGGTGTGCCTGCTAGAAGTATGCCGATTAGGGATATGAATGCTCGCGGACGCTCGTGATGGAGGACCCCACGTGAAGTTCTCGATGATCTTCGAGGCGCAGCTCGTCGCCCCCTTCCCGACCTGGGTCGCCGCCCGGACCGAGCGGATCCGCGTCGGCCACGGCGTGGTCACCATGCCCTTCGGCTACCAGCACCCGGTGCGCCCCGAGGACACCTACCCGCAGATGGAGGAGGGCCTGCGGATCTTCTCCACGGCGTGGAAGGGGGAGCGGTTCGAGTGGCACGGCTCGATCGACATCGGGCCCGGGGCGGTCCTGCCCCGCCCGGTCCAGGACCCGCACCCGCCGCTCTTCATGGCCTGTTCCCAGCACGACACCCTCAAGCTGGCCGCCGAACTCGGCATCGGCGCCCCGGTGATGGGCTTCGCGGGCGCCGGCGACGTCGTCGACGAGGTGATGTGCCTGATCCAGATGGGCACCGTCCCGCAGGAGGTCCGCAGGGAGACCATCCGCCAGTGGGGCGAGAAGGCCATCCCCCACTTCCGCCACTTCCGCGCGCTGGAGGGCTGACCCGTGGGAGCGATGGTCCCGTTGGACGGGAAGGTCGTCGTCATCACCGGCGCCGGGCGCGGCCAGGGCGCGGCGGAGGCCCGGCTGTGCGCGGAGGCCGGCGCGCGGGTCGTCGTCACCGACATCCGCGAGGAGGAGGGGCGCGAGGTCGCCGGGGCGCTCGGCGACCAGGGCCTGTACGTACGGCACGACGTGGCCGACGCCGAGAGCTGGGCCGGGGTGACGCGGGCCGCCGTGGACGCGTACGGGGGCGTCTCGGCCCTGGTCAACAACGCGGCCCTGTGGCGCACCGCCCACGTGGAGCGGCAGGGTGTCGAGGACTTCGAAGCGCTGCTCCGGGTCAACCTGCTGGGCCCCTTCCTCGGCATCCAGGCGGTGGCCCCGCTCATGCGGGCGGCCGGGGGCGGCTCCGTCGTGAACATCTCCTCCACCGCCGGCCTGGTCGGGATACCGGGCCACGCGGCCTACGGCTCCACGAAGTTCGCCCTGCGCGGGCTGACCCGGTCGGCGGCCCTGGACCTGGCCGGGGACGGGATCCGGGTCAACTCCGTGCACCCGGGGGCGATCGACACGCCGATGGTCGCCGCGGCGGTGACGGGCCGGGACTGGTCGCACCTGCCGCTGGGGCGGATGGGGCGCCCGGAGGAGGTCGGCGAGCTGGTGCGGTTCCTGTGCTCGGACGCCTCCTCCTACATCACGGGCGCGGAGTTCACCGTCGACGGCGGGATGACGACGCGGTGAGCGTCCGTCCCGGGGCGGGTGCCGGTGCGGGTTTACGATCCGGCGCCGGACCTGGCCGGGGGCGGCCGAGTGGGTTGCGCGCAGGGGCACTTAGGGTCGGGAGATGACGACTACGACGACCTTGTGGCGGCCCGCCGGGCCCGTCGAACTGGAACTGGTGGCGGCGGCCGACTGGCGGGCCTGGCCGCCGCGGCTGCCGGAACAGCCGATCTTCTACCCGGTCATGAACGAGGACTACGCGATCCGCATCGCCCGCGACTGGAACGTCAAGCACGACGGGGCGGGCTTCGTGACCCGCTTCGAGGTGGACACGGAGTTCCTCGCGCGGTACCCGGTCCAGCAGGCGGGCGGGGAGACGATCCTGGAGCTGTGGGTGCCGGCGGAGGAGCTGGCGGAGTTCAACGCGCACATCGTCGGGCGGATCGAGGTGGTGCACGAGTTCGGCACGGTCCGGGAGCGGGCGCGGTCCTTCGACGCCGCCGCCGCGCTGTACGGGGCCAACCGGCCCGGGTATCCGCCGGAGTTGTTCGACGCCGTCGAGGAGTTGACCGGGCGGTCGCTGGAGGGGGCGCGGGTCGCGGACGTGGGGGCCGGGACCGGGATCGCCAGTGCGCTGCTGCGGGCGCGGGGGGCGCGGGTCGTCGCCGTCGAGCCGGGGGACGGCATGGCGGCCGAGCTGCGGCGGGGGCACCCGGGGATTCCGCTGGTGCGGGGGGACGGGGACCGGCTGCCGCTGGCCGACGGGGCCTTCGACCTGGTCACCTACGCGCAGGCGTGGCACTGGACCGATCCCGGCCGCTCGGTGCCGGAGGTGCGGCGGGTGCTGCGGGAGGGTGGGGCGCTGGCCCTGTGGTGGAACGACCTGGACCTGTCCGTGCCGTGGGTCGCCGAGCAGGACCGGCGGGTGGCGGACTTCCTGTCGGCGCGGCCGGGGGTTCCGGGGCGGGGGTTGCCCGCGGGGCTCGACTTCGTGACGCGCGAGGTGCGGTGGGGGCGGCGGGTCCCGGTCGACGTGCATCTGGCGAACCTGGCCAGTCACTCGGCCTTCCTGGTCCTCGGGGCCGGGCCCACCGCGGACTTCTGTGCGGCCGAGCGGGACCGGCTCCTGCGCCTCTTCCCCGACGGCACGATCGAGGAACCCTACGCCGTCACCCTGTCCGTCACCCACCCCTGACCCCGCCCGCACCCGCACCTCAATCGGCCGGGGCCACCCCCACCCCGTCCGGCGTTTGAGGACGCCGGGGGCCCGGGTGCGGCCCGCCCTCCCGGGCTCCGCCCGGACCCGCGCCTCAAACGCCGGCGGGGCTGAATTGGCCGGGGTCACCCCCCCCAGCCCGTCCGGCGTTTGAGGACGCTGGGGGCCCGGGTGCGGCCCGTCGTCCCGGGCTCTGCCCGGACCCGCGCCTCAAACGCCGGCGGGGCTGAATTGGCCGGGGTCACCCCCCCAGCCCGTCCGGGGTTTGAGGACGCTGGGGGCCCGGGTGCGGCCCGTCGTCCCGGGCTCTGCCCGGACCCGCGCCTCAAACGCCGGCGGGGCTGAAGCGGCCGGGGCCGGTTGTTCGGCGGGGCTGAAGCGGCCGGGGTCACCCCCAGCCCGTCCGGCGTTTGAGGACGTGCCCTGGGCGGAGCCTGGGGTCGGGGTTTGGACCCGGGGTCACGTCAGGTCGGCAGGATTTCGGCTCGGCAGGTGGACGGGGTGCCCCAGGCGTCGCGGAGGGGGCGGGCTTTGCGGAGCCAGAGGGAGAGGTCGAGTTCGTCCGTGTAGCCGACCGCGCCGTGGAGTTGGAGCGCGGTCCGGGCCGCCCGGTACGCGGCCTCGCCGGCCGCGACCTTCGCCGCCGCGACCTCCCAGGGGACGAGGCCGAGCGCCGCCGCCCACACCAGCGGCCGCGCGAACTCCAGCCCGATCAGCGTGTCCGCCAGCCGGTGCTTGACGGCCTGGAAGGACCCGATGGCCACCCCGAACTGCGTGCGCTGCTTCGCGTACTCCACGGTCCGCGCCAGCAGCGCCTCGCCCACCCCCAGGCACTGCGCCGCCGTCAGCAGCCGCGCCCACCGCAGGGCGGTCGCGGCCGCCGCCGTAACGTGCGGGCCCGCGGCCAGCAACTCCCCGCCGGGGGCGGGCCGCGAGAGGCGCCGGGCCGGATCCAGGGAGGCCAGCTCCGCCCCCGGCCCGGCGGCCAGGCGCAGCTCCCCCGCCGCGGAGACGACGAAGACGTGGTCGGCCGCCCCGGCGTCCACGGCGTACGGACCCCCGTCCGGGAGGACGAGCGTCGCCGGCGCCCCGCCCGAGACCAGCCCCGGGACGAAGCGTTTCGCCAGCGCCTCGTCCCCCAGCTCCGACAGCAGCCGCACCACCGCCGCCGTCTCCGCCAGCGGCCCCGGCACCGCCGCGCGCCCCAGCTCCACGAACCCCAGGGCCAGTTCGACGGGGAGCGGACCCAGCCCCTCGTACTGCGGCGGCGCCGCCAGCGCGAGCAGCCCCGTGTCCGCGAGCCGGGACCACAGGGCCCGCCCCGGCCCGTACGCCCCGGTGGACCAGGACCGTACGACGGCCGGCACGTCCGCGGCGCCCAGCAGCGCGCGCAGGGTGCGGGCGAAGTCCGACTGCTCGTCGGTCGGCAGGAAGCGCATCAGCGGCGGCCCTTCGGGAGGCCGAGCAGCCGCTCGGCGATGATGTCGCGCTGGATCTCGTTGGTGCCGGCGTAGATCGGCCCGGCCAGCGAGAAGAGCCACGGCTCCGCCCACGGCCCGTCCGCGAGCTCCGCGTCCGCGCCCAGCAGGTCCAGCGCGCTCTCGTGCAGGGCGATGTCGTACTCGCTCCAGAACACCTTGTTCAGGCTCGACTCCGCGCCGATCGTCTCGCCCGCCGCGAACCGCGAGGCGTTGGCCCAGGTGAACAGCTCGTAGGCGCGCGCCCCGATCACCGCGTCCGCCACCCGGTCGCGCAGCGCCGTGTCGGCCGGCTCCGCCCGCTCCCGCCACAGCGCGGTCAGCCGGTCCGCCGCCGCCAGGAAGCGGCCGGGGGAGCGCAGGGTCAGCCCGCGCTCGTTGCCCGTCGTGGACATCGCGATCCGCCAGCCCTGGCCCGGCTCGCCGATCACGTCCTCGTCCGGCACGAACACCCCGTCCAGGAACAGCTCCGCGAAGGCGGGCTTCCCGTCCAGGCGCCCGATGGGCCGTACCGTCACCCCCGGCGCCCGCAGGTCGAACATCAGGTAGCTGAGCCCCTGGTGGGGCTTGGGCGTGCCCGCCTCCGTGCGGAAGATGCCGAAGGCGCGGTCCGCGAAGGCCGCCCGCGAGGACCAGGTCTTCTGCCCCGAGAGCAGCCAGCCGCCCTCGGTGCGCTCCGCGCGCGAGGTCAGCGAGGCGAGGTCGGAGCCGGACTCCGGCTCCGACCAGGCCTGCGCCCAGATCACCTCGCCGCTCGCCATCGACGGCAGGACGCGGGCCCGCTGGGCGGGGGTCGCGTGGTCGAAGAGGGTGGGGGCGAGGAGGTTGATGCCGTTCTGCGAGACCCGGCCCGGCGCCCCGGCGGCGAAGTACTCCTCCTCGAAGACCAGCCACTTCACGAGGCCCGCGCCCCGGCCGCCGTACTCCTCGGGCCAGGACACCACCGACCAGCGGTCCGCCGCGAGGAGGCCCTCCCACTCCCGGTGCGCGGCGAAGCCCTCGGCCGTCTCCAGCGAGGGCAGCGGCCGCGCGGGCACGTGCGCGCGCAGCCAGTCCCGGGCCTCGGCCCGGAACGCGGTCACTTCCGCCGTGTGGGTCAGGTCCATCAGCCGGTCGCCTCCTTCATCGCCGCGATGGTCATCGCGCCGTTCTGCGCGTTGCGGTTGCGGGGGCGGTTCATCGTCACGTGCGCGACCGGGCCGTGGCGCTCGTAGAGCACCACCTCGGCCTCGTCGGCGGGGGGCTGGGCGGGCATCCGGCTTCCATCCTTCACGAGCGACCTTCCCTAACAAGTGTTTGGTAGGTTAACGTACGGCCATGAGCGGCGTCGAGGAGTTCCGCACCGAGGTTCGGGAGTGGCCACGGACCCACCTCACCGGCGCGTTCGCGGCGGCTCCGACGAGATCCGGCGCACCCTCATCGCCGAGCGGATCCTCGGCCTTCCCAAGGAGGTTCGGGCATGAACGCCACCGCTCCCCGGTACGTCGCCGGGCACGGGCTGCTCAAGGACCGCGCGGCCGTGATCACCGCGGCGGCCGGCGCCGGGATCGGCGGCGCCACCGCCCGCCGCTTCCTGGAGGAGGGGGCCCGCGTGGTCATCAGCGACGCGCACGCCCGCCGCCTCAAGGAGACCGAGCAGGCGCTGGCCGCCGACTTCGGCGCCGACCGGATCACCTCCCTGCCCTGCGACGTCACCGACGAGGAGCAGGTCCGGGCCCTGTTCGCGCTCGCCGAGGCCACCCACGGCGGCCTGGACGTCGTCGTGAACAACGCCGGCCTGGGCGGCACCGCGGCCCTCGTCGACATGACCGACGAGCAGTGGACCAAGGTCCTCGACGTCACCTTGAACGGCACCTTCCGCTGCACCCGCGCCGCCCTGCGCTCCCTCAAGGCGGCCGGCGCCGGCGGGGTCGTCGTCAACAACGCCTCCGTCATCGGCTGGCGGGCCCAGGCCGGCCAGGCCCACTACGCCGCCGCCAAGGCCGGGGTGATGGCGCTGACCCGCTGCGCGGCCCTGGAGGCCGCCGAGTTCGGCGTCCGGGTCAACGCGGTCGCCCCCAGCCTGGCCATGCACCCGCACCTGGTGAAGGTCACCAGCGAGGAGCTCCTGGACGAACTGACGGCCCGGGAGGCCTACGGGCGTTACGCCGAGCCGTGGGAGGTCGCCAACGTCATCGTGTTCCTGGCCAGCGGCTACTCGTCGTACATGACGGGCGAGACCGTATCGGTCAGCAGTCAGCACGCGTAGGACCGCGAGGACCACTGGGACCACAATGGGCGCGTGCCAACGAACCAGAAGAAGCAGCAGGTGACGGCCTCGCCGGAGCGCCGACGGGAGCTCCTCGACACCGCCGCGGAGGTCTTCGCGGCCCAGGGCTACAACGCCACCACCGTCCGCAAGATCGCCGACGCCGCCGGAATGCTCGCCGGCAGCCTCTACTACCACTTCGATTCCAAGGAATCGATGCTCGACGAGATCCTCTCGAGCTTCCTGAACGAGCTGTGGCAGGGCTACGACACCGTGCTCGACGCCCGGCTCGGCCCCAGGGAGACCATCGAGGCCCTCGTCACCGAGTCCTTCCGGGAGATCGACCGGCACCGCGCCGCCGTCGCGATCTACCAGAAGGAGGCCCGGCACCTGTCCGCGCAGCCCCGCTTCCACTACCTCTCGGACTCGCAGGTCAAATTCGAGAAGGCGTGGCTGGGGACGCTGGAGCGGGGGGTCGCCGCCGAGGTCTTCCGGGCCGACCTGGACATCCGCCTCACCTACCGCTTCGTGCGCGACACGGTGTGGGTGGCGGCGTCCTGGTACCGGCCGGGCGGCCAGCACAGCCCCGAGGAGATCGCCCGCCAGTACCTCTCGATGGTGCTGGACGGGATCGCGCTCCGTACCTGAACCCTCACCTAGGAGTTCCGATGCCCGAGGCCTACATAGTCGACGCGGTCCGCACCCCCGTGGGCCGGCGCGGGGGAGGACTGTCCGGGGTCCACCCGGCCGACCTCGGCGCCCACGTCCTGCGCGCGCTCGTGGAGCGCTCCGGGGTGGACCCGGCCGCCGTCGAGGACGTGGTCTTCGGCTGCCTCGACACCGTGGGCCCGCAGGCCGGCGACATCGCCCGGACCGCCTGGCTGGCCGCCGGGCTCCCCGAGGAGGTCCCCGGAGTCACGATCGACCGCCAGTGCGGCTCCTCGCAGCAGGCCGTCCACTTCGCCGCGCAGGGCGTCCTGTCCGGCACCCAGGACCTCGTGGTCGCGGGCGGCACCCAGAACATGTCGATGATCCCGATCGCCTTCGCCTCCCGGCAGGCCGCCGAACCGCTCGGCCTCACCGAAGGCCCCTACGCCGGCTCGGCGGGCTGGCGCGCCCGCTACGGCGACGCCCCCGTCAACCAGTTCCACGGGGCCCAGCTCATCGCCGAGAAGTGGGGGATCTCGCGCCTCGACATGGAGGAGTTCGCGCTGCGCTCGCACCAGCGGGCCCTGCGCGCCATCGACGAGGGCCGCTTCGAGCGCGAGACCGTCGCCCACGGGGACGTCCGCACGGACGAGGGACCGCGCCGGGACACCACCCTGGAGAAGATGGCGGGGCTGAAGCCCGTCGTGGAGGGCGGCACCATCACCGCGGCCGTCTCCTCCCAGGTCTCCGACGGCGCCGCCGCGCTGCTCATCGCCTCCGAGCGGGCCGTCGCTGAACACGGCCTGACCCCGCGCGCCCGCATCCACCACCTTTCCGTGCGCGGGGAGGACCCCATCCGGATGTTGTCCGCTCCCATTCCCGCGACGGCGTACGCATTGAAGAAGACCGGGATGTCCCTGGACGACATCGACCTGGTCGAGATCAATGAGGCCTTCGCGCCGGTCGTCCTCGCCTGGCTGAAGGAAACCGGAGCCGATCCCGAACGGGTGAATGTGAATGGCGGAGCGATCGCGCTGGGGCACCCGCTGGGGGCCACCGGGGTCAAGCTGATGACGACCCTGCTGCACGAGCTGGAGCGCACGGGGGGCCGCTACGGGCTCCAGACGATGTGCGAAGGCGGAGGTCAGGCCAATGTGACCATCATCGAGCGGCTCTGACCCACGGAGCGCCCCGGCGGACCGCCGGGGCGCCCCGCAGGCGACATGCGTCACACACCCGGATCCGAGCTCCGCGGTCTTCCTGTGGTACGTTGGAGACGTTGCAGTTGTGGTACCCATGAACTTTATGTGCGCCTGACGGGATTGCTCCTCAGGCGCTTATTTTGTTTCCGGCTCTTCCGGATGGGGCCCTTGCCACCTATTCAGGAGATTTCAAAATGGCTCAAGGCACCGTGAAGTGGTTCAACTCCGAAAAGGGCTTCGGCTTCATCGAGCAGGACGGCGGCGGCCCGGACGTCTTCGCGCACTACTCGAACATCGCCACCCAGGGCTTCCGTGAGCTCCAGGAGGGCCAGCGCGTGTCCTTCGAGGTCACCCAGGGTCAGAAGGGCCCGCAGGCCGAGAACATCCTGCCTGCCTGACGCTCTTCGCACGGCCGGGGTCCGCACCGCGAGGTGCGGGCCCCGGCTTGTGTGTTGTTCCGTCAATAAGTTTTCTGCCGGTTCCAGGAGGGCTTTCCCGCATGACCAGCTCCAGCTCCGCACGTCCCAGCCGCCGTCCCGTCAGGGGTCGGGGTGCTGCCCAGGGACGTCCGAAGGCTGGCGGCGGCCGGCCCAAGGGCGGTTCCGCCCAGCCTGCCCGGCCGCAGGAATTCACCATGCCGGACCCGATCACGCCGGCCCTCCCGCCGGTGGCCGCCTTCGCGGACCTCGACATGCCCGCCGCGCTGCTGAAGACCCTCGCAGCCCAGGGCGTCACCGAGCCGTTCCCGATCCAGGCCTCCACCCTCCCGAACTCCCTCGCGGGCCGCGACCTCCTCGGCCGCGGGCGCACCGGCTCCGGCAAGACCCTCGCCTTCGGCCTGGCCCTGCTGGCCCGTACGGCCGGTCGCCGTGCCCAGCCGAAGGCGCCGCTCGCGCTGGTCCTCGTACCGACCCGCGAGCTGGCCCAGCAGGTGACGGACGCGCTGACGCCGTACGCCACCGCCGTGAACCTGCGCATCACCACCGTCGTCGGCGGCATGTCGATCAACCGGCAGTCCGGCGCCCTGCGCCGCGGCGCCGAGGTCCTCGTCGCCACCCCCGGCCGTCTGAAGGACCTCATCGAGCGCGGCGACGCGACCCTCGACCAGGTCTCGATCACGGTTCTCGACGAAGCCGACCAGATGACCGACATGGGCTTCATGCCGCAGGTCACCGCGCTGCTCAAGCAGGTCGAGCCCGGCGGTCAGCGGATGCTGTTCTCCGCGACCCTGGACAAGAACGTCGACAAGCTCGTCAAGATGTTCCTGGACGACCCGGTCTCGCACTCCGTCGACCCGTCGGCCGGCGCCGTCACCACGATGGAGCACCACGTCCTGTACGTCATGGACGAGACCGACAAGAAGGCCGTGGCCACGCGCATAGCCGCTCGCGACGGCCGGGTGATCATGTTCGTCGACACCAAGCGCGGGGTCGACCGCATGGTCAAGAAGCTCCTCGCGGACGGCGTCCGCGCCTCCGGCCTGCACGGCGGACGCTCGCAGCCGCAGCGCAACCGCACCCTCGACTGGTTCAAGACGGGCGAGGTCACCGCGCTGGTCGCCACCAACGTCGCGGCCCGCGGCATCCACATCGACGACCTCGACCTGGTCGTCAACGTGGACCCGCCCACCGACCACAAGGACTACCTGCACCGCGGCGGCCGTACCGCCCGCGCCGGCGAGTCCGGCAGCGTGATCACCCTGGTCCTGCCCGAGCAGAAGCGCGAGATGACCCGACTCATGTCGGACGCGGGCATCAGCCCCCGCACCGCGCAGATCCGCTCCTCGGACGAGGAACTGGTCCGCCTCACCGGCGCCCGCGTGCCCTCCGGCATCCCCGTGGTGCTCGACGTGCCGCAGCCCACCCCCGCCAAGCCGCGCACCGCCGCCAAGAGCGGCGGCCAGGGTGGCGGCCGTCGCCGCTCCGGCGCCCCGCAGGGCGGCGGCGCGGGCTCGACCTCGGGCGAGCGTCCGCGCCGCGCCCGCGGCACGGCCTCGGTCGCCGCGACCTCCGGCTCCGGCGCGGGCGGCCAGGGCCGCCGCGGCGGCGGCTCCGGCGGCGGCGCCGGTGCCTCGACCCGGACCCGCGGCAGTGGCGCCCAGGGCGCGAGCCAGGGCTTCGGCCAGGGCCGGCGCCGCGCGACCGGCGGCGGCGCCGGTTCGGGCCGTCCCAGCGCCTGATCCCACCGCACGTACGAGAACGCCGGGCAGCGCACAGCGCGCTGCCCGGCGTTTTCGCGTCCCTACGGGCGGACCAGCTTCGACTGGAGCTTCGTCAGGGTCCGCAGGTCCAGCCCGAGGCCGTCCGTCAGGTAGCCGTAGAAGCTGCCGTAGTCGGCCTCCAGCTGCGCCGTCGCCGAGTCCAGGTAGTCCTGGCGGACCTCCTGGAGCGGTATCAGCAGGTCCGGGTCCTGCATCCGGCCGGACTGCTTGAGTCCCGCCCGGACCTGGGCGTCGTAGGCGGCCCGGAAGGCGTTCGAGGCCAGGTAGTCCTGCTCGGCCGTCGCCCGCGGCACGGCCAGCGCCCGCAGCAGGACGTAGCTCAGCCAGCCCGTCCGGTCCTTGCCGGAGGTGCAGTGGTACAGCAGCGGACCCTGCCCGCCGTCCGCGATGTCCCGCAGCGTCGCCGCGAACTGGGCCCGGCTGTCCGGGTTCGTGACGAAGGTGCGGTAGACCTCGCGCATGTAGGCCTCGGCGCGACCGCCGCCGAGCAGCTGTTCCTGCTTGACGGGGTCGCCGGTGGCGATCGCGCCCACCAGGAACCCGTACAGGCCCCGGTCGCTGACCTGGCGCGAGGTGGAGGTCAGTCCCGCCGGCAGCCGGTCGGCCCCGTCGTACTGCACCTCCATGGGAATGCGGAAGTCGACGACCTTCGTGAGGCCGAGACCGGAGACCGTGGTGAGGTCGGCGTCGGTCAGCTTGCCGAGCGCGTCGGCACGGTAGACGAGCCCCTGGCGGACCTGGCCGCCGAGGAGGGTGCGGTACCCGCCGAGGTCACGGACGTTGACCGCGCCCTGGAGCGGGATCCGGCGGATCGTGTCCGCCTGCTGCTGGGGGTGCCGGGCCTGGGTGGGGGCGGTGGCCGGCGCCGGCGCGGCGTACGCGGAGGCCGGGAGGGTGCCGACGGCGAGCGCGGAGAGAAGCACTCCGGTCGCCGCCAGGCGGATTCGGGCACGGCTCATCGGTGCGACTCCTGAAAGGGGAGAAGGGGGATCACCCTGCCGGAGGCAGGGCGCGGAGCACTGCGTGTGCCTCGGCCATGACGCGGGTGACGAGTTCCGCACAGGACGGAAGGTCCTCGATCACGCCCGCTACCTGGCCCGATGCCATGACGCCGAGGTCCGTACGGCCCTCGACCATGGACGCCTTGAGGAGCATGGGGGTGTTGGCGGCGAGCAGGACCTGGCTCCAGGACAGGTCCTTGCCGTGCTTCATCGCGAGCCCGTCACGGACCATCTGCGGCCAGCTCAGGCCCGAGATCCGGCGGAAGGACGCCGCGTGGCGGACCGCCTTGGCCAGCGCCCTGGCCCGGCCCGCGCGCTCCAGTGCGACGACCAGCTCGCTGCGCAGCATCCGGTGCGGCAGCCCGTCCACGGCCGTCGTCACCGTGACGTCCTTGACCCCGGCCGCCAGGTAGCGGGCCTTGACCTGGTCCGGGACGGTCGAATCGGAGGTCAGCAGGAACCGGGTGCCCATCGCGATGCCCGCCGCCCCGAAGGCGAGGGCCGCGACCAGGCCGCGCCCGTCGTGGAAGCCGCCCGCCGCGATCACCGGGATGTCCACGGCGTCCACCACCTGCGGCAGCAGTACGGTCGTCGCCACGTCCCCGGTGTGCCCGCCGCCCTCACCGCCCTGCACGATGACGGCGTCCGCGCCCCAGGCCGCGACCTTCTCCGCGTGCCGGCGGGCCCCGATGGACGGGATCACCACCACGCCCGCGTCCTTGAGCCGCGCGATCAGCTCCTTGGAGGGCGCGAGCGCGAAGGACGCGACCCGGACCCCCTCGTCGATGATCAGCTGGGCCCGCTCGGCCGCGTCCCCGGCGTCCGCCCGCAGATTGACCCCGAAGGGCGCCCGCGTACGGGACGTGACCTCCCGCACGGCGCCGCGCAGCTGGTCGACGGTCATCGTCGCGGAGGCCAGGATGCCGAGCGCGCCCGCGTTGGCGGCGGCCGACACCAGGCGCGGGCCCGCTACCCAGCCCATGCCAGTCTGGACGATCGGGTGCTCGATGCCGACGAGCTTGGTGAGGGCGGTCTCCATCCGGGGCGTGCTCACGCGGGCACCTCGCGCAGGCGGGTGGCGCGGGGGTCGAGTTCCTCGCGGATCAGGCGCAGTTCGGCGGGGCTCGGCTCGCGGGTGCGGGCGATCGGCTCCGTGATCCCGCTCAGGTCGAAGCCGGTGGCCGCGCGGACCTCCTCGACGCTCACCCCCGGGTGCAGGGAGGCGATCCGCATGGACCGGTCCGGGGTCTCGAAGTCGAAGACCCCTAGGTTCGTCACCACGCGGGGGATGCGGTGGAAGCGGGTCGCGGACGGGCCCGCCGCGGCGGCCCGGTCGTAGCCCACGCCCGAGACCATGTCCACGCGGGCGACGAAGACCCGCGAGGAGTGCTTGGGGATCCAGTAACTGACGGGATTGTTGAGGGTGTTGACGGGTGCGCCGCGGACGCCGAGCAGCTGGCGGGCGGGCTGTTCCCACGCGCCGATGCAGGAGATGTTCTGGTTGCCGAACCGGTCGATCTGGCTGGCACCCATCATCACGTGCCGCTTGCCGCCGGTGACCATGGCCAGGTGCTGGCGGTAGGGCAGCCAGCCCTCGGTGGAGCCGTCCGGGCCGACCAGGAACGCCTCGCCGTTGGTCAGCAGCAGGTCGGGGGAGAAGGTGCGGCGGGCCAGGCGGGCGCCGATCGAGGGGATCAGGCCCATGGGGCTGGCGAGGACCTCGCCGTTGTCCCGCCAGGCCTCGGCGCAGGCGATCACGCAGTAGTCGGCGCGGGTGGCCGCGCTGACGGTGGTGGATCCTGTGGTCACTTCTGCTCCTCGTGCCAGGCCTGGACGGCGGACTGGTAGGCCTTCTCGTTGCCGGACAGGAAGCGGGCGGTGAACTCCGCCCAGGTGGCCGGGTCGGCGGCCGCGGCGACGTACGCCTTCTGGAAGGGCTCGTCGCGCTCGTAGTCGGGGGCGCAGGTGGTGAAGTGCGCGCCGTGGGGGGTCTCGACGACCCCGGTGACCGAGTGCCGCTTGAGGAGCAGGGTCTGCGGGGCCGCTGCGCGGGTCAGCTCGGCGGTCTCGACGAGCCGCTCGCAGGAGACGTACGCGCTGTCCGCGGCCTCGCAGAAGAGGTCGTCGAAGTAGGGGTCGGGGCCCAGGTACTGGCCGTTGCCGGCGCGGTCGGCGCGGTTCACGTGGACCAGGGCCGCGTCCATGCGCAGGGCGGGTACGGCGACGAACTCCTCGCCGTCGGCGTAGGGGGAGGTCACCGTGCGCAGCTCGGGATTGACCCGCATGACGTCGGAGCCGAGGCCGGCGCGGACGGGGAGGAAGGGCAGCCGGTTCGCGGCGGCGGTCAGCCCCCACATGAACATGGCCTCGTCGATCTCGGTGAGGGCGAAGGCGCCGCGCTCGCGGGCGGCCCGGAAGTGGGGCTCCAGGGGGATGGAGTCGAGGGTGGTGAAGGCGGCCACCAGCTTGCGGATCTTCCCGGCGGCGGCCAGCAGGCCGACGTCGGGGCCGCCGTAGGAGATGACGGTGAGATCGGTGATCTCGGACCGGAGCAGCGCTCGCACCAGGGCCATCGGCTTGCGCCGCGAGCCCCAGCCGCCGATCCCGATCGTCATTCCGCTGCGCAGTCGTCCGACCACCTCGTCGGCAGTCATCGTCTTGTCGGTCCTGTTGCTCATCGGCGCTCCTCGCCTCCGAAGGTGTCGCGGACCCGGTCGGCGACCCCGCTGAGATTGGCCTCGAAGGTGAAGCCCTGCTCGAAGCGGTAGCTGCGCCGGACGTCCACGGGGTCGATGCCGTTGATGGCCGCCTTCGCCAGGCGGATGAGGTAGCCGTCCTTGAGCGCGATCTCGGCGGCCAGCTCCAGGGCCGCCGCGCGCAGCGCGTCGCGCGGGACCACCTTCCAGACCGAGCCGTGCGCGTGCAGCTCGGCTGCCGTCGCGGTGCGCGAGGTGTAGTACAGGGTGCGCATCAGGTGCTGGGGGACCAGCCGCGAGAGGTGGGTGGCCGCGCCGAGCGCGCCCCGGTCCAGCTCCGGCAGCCCGAAGGTGGCGTCGTCGCTGGCCACGATCGCGTCGGCGTTGCCGACCAGGCCGATGCCGCCGCCCAGGCAGAAGCCGTGCACCGCGGCGACCACCGGTACCTCGCACTCGTACACGGCCGCGAAGGCCTCGTAGCAGCCGCGGTTGGCGCCGATGAGCGCGCCGTGTCCGCCGTGCCCGCCGTTTTCGCCCTGTCTGGTGTCGCGCTGCATCTCCTTGATGTCGACGCCCGCGTTGAAGCCGCGCCCCTCGGCCGCCAGCACCACGCAGCGGACCTCGGGGTCGCGGCCCGCGGCGCGCAGGGCGTCGGCGAGGTCGTACCAGCCCTGCACGGGAAGGGCGTTGACCGGTGGGAAGTCGACTGTGACGAGTGCGATGCCCTTGCCGGGGCTTGAGGTGGAGACACCCATGAGCGGATCAGCTACCTTTCCACCAAACGTTTGTTAGGGGAGGAAGGTAGCAGCCTATGGAGCTGGACGGGAGGGTCGTCGTCGTCACCGGTGGCACCCGGGGCGTCGGCGCCGGCATCGCCCGGTCGTTCCTCGCGGCGGGTGCGCGGGTCGTCGTGTGCGCGCGCCGCCCGCCGGAGGAACCGGTGGCGGCGGGGGCTCGGGAGGCCCGTTTCGCCGCCCTCGACCTGCGGGACCCGGCGGCGGTGGGGGAGTTCTTCGCCTCCGTCGCCGAGCGGTACGGGCGCCTGGACTGCCTGGTCAACAACGCCGGCGGCACCCCGTACCGACTGCTGGGCGAGGGCGATTCCGAACGGCACGCACGGGTCGTCGCCCTCAACCTGACGGCCCCGATGACCGCCTCGCTGGCCGCCTACCCCGCGCTACGGGCGGCGGGCGGGTCGGTGGTCATGATCGGCAGCGTCAGCGGCACCCGCCCCTCGCCGGGCACCGCCGCCTACGGGGCCGCCAAGGCGGGGCTGGAGAACCTGGCCCGCTCGATGGCCGTGGAGTGGGCGCCCGAGGTACGGGTGAACACGCTCGTCCTGGGCATGGTCCGCACCGAGCTGTCCCACCTGCACTACGGGGACGAGGACGGGATCGCCGCCGTCGGCGCCACCGTCCCCCTCGGCCGGCTCGCCGAGCCCGCCGACGTGGGCGCGGCGGCCGTCTTCCTGGCCTCCGACCGGGCCGCGTACGTGAGCGGCGCGAGCCTGCTGCTGCACGGCGGCGGCGAACGCCCCGCCTTCCTGGACGCCGCAACCGCCAACAAGGAGAACTGACATGGGTACGAGTGCGGGCCTCGCCGAAGACCGGGTAGTGATCGTGACGGGCGCGGGCCGCGGGCTGGGCCGGGCCCATGCGCTGGCCTTCGCGGCGGAGGGTGCGCGGGTCGTCGTCAACGACCTCGGGGTGGGCCTGGACGGGCTGCCGGGGCCGGACGCCCCGGCGGCGCTGGTGGTGGCGGAGATCCGGGCGCTGGGCGGCGAGGCGGTGGCCCACGGCGGCGACATCGCCACGACGGAGGGCGCGGCCTCGCTGGTGGAGTGCGCGCTGGACGCCTTCGGGCGGCTGGACACCCTGGTCAACAACGCCGGTTTCCTGCGGGACCGGATGCTCGTGAACCTGGACGAGGACGACTGGGACGCGGTCATGCGGGTCCACCTGAAGGGGCACTTCCTGCCGCTGAAACACGCTGCGGCGCACTGGCGGGCCGAGGCGAAGGCGGGGCGGCAGGTGGCGGCCCGGGTGGTCAACACCTCGTCGGGGGCGGGCCTGTTGGGCTCGGTCGGGCAGGGCAACTACAGCGCCGCGAAGGCGGGCATCCTCGGCCTGACCCTGGTCGCGGCGGCGGAGATGGGCCGGTACGGGGTCCAGGTCAACGCCATCGCCCCGGCGGCCCGGACCCGGATGACGGAGGAGACCTTCGCGGCGACGATGGCGGCCCCGGTCGCCGGGGCCTTCGACGCGATGGCCCCGGAGAACGTCTCGCCCCTGGTCGTCTGGCTGGGCTCCGCCGCCTCGGCCGGCGTCACGGGCCGCGTCTTCGAAGCGGAAGGCGGCCGCATCACCGTCATGGAGGGCTGGCGCCCGGGCCCCACCGTCGACCGCGGGACCCGCTGGTCGCCGTCGGATGCGGGGGAGGCGGCGTCGAAACTCCTGGCGGCGGCGCAGGCCCCGCTGGGGGTGTACGGGGCGGCGGGCTAGCCGGGGGCGGAGCCGCTGCCCTCAATCGCCGGGCGGGCTGGATGTGGCCGGGCTGGGCGGGCCACACTCAGCGCCGCTGGTGCGCTCTCAACCGCCGAGCGCGTGCATCTCCCAGCCTCGCCGGCGTTTGAGGCGCCCCCGGAGGGCGAGCCGACCCGGCGCTTGAGGGGTGCATGCGGTCGCGCGGCTCGTGGGGCCTCCGGCGGGCCCTCAAACGCCGGGCGGGCTGGATTTGGAGCCCGGGGTCGGCGCCACCTCGGCCCTTGGCGGCCCCCCTCAGCCCCGCCGGCGTTTGAGGCGTCCCCGGAGGGTCCAGCCGGCCCGGCGTTTGAGGCGACACGGTGAGCGGATACGGCGATGCGCCTGCCGGAGAACCGCTCCGGGCAGGCGCATCGCATCGTGCCGTGGTTATCCGATGGCGGGGAAGGTGTTCCAGCCGTCTTCGGCGACGTTGCCGCCGGTGCCGACGGCGGGGCCGCCTATGGCGGCGTTGCCGCCCTTGAAGAGGTACAGGTAGCCGTTGGTGTTGGTGAGGTAGAGGTCGGGGATGCCGTCGCCGGTGATGTCGGGGACGCCGCGGACGAGGGGCCAGGTGGCGCGGTTCCAGCCGGATGCGCCGTAGGTGATGTCGTTGGCTCCGTTGGAGGCGGCTTCGGAGGCCAGGGAGGCGAGGTCGACTCCGCCGCTCGCGCCCGGCTTGCCCTTGCGCAGGGCGAGGCCACGGTTGGCCATGGACTCGTCGCGGAAGATCAGGTCGGCGACCCCGTCGCCGGAGACGTCCCGGACGCCGACGATGTCGCGCTGCTTCCAGCCGGCCCCGCCGATCTGCTTGACGGTGCTGAAGCTGGCCCCGGTGTATCCGGTGAAGGCCCAGAAGGTGTCCCCGTCGTCGCCGAGGGCGAAGAAGTCGGGCATGCCGTCGCCGGTGACGTCCTCGCCGGCGATGAGCTGGGTGAGGGCGGCGGTGTTCGGGGAGCCGGCCGGGAGGAGGATCTCCAGGCGGCGGCTGATGTCGACGTGGCCGAGGCCGTCGCCGGGGTAGACGTAGAGCTTGCCGTCGGGCATCCGGGCGATGAGGTCGGTGAGGCCGTCGCCGGGGAACCAGTCGGTGGAGTGCGTGATCAGCGCGCTCTTGCCGGTGGCCGGGTCCTTCCAGTACCCGGCGGGTACGGGCTTGCCGGCGTCGGTGGCTCCGGGGAGCCAGCCGTCGACGTCGCCGGTCCTGTCGCCCGAGTACGTGCGCAGGTTGCCCGCGGGGTCGATGGCGAAGGTGTCGGTGAACCCGTCGCCGGTGACGTCACCGGGCTTGTCCTGGCCGGCGTTCGGGCGGACGTAGAAGAGGTGCGTGGTGGTCGTGGAGACGTTCCCGGCCTGGTTGACCGTGCGGACGTAGAGGGTGTTGGGGCCGGTGTTGTCGGGGGTGATGTCGAGGGTGACGGTGTCCTGGCCCGCGGCGGGGACCGCCTTCTGATTGAAGGAGTTGCGGTTCAGGCTCCACTGGAACTCGCGGATGTCGGCCGCCGCGGTGCCACTGCCGGTGACGGTGATCTTCCCGGGGCCGAAGGGGTTCTTGCTCCACTCGGCTCCGTCGGGGCCGGGGGCGGGGAAGTCGTCGGAGCGGACGGTGGGCGGGTTGGGGGCCGTGTGGTCGACGGTGAAGGTGCACCACCCGCCGCCGCCGGAGTCGTTGGGGCCACTGCCGGACCACCAGCCGTCAGCGTCGATTGCCTGGGCGAGCCAGTAGTACGTCTTGCCGGGGGTGAACTTGTCCCAGCCGATCTGGGTGGTCGCCACGCCGTCGCTGTTGGTGTCCTTCGTGTCGGCGGGGAGGGACTGGGTGCCGTCGGTGGACCAGATGCGGAACTGGATCTGCTTGAGGTTGCCGTCGCCGTCGCTGCCCTTGGCCTGGAACGTCACGTTGGTCTTGCCGACCTTGGTGAAGGGCGCACGGGTGGTGCAGGGACCGCCGGGGTAACTGCTCATATTGGCCTGGACCGGGGTATCCGGGGGCTTGTTGTAAACGATCTCGATGAACGGGGCGCTCTCACCGTTGGCGAGGAATTTCTTCCAGAGGTAGGAGTCAGACTCGTTCGGTGAGCGGAGCGCGATGCCGATGGCGGGCCATTTGTTGGTGGCCGCGCGTTCGGCTGCGCTCTTGATGTCCACGCCCACCCAGTTGTCCGGGCATTCGCTCTTGTAACCGAACCCCGCACTGCCGGAGGCGATGCGACTGCTCCAGAAGCCGTCGTAACTGGTGTTCTTCCAGGTACTGGAGCTGTTGATGAGCGGAGTGAGGTATACGTCGAATGGCTTGGACTCGCAGGACCACGAATACGTCTGGAGGGCCCGCAGGTATGCGGACTTGATGACGGCGCCGTTCAGGGCCGTGTTGAATTCGAAGTTGAATACCGAGCGGGACGTGCCGCCGGACGTGGATTCATAGCCGACGCGGGCTTCGTTGGTGCCGCCCGCGTTGTAGTTCTGCCCGTTGTAGAAGCTGGAGGATTCCTCGGTCTTGTAGAGGAGGCTCCAGGCCTGCTTGTGGCCCTTGAAGGAGGGGTCCACGAAGACGGGGTAGATGGTGTCGGCGTCGTTCAGTAGACCCGCATCGGGCTTGATGGAGAGCGTGCCGTCAGGACCACCGGTCAGGGCGGCCTTGGCCACCGCCGCGTGGGCGCCTTCGGCGCCGCGGATGCCGGGCAGGCCGAGCGAGGGGTGGTCCTTGGCCGCCGGGCCCGGGGCGGGCCGGGTCTCGCCCTCGGTGATCGCGACCTTGCCCGCGGAGTCCCACATGTAGGGGGTGGGGGAGCCGGCGATCTCCGTGTTCTCGGCGTTACGGGCACTGACCGCACCGGACGCCTCGTCGAGAACGAAGGTGAGGTCGGGGGAGGAGAGTCGGTAGTTCAGCTCGCCGAGCAGCGGGTCGGCGGCGGCCTGCTTGTCCTTGACGATGACCAGGTGCGAGTAGCCGCCGTCCTGGGCCGTCATCAGCAGGTCGATGCCGGGTCGGATGTTCTCGTACAGGGCACGCGGACCGTCGATGACCGGCTCGGGGAGCGCTCCGGGCCAGCTCACGGCGATGTCATGGCCATCGACGGTGAGGCGGACGAGTTCGGTCCAGGTGGTGCCCGGCGCGGGGGCGGCAGGAGCGGTGAACGCCGCCGGGGCGAGGGTCCCCCGCGACACGGAACGCGAGGCGCGCTGACCGTCCGTCCCGGCCGGGGCGGCGGGCTTGCTGCCAGCGCTGAACAGCACCCGGCCGTTCACCGCCTTCGGCGCGTAACCGCCCTCCACCCGCTGGAGGTTCGTGTCGATCGACTTCCAGTCGTTGCCGACTTTGGCGCGAATCGCACTGTTGAACACCTGCGCCTTGAACTGTCCGCTCGGCTGCGCCCAGGTCGTCGTGTTCGCGGTCCGGTCCGCGGTGACCTCGACCTCCTTGCCGGACTCCTTCGCCCGCAGCCGCGCCTGCGCCGACGTGACCGCCGGACCCCCCTCGGCCTGCGGCTTCGCCTCGGGTTTCGGCTCGCTCTTGGTCAGCTGGACGCCGACGGGCACGGCGACGGCGACGGCCAGCAGCGCGGCGAGCGTGCCGATGGCCCGGCGGCGCTTGCGCGGGCTCGGGCCGGGCGATGTAACTGCCTTATCGGATTGCTGAGTTGGCGGACTTTCGCCTGTCTCTTCGCTGATGTCCACGGTGTTCTCTCCCCCCTCGGGCATGCGAATGCAACCACCCTCGGTACTAGCGGTAATTCAGCCATATCGGCTCGAAATGAAGGGTCCGCTCCCCACTCGCCCCTCGCGCATAAATGCGCGAGGTGAGCATGGACCATGACGCCCGATTCGTCATCCCCGCTTTCGACGTAAGGGTGATTGAAATGAACCCGTATGAGGCTTTTATGCCGATATTTTAGAACCGTAAAGTGATCATGGCCACATTGGTCGTGAAGCTATGGATTTCCTGTGGCGTACGCCCGCAGAATCAACTGCAAATTTGTCAGTTTTCCTGCCATCCGTATGCCGTCGGCGCGGCTGGCAGAGCGTGGGGGGGTCCACATGTCGCCGTTCTCGGCGAACAACTTCCGCCTGCCCAGAAATGGGAAGGCGAGTGCCGTGCGCGGTCGCATGGCCAGACGCACCGGGGTCGTCCTCTCGGTGCTGCTCGTCGCCGGGCTCTTGCCCAGTGCGGCCTGGGCGGCGCCACCGGGCGACCGCGGGATCGCGCTCCCGGGTCTCCAGCAGGAGATGAAGGCCAAGCTCGACAAGGTCGCCGCGGCCAAGCTGGAGGGCTGGGACGGCGCGCCCGTACAGCCGCCGGCCGGCTACGAGCCGTCCAAGCTGGCCACGCCGGCGACGGGATCGGCCGACGTGCCCCTGAACCCGGGCAGCGGAACCCAGTTGGTGCAGGCCGGCGCCCTGCCGGTGAGCATCGGCAAGGCCTCGCCCACCGAGGCGAACCCCACCCCGGCCGACCCGTCGGGCACGTGGAAGGTCTCGATCGAGGCCCGCCCCGCCAATGAAGCCGCGGCCGTCGTCGACGACGGGGCGATCATCAAGGTCACGCCTCCGGATACCGGATCGACGCCCGTCGACGTCCAGCTGGACTACAAGAAGTTCCAGGACCTCTTCGGCACCGAATGGTCCAGCCGCCTGGAGCTCAAGCAGCTCCCGGAGTGCTTCCTGCGCACCCCCGACGTCCCCGAGTGCACCACCGCGAAGGACGTCCCCAGCACCAACGACCCGAGCACCGGCACCGTCCGCGCCACCATTGACCCGGCCACCGCGCCGGGCCAGGGCCTGCGCACCATGGCGGTCGGCGGTGGCGGCCCGATGGTCCTCGCCGCGTCCGACTCGGGCTCCGGCGCGGGCGGCTCGTACAAGGCGACCTCGCTGGCCGCGTCAGGCAGCTGGACCGAGGGGGGTAGCGGTGGTGGGTTTTCCTGGACCTACCCGCTGACTGTGCCCGCACCTCCGGCGGGCCCGGCCCCGAAGCTCGCGTTCTCGTACTCCTCACAGTCCGTGGACGGTAAGACCTCGGTTGCCAACAGCCAGGCGTCCTGGATTGGTGACGGATGGGATTACGAGCCCGGATACATCGAGCGCCGTTACCGCTCGTGCGCCGACGACCTCAAGGCGACCTCGGGGAAGCCGAACAACGACAACAGCACGGACAAGAAGAAGAGCGACCTGTGTTGGGCCGGTGACAACGTGGTGATGGCGTTCGGCGGCGGCAGCGTCGAGCTCGTTCACGACGCCACTACCGGCCAGTGGGTCCCGTCTTCCGACAGTGGCCTGAAGGTCGAACACAAGACGGATGCGGCCGTACCCAATGGCGCGAAGGATGGTGAGTACTGGGTCGTTACTCAGCGTGATGGCACCCGCTATTTCTTCGGTCGCCATGATGTGGACGGCGCCGGCAGTCGGCCGGTCACCAACTCCGTCCTGACCGTCCCGGTTTTCGGTAATCACCCCGGCGAGCCCTGCTACCAGGCTGCCTACGCCGATTCCTCCTGCACCCAGGCCTGGCGGTGGAACCTCGACTACGTCGAGGACGTCCACGGTAACGCGATGATCGTCGACTGGGCCAAGGAAACCAACAGCTACGCCAAGAACCAGAAGACCAAGGACAAGGTCGCCTACGACCGCGCCGGCTACCCCACGCAGATCACCTACGGCCTGCGCTCCGACAACCTCTCCGGCACCCCTGCGGGCAGGGTCGAGTTCAAGGTCGACGAGCGGTGCATCAAGGAAGGCAAGACCACCTGCTCGGACACTGAGTTCGAGTCAAAGAACTACGAGGACAAGCAGCCTTGGTGGGACACCCCCTCCACCCTCTACTGCAAGGCCGCCGAGAAGGACTGCTACAACGCCTCGCCGACCTTCTGGACCCGTAAGCGACTGACCGCAGTCACGACCTACACGCAGCGGACCGAAGGTTCGACCGAGCTATCGCTCGTCGACCGGTGGAACCTCACCCAGTCCTTCCCGAAACAGCGCACGGACACCCACCCGCCACTGTGGCTGGAGTCCATAACCCGCACGGGGTACGGGACGGGTAAGGACGCCAACGGCAACCAACCGAGCACCACGCTGCCACCGGTCTCCTTCCTCGCCAACGTCACAGACATGCCCAACCGTGTCGCGACCAGCACGACCGATGCGACCCCCGACTTCGACCGCCTGCGCGTGGAGACCATCCGCACCGAGACGGGTGGCGAGGTCCACGCCGACTACTCCGCTCCTTGCCCGGTGGGCGGTACTCATCCGAAGCCGGAGGAGAACACCACCCGCTGCTACCCGGTCCACTGGTCACCCGACCATGACCTGGAGACGCCGCCGCTGCAGTGGTTCAACAAGTACGTCGTCGACCGGGTGACAGAGAAGGACCGCGTCGCCCGCCAGGACGCGGTGGTCACCAGCTACACCTATGAAGGTGACGGCGCCTGGGCCAAGGAAACCGACGAGTTCACCAAGCCCGAACTGCGTACCTACAGCCAGTGGCGCGGATACGCGAGCCTGATGGTCAAAAAGGGTGTCACCGCCAACACAGGTGCCGCAGACGCCACCGAACAGTCCCAGACCCGCACCCGCTACTTCCGGGGCATGTCCGCCGACGCGGGACGCCCGAAGATCACGGTCAAGGACTCCACGGGTACCGAGGACCTAGGCGAGGACCTGTTTCCCTACCAGGGCCGCGCCTTCGAAGAGATCATCTACACCAAGGCCGGCGGGAGCGTCGCCACGCGCACACTAACGTGGACGGCGAACCAGAAGGTCGCCTCCCGTCCGCGCGACGGCACGACTCCGCTCGACGCATACCGAGTCAGCACTCCTCGTACCGACAAGATCGAAACGGTCAGCGGCGGTGCAACGCGCATCAGCCGAACGACGTCCACCGTCGAGCCCGTCTATGGCCTTGCGGTGACCGCTCAGAACGACACTCTCGCCCCGAACGGCGCGGGTGGCTGGACAACCGTCGACCAGAATTGCCTCACCACCACCTACGTCCACAACACGAACAAGTACCTGATCGGGCTGCCTCAACGGACACGGATGAGCAGCGGTGACTGCGCCCACGCCGCCACCGCTACAACGCTCTCCGACGCACGTACCTCATACGACGCGCTCAATGCCTTCGGCACCGCTCCGGTCAAGGGCCTCCCCTATCAGGTCGACACGAATGATGCGGCCGGGACCGGCTGGATCACCACGGCTCGCACTGAGTACGACACCCTCGGCCGTGCCATCAAGGCGTACGACGCGTCGGGCAAGGCTGCATCGACGGCGTACAGCCCGGCCATCGGATCGGTCTTCACCACCACGGTGACGAATGCCGCCGGATACACGACGGTGTCCAAGGCCGACCCCGCCCGCGGCAGCGCCCTTGAGAGTACTGATAGCAATAACCGCAAGATCACCACGTCCTACGACAACCTCGGCCGCACCACCGCCGTGTGGACCCCGTCGCAGAGCCCGGGCAAGGACAAGGCGGCGTACACCTTCGCCTACCAGATCTCCGAGCACGAGCCGCCGGTTGTCACGAGCAGCACGCTCCAGGACAACGGGACCTACACCAACTCCGTTGTGATCTACGACGGTCTGCTGCGCCCGCGCCAGTCCCAGGCCGAGGCCCTCGGCGGCGGCCGTCTGATCACGGACACCTTCTACAGCGCGGACGGCACGGTCCGTCAGACCAACAACGGGTACTACGCGGAAGGCGACCCGGACAAGCACATCTTCGTCCCCGAGTCGGTCTTCAAGGTCCCCAACTCCACCAAGACCGCCTACGACGGCCTTGGCCGCGCGGTCCGCACGACGACGCTCTTCGCAGACGTCCCGCAGTACTCCAGCACCGCCCGCTACGAGGGCGACTGGACGCTCACCCGCACCGCGATGTCGGCCGACGGCACGACCCCGCTCGGCGGTAGCCGCGCTACCAAGACCACCACAGACGCGCTGGGCCGTACCGCGCTCGTCCAGTACGCCACGTCTACCGACCTGACCATTTGGAACACCACCAGCTACAACTACGACACCCGCAACAAGCTCGCCAAGGTCACCGACCCGGCCGGCAACAACTGGACGTACGGCTACGACGCCCGCGGTCGCATGACCTCGTCCAACGACCCGGACATGGGTCAGGCGGAGTTCGGTTACAACAACCTGGACCAGCAGATCTGGGCCAAGGACTCCTCCGGTAGGACCCAGTTCACGACGTACGACGTCCTCGGGCGCAAGACCGAGACCCGTGACGACGCCGCCGACGGCCCGCTCGTCGCGTCCTGGACCTTCGACTCCCTCCCGGGGGCCAAGGGCCAGCCCGTCGCCTCGACCCGCTACTACGACGGCAAGCCGTTCACCAGCGAGGTCACCGGCTACGACACCGAATACCGCCCCACCGGATCGAAGATCACGATCCCGGACGTCCCCGCCACCAAGGGCCTCGCCGGCACCTACGCCTACGGCACGACGTACACGCCCACGGGCAAGATCCAGTCGACGACCCTCCCGGCCACCCCTGGTGGCCTCGCCGCCGAGAAGCTGATCACCCGCTACAACGGCGACGGCCAACCGATCACCCTCTCCGGCCTCTCCTGGTACACCGCCGACACCCTCTACAGCCCCTTCGGCGAAGTCCTGCGCACCGCCACCGGCGCGGCCCCGCAGCGCGTGTGGACGACCAACAACTACAACCCGAACACCGGCCGCATCACCAACTCCATCACCGACCGGGAGACCGCCAACCCCAACCGGATCAGCGACGTCTCCTACCAGTACGACCCCGCCGGCAACATCACCTCGATCACCGACAGCCAGCCCGGCGGCCGCACCGACCGCCAGTGCTACGCCTACGACCCGATGGGCCAGCTCACCCAGGCCTGGACCGGCAAGACCGAGAACTGCACCGGCCCCTCCCTGAACGACGTCACCCCCGGCCCGGACGGTGACGGCTACTGGCAGTCGTACTCCTTCGACGCCATCGGCAACCGCACCAAGCTCGTCGACCACGACCTCACCAACGCGGCCCTGGACGACGAGTACACCTACACCTACGGCGTCACGGTCACCGGCAACGGCACCCAGCCCACCACCACGACCCAACCCCACGCCCTGTCCAAGGTCGACGCGGTCACCCGCAAGCCGGGATCGACGATCAACTCGCAGTCGACCTACGGCTACGACCCCTCCGGCAACACCACCCGCCGCACCCTCGGCGGAGACACCCAGACCCTGAACTGGGACCGCCGCAACAAGGTCACCTCCGCCACCAGCCCCGGCATCGGAGCCGTAGCCGTCAGCGGACTCTCCGGCAAGTGCCTGGACGTCGACCACGGCATCGACACCGACGGCACCCCCATCCAGCTGTGGACCTGCAACGAGACCAAGGCGCAGCAGTGGCGCCTGACCGGCGACACGGTCCGGGCCCTGGGCAAGTGCCTCACGAACAACGCGGGGAACCTGGTCCTGTCCACCTGTGACGGGTCCGACAAGCAGAAGTTCGCCTACCAGGCCGGGGACAAGTCACTCCGGAACCCGGCGACGGGTCAGTGCGTGGACGTCCCGCAATCGGTCGACACCGACGGCACGGACCTCAAGCTGTGGGCCTGCAACGGCGGCACCAACCAGCAGTGGGGCTTCAGCGACACCACCACCTACCTCTACGACGCCTCGGGCAACCGCCTGATCGAGGACAACGGCAGCAGCCGCACCCTCTACCTCGGCGAATCCGAGATCACCGTCAACAAGGCCGGCCAGGCCATCGACGCCGTCCGCTACTACCCCGGCGCTGGCGGGACCACGGTCCGCCGCACCCAGGGCAAGGACACCGGCCACCAGCTCACCATCCAACTGTCCGACCACCATGGCACCGCGACGACCTCCATCGCCCAGGCCACCGGACAGACCATCACCCGCCGCAAGTCCGACCCGTACGGCAACCCCCGCGGCGCCCAGCCCGCCAACTGGCCAGGTAGCCGATCCTTCCTCGGTACCGGCAACGACGACAACACCACGAGCCTCACCCACATCGGCGCCCGTGAATACGACTCCACCACGGGCCGCTTCATCTCCGTCGACCCGGTCATCGACATCACCGACCCACTCCAGATGAACGGGTACACATACTCCAATGGCAACCCAGTCGGAAATTCTGATCCATCCGGCCTGAAATACTTCGAAGGCATGAACGATGGAGGCTTCCAGGCGTCCCCCGACCGACTCCTCGAAGCAGCCGACCGCTACAGTACGAACAGCGGCAGCTATAACATCAATACTGGCCGCGACCGTTCTCGCCCCCTAAAGGGAATAACAGGACCCACTGGTGGATCAGGCGTCACTGTTGAATCTGGCTTCATCCCAAGGGATCGTCCACGCCTGACGGCGAATGACCTGAAGGGAATTTGGCCGAAGCGTGATCCAGTTTCTCAGGCGCTCGGCAACGCTCTAGCTGGGGCCGGAAGTAGCGTCGCCAACACATCAAACCTATTCGCGTGGATTTGGGATGGTGACTGCTGGGGGCATGGGAATGGCGAGGCTGGAGCAGGTGCACCCGGCTGTGGCATCGGCGGCGACTATGACGCGTGGATGCAGGAAAATGGGGTCGATACAAATTCCGATGCCTATCAGATCCCTGGATTTCTTGCCGCAGTGTTCGGGTCCGGAGTGCCAGAAGGTTCAGCCGCGGCAGGAAAGGGTGCAGGGGCGCGAGTAGGGCCTGGGGTCAAGGCAAAGAAGAGCGTCGGTGGTAATTGCTTCCCCGCTGGCACTCTGGTTCAAATGGCTGATGGGTCGACTAAGAATATTGAAGATATTCAAGTCGGCGATGAAGTAATGTCGTCAGACCCTGAATCCGGAGAATCGAAGCCTTCTGCTGTCACGTCTCTAATTAAGCAGGACGGAGACAAGGAGCTTAATGCGCTATCGGTCGATACTGTAGGGGGTGTCGAGGAGTTGACGGCTACCAGCGGACATCCCTTCTGGTCGCCATCCGAGAGCGCATGGGTCAACGCTGGCGACCTCGCCGTCGGAGCTACACTGCTTACCGCCGATGGGCAGAACGCTCGAGTCGCGAAGAATGTGCCTTTCAGGCAGGCCATCGTCACGTACAATCTCACCGTCGCTGACCTGCACACGTACTATGTGCTCGCTGGGCAGACGCCGGTACTCGTTCACAACAGCACATGCCCTGAGTATGAGAACCCGGGACACCATGATCCGACGGGTGGTCCGAACCCGTATGTTCCGAAGAAGGCAGTGCTGCCCGGTGATGCTGGGGAGCAATTCGGCAAGAGCGTCCTCGTCGACGGCACCAGGTGGACTAAGGTCGGTTCCGGCAAGAGTGCCGAGTACTACCGTTACTTCGATGACGGCAACGGTAAGTGGCACTGGAGCGGTAGTACCAACGGTGTAACGAAGTCGGGTACTCCGGTTCCGATTCCGATGAGTCGTGTTCCTATTCAGGTCAAGAGAGGCTAGACGTGAGGTTCTTGACCGACGACGGCCGATTTGGCATTCTTGTCGCCCCTTTGACGGGTCGCGGAATGTTCCGGTTCCAGCTCATCGTCGACAGCCAATTGATCGGTGACACTGAACCGTGCATTCTGGGCACAGCCATGGCCAGGCTGGGTGACCTGACGCATCTGGAAGACGATCGGCTTAGTCTCTTGTTCTCGGACAGGGATGCCGTATTCTCGGCGTTGCTGACTGAGGAGGAGCTCCACGACCGCACAACCCTGTCTATCGCCGAGTCGTTGGACGACTGGTTGATCCACGGATACGTATACAAGGGGAACGTAGTTGTGGTTGCGCGAGGTGACGAGGATGGATCTTTGATGGGTCCTACGCTGGTCGCCGTCGTGGCATCTGCCGAGTATGATCCGATTGTCGAGGCAGCTCGCAGTTATTGGTCGAGCGTCAATAGTTCCTCCATTTCTTGATTTCCTGATTGCGATGGATAGGATTCACTGCCAGATTGCTGGAGTCGGGTAGACTCCCCTGCTGATCAATCCGGCAGTCTGGTCCTATCGAAAATGGGATCTCCATCCGAGTCGCATGAATTTCCAGGCGCAAATCTGAGGCCCCATCGGTTGTGACTGATGGGGCCTCAGAGGTGTCTGACGGCAGAAGTTGACGGCAACGTCAGGGGACGGGGACTGCGCAGAGCGGTGGGTCGTCGAGGTCGTCGGGTTGGCCGGCGGAGTCGCGGAGGGCGTGGCCGAGGAGGTCGATGGCGTCTCGCTGGTGGCGGAGCCTTACGTAGACGGTGGCGGTGTCGCCGATGTGGGCGTGGCCGAGAAGTTCCTTGAACACGACGAGTTCGACGCCCTGTTCCAGGAGCAGCGTGGCCGTCGAGTGCTGGTCGTGGAAGCGGATGCGGCGGAGGCCGGCCTTGCGGAGGAGCGCGGTGAAGGTGCGGGTGAGGTTGGTCGGGTCGATCGATCCGCCCTGCACGGTGGTGAACACGTGCCTGCTGTGCTGCCATGCGGTGCCTGCGGCCTTGCGCTCACGCTGCTGCTGTTCGTGGTGGAGCTTCAGCGATTGGACGCAGCGGGCAGTGAGGGCGATGCGGCATTCGGAGGCCCGGGTCTTGGTGGGCAGAGTGGTGAGTCCGCCCCTACTGGTGCGCTGCAAGGTACGGCGGATGGGGCAGTACCAGTGTCGAGGTCGAGGTCTTCCCAGTACAGGCCGAGGAGTTCGTCCTTGTGGAGTCCGGTGTGGAGAGCGAGTTCGTACGGGGCGTGCAGCCGGTGACCCTGCGTGGTGGTGAGGAGCTGGCGGGCTGCGTCGGAGGTGAGAGGTTCGAAGCGGCGGGGTCGGGGTGTGCCGGTGCGGACGTTGCGCAGGATCTCCTCCTCACGTACGGCGTGCTCGAGCGTGGACGTGAGTACGGAGTGGATGTAGGCCAGCGTAAGCGGAGAGAGTTGCTTGGAGCGGCATGCTCGGATGGCGCAGCAACCGGGCTCATTGCGCCGGGCATCGATGCGCAAGCTCATGGTCGAGCGGCTGGAGCGCCTCTTCTTCGGGGTGTACCGCTCCGCGATCCGCACCAGCGACCTGGCCGCCCTGTACCGCTCCGTACGCATTGTCGAACGCAGCAGCCACCTCCTCGGCCTGAACCGACCTGTCTGGACCGAGATCACCGGCGCGGATGGCGGCGCCGTCCAGGTGAAGACCGTGCGCCTGGATGAGTTGGAGCAGCTAATGGCGTTGGCCCCGTCACGCGAACGCCGAGGGGGAGGGCTGACGCGGCTGCGATTCTCCAGCTGTACCGCACGCTTCCAGAGTCGCGCCGCCGAGAGATAGCCGCAGCTTCCCGGGGTTCTCGGTGGCTATCGGACCGCGCTGGATCCGCTTGGGGCTGTGAGCGGGCGCTTGTCGGGTCCAGGTACAGCCAGGGCTGGCTGGCTCAGGTCTGCGTTTTTCGTCCCTGCGGGCGTCAGCCGACTGCGTTGAGGATTGGGGACCAAGTGGGGCTTGTGAGGGCGGATAGGGCTTGGGCTTCGGGGAGCGGGGGAGTGGGGCGGGTGGGTTTGGGGGTTTCGGGGCCTGTGCCGCCGCCGGGGCTGTTCCACTGGGTTAGTTGGAGTTGGGCTCCGGTGGATTTCAGGGTCAGGGTGAGGGTCCAGCGTTGGGCGGAGCCCGGGGTGTGTTCGGCTGCGTTGCGTTCTGAGAGGAGCAGTGCGCCGCCGGGGGTGGTCGGGCTGTCGGGGAGTTCGGTCAGGGTGCAGGTGTCGCCCTTGGGGCGGGCCGGGGTGCGGTCGCAGGTGAGGCCGTCGCCGTCGCGGAGGGGGAGTTTCAGGCGGACCGCTGAGATGCCTACGAAGGCGGGGCCGTGGCCGTCGTCGAGGATGAGTCCGGCGTTGGCGACGTAGCCGGCCGAGGGGTCCGCCGGGTTGTTGCTCTGGCCGTGCTGCTCGCTGAACCGGGCTCCCGGGAAGGTTTGTTGCAGGGCCTGGATCATTTGGTCACCGGAGACCGCGGAGCGGGGTAGGGCCAGGGCCGTCGGTTCCATGTCGGAGCCGGAGGGGCGGAGGGTGGGGAGGAGCAGGGCGCATGTGGCGATCGCGGCGCAGGCCCCGGCCCCGGCCAGGACGGCGGCGGTGCGGCGACGGCGCTGGTGGGTGCGGCCGCGCTGGACGGCGCCGGTCAGGAGCGGGGTGAGGTCGGGGTCCAGGGACTCCGTGGTGCGGTTCAGGGCGTGGGCGAGGTCTGTTTCGAAGGGCATGGTGGGTCACTACTTCTCTGTTGCTGGTGGGTGAGGGTGAGGGGGCGTTCGCTCAGTGCGGGACCAGGTCGGACAGGGTTTCGCCCAGGAGTGCGCGGAGTTTGCCCAGTGCTCGGGTGCCCTGCGAGCGGACCGCGCTGTTGCTCAGCTTGAGCGTGCGGGCGGTCTCCTCGATGGTGTGCCCCTCCCAGTAGCGGAGCAGGAGCACCGCCCGGTCCCGGGGCGGCAGTTGGCCCAGCGCGTCCATCAAGGTGATGCGCAGGGCGGAGTCGCGGCCGCCGACGTCCGCGCTGTCGGGTACGGTCCCGGTCGGGCGCTCGGTGGTGCTGCGGCGGCGGCGCAGGGTGAGGAACGTGCGGACCAGGACCGTTTGGGCGTAGGCCGCCGGGCTGTCCGCCCGGGCCACGCGGTTCCAGTGGACGTAGACCCGGCTGAAGGTCTCCTGGACCAGGTCCTCGGCGAGGTGCGCGTCGCCGGCCGCGAGGGTGTAGGCCGAGCGGTAGAGGGCCTTCGCCCGTGCGGACACGAATTCCAGGTACGCGTCCTCCTGTGCTGATTTCACTCGGTCCCCGCCTGTTCGCTTGCGTCGCTTGCCTGGTGATCCCCGTGCATACCCCTCTTGACTACGCGGGACGGCCGGATGTCGCGGAGAAGTTTTCAGTGGCCGTGGAACACGGTCCTACACTCCGCGGATGACCAGTGATCTTCTCCGTCTGACCGTTCTGGGGTGTGCGACGCCGTATCCGAGCGTGGACAACCCGTGCTCCGGCTACCTGGTGTCCAGCGGTCACACCCGGGTGTGGGTGGATGCCGGCACTGGGACGCTGGCCCAGTTGCAACGGCACGTGCGGCTGGAGGACTTGGACGCGATCTGGATCTCGCACCTGCATGCCGATCACAGCGCTGACCTGCTCACCACCTACTACGCGGCCCTCTTCGCGGACGTGGAGCTCGCCGCCCCGATCCCGCTGTACGGTCCGCCCGGCATCGCCGATCGGCTGGCCCACTTCCTCACCAACACCGCGACCCGCAGCCCGGTCGAATCGGCCTTCGCCCTTCACGAGCTGCACGACGGTCATCAGGTACAAGTGGGTGCACTGATGCTGACCAGCCGCGCGGTGGCGCACGGCATACCGGCCTTCGCCCTGCGCGTCGAGGCCGGGGGCAGGTCGCTGGTCTACTCCGGGGACACGGCGCCGTGCGCCAGCCTGACGAGTCTGGCCGACCGGTGCGACGTGTTGCTGTGCGAGGCCGAGAGTGCGCGGCCGCCGGCCGAGGGCGAGCGGGTGCACCACACGCCCGAGGACGCCGGGGATACGGCGAGTGCGGCGCGTGCGGGGCGGCTGATCGTCACGCACGTCGGGCGCTTCCTGACGCCGAAGGACGCGGTGGAGCGTGCCGCGGCCCGGTTCGACGGTCCTGTCGAATACGCCGCTCCCGGCGCTACCTTCTCGATCGGTTAGGCCCGGTCTTCGGTCGGGGTCTTGGTCGCCCCGGTCGACTCGGCGGCCCCTGCCCGGTCCCGGGTGCCGCCGCTCGTCAGGCAGCCGAGGGCGGCGCCGGCGGCCACGGCCGCGGCGGCGACGATGAGGATGCGGTGGTCGATGAGGGCAAGCAGGGCGGCGCCCAGGGCCAGGAAGACGGCGTTGGGGGCGAGGAGCAGGGTGTTGGCGGTGGCCGCCACCCGCCCCAGGAGTTCGCTCGGGGTGTCGCGCTGGACGGCGGTCATGGCGGCGATGAGCGCGCACGGGAGGCCCATGCCGATCAGGGCGCTCGCGACCAGGGCGACCGGAGTGGACGGCAGGGCGCGCAGTGCGACGCCGAGCGCGAAGAGGAGTACCCCGGCGGCGGTGAAGACGCGTTCGGGCATGCGGCGCAGCAGGGCGCCGGCGAGCAGGCCGCTCAGTACGGAGCCCACGCCCTGCGCGGCGTAGAGGACGCCGACGAAGGCGGGTGTCCGGTGCAGACCCGAATCCACGATGGCGTAGACGGAGGCGCCGTTGATGCCGGCCATGCCCATCGTGACGGCACCGGTCAGGACCAGGCGCCGGAGGGTGGGGTGCGTGCGCAAGAAGCGGACGCCTTCGGAGACCTGGGCGGTCCAGGGCTGCCGCTCGGCGCGGGCCGGTGGGGCTTCGCGGACCCGGATGAGGGTGAAGGCCGCGGCCGCGAGTACGAAGGTGGCCGCATCCAGGAGCGCGACGCTGGGCCCACCGAAGCGGAGGTAGAGGCCCGCCCCCAGCAGCGGGGCCAGGAGTTTCATGCCCTCGTTGGCCGTCAGCCGCAGGCCGTTGAAGTCGCCCCGCAGCTCCTCGGGGACGGCGGCGGCGACCAACGCCGCCTCGGCCGCGTCCATCAGCACCGTGGAGGTGCCGTAGACGATCAGCACCGCGAACAGCAGCCAGACCCGGTCCGCGGAGTCGACGAGGACGAGGCAGGGCAGCAGGGCGGCCATGGCCAGATTGGACCAGATCAGCAGGGGTCGTCGGCGGACCCGGTCGGCCACCGTGCCGATGATCGGGCCGAAGAGCATGGGAGCCCACACGCAGAACGTGGTCAGGGCCGCCAGGCTGTCCGATCCCGTGATCGACTTGGCCCACACCCCTGCCGCGAGTGACATCGCCGAGCTGCCGAAGCCCGACACCACCACACCGGTGAGGTAGAACCCCACGTTCCGGTCACGCATGACGCGACCCCCGCCCCAGCCCATGTCGCCCCCCTTGTAGTGGTGAGCATCAACTCCCGTTCCGTGAACGAGCCTTGAGTGCCTGATGCCTCGCACGATGGTACGAGGATCACCTCGTCCGTGCCGATCGAGCAGGCGGGCGTGCTCGGTGCGGCCGCGCGTGGCGGATCCGGACATCCTGGGGAGGGCGGGCCGTTGCGGCGCTGACGGCCCGGCTGATGGGGAGGTCGGTGGGGGGGAGTGGACTCTTTGGTTCCGGCCAGTGGGAGGCGGGGTGGGGGTGTTGGCCGTATCGGGTGGTTACCGGGCCGGCGGGGGCGTGGTGGCATGTGCATGCTCAAGCCGGATCCGGATTGCGGATCCGGGTTCGCCTTCACCGGACGGAGTACCCGGACATGACCCTGCGCAGATGGACCCTCGGGGCCGCGGCCCTGACGCTGACGGCCGTCGCCGTCCCGACCGCCACCGCCCAGGCGGACAGCGCGTACGTACCCCCCGGCCGGGTCACCGTGGAGGTGGTCGGGGCGAACGGTTCGGGGTGTCCCGCGGGGACGGCCGACGTCGCCGCGGCGCCCGACAACACCGCCTTCACCGTCACCTACAGCGACTACCTGGCCCAGGCCGGCGCCGGCGCCGGGAGCACGGACTTCCGCAAGAACTGCCAGCTCGCCCTGCGGGTGCACGTGCCGCAGGGGTTCACCTACGCCATCGCCCGCGCCGACTACCGCGGCTTCGCCAGCCTCCAGCGCGGGGCGTACGGGCAGGAGCGCGCCGGTTACTACTTCCAGGGCCAGTCGCAGACCGCGCGGACCACGCACCAGTTCGGCGGCCCGTACTCCGACAACTGGCAGGCCAGTGACCAGACCGGCTACGCGGACCTGGTGTGGGCCGCCTGCGGCGAGGACCGGATCCTGAACGTCAACACCGAACTGCGGGTCTACGCCGGCTCGTCCAACCCGCAGGGCTTGAGCTTCATGAGCATGGACTCGACGGACGGCAGCGTGAACACCGTCTACCACTTCGAGTGGAAGCAGTGTCCGGCGGCCGCCTGATCCTCCCGCACCACCCACCGAATGGTCAGGAGTGACAACGATGTCTCCTTCCCTGTCCCGAGTCCTGCTCGCCCTCGGCGCGACCGCCGCCCTGCTCGCCACCGCAGCCCCCGCCCAGGCGGGTCCCATCACCGTCCCGCCGGACAAGATCGTGATCGAGCTCGCCACCGTCAATGGTTCCGGTTGCCGTGAGGGCACCGCGCAGGTGGCCGTGGCACCCGACAACACGGCCTTCACGGTGACCTACAGCGAGTACCTCGCCCAGGTCGGCCCGGGCGCCCCGCCCACCGCCTTCCGCAAGAACTGCCAGCTCAACCTGCGGGTCCACGTGCCGTCCGGCTTCACCTACGCCATCGTCCAGGCCGACTACCGCGGCTTCGGCAGCCTCCAGCGCGGGGCCACCGGGCAGGAACGGGCGGGCTACTACTTCCAGGGCATGCCGCAGACGACGCAGCGCACCCACCAGTTCACCGGCCCGCTCGACGACAACTGGCAGACGACGGACAAGACCGAGTACGCCGACCTGGTCTGGGCGCCGTGTGGCGAGCAGCGCAACTTCAACATCAACACCGAGTTGCGG
This sequence comes from Streptomyces sp. NPDC028419, assembly GCF_055565515.1. Lineage (NCBI taxonomy): Bacteria > Bacillati > Actinomycetota > Actinomycetes > Kitasatosporales > Streptomycetaceae > Streptomyces > Streptomyces sp. NPDC028419. The sequence goes on along the minus strand of NZ_JBVHUE010000016.1, from coordinate 30,525 downwards.
GTGAACGCCGGTACGTCCGCGCCGGGCACGACGAGTTTCATGGCCATGGACTCCACGGACGCGAGCGTGAACACCCTGTACCACCTCGCCTGGCAGGTCTGTCCGGGCCCGCGGGCGTAGTACCACCCGTGCGGGGGCGGTTGCCCGGATTCGGGTACCGGGGCGCTGCGGCCTCGTTACGCTCGGTCGTCGACCGAACGTACGCCGCACGGCTCGTACTTGGGGTGACCGCCCATGACCAAGAACACCGATCTCGATCCGACTGCCTCCCCGCTCGACTATTACGGGGCCGAGCTGCGGCGCTGCCGCGAAGCCGCAGGGCTGAAGCAGGCGCAGCTCGGCGACATCATCTACTGCACCGGCTCCCTGGTCGGCCAGATCGAGACGACGCGGAGGGTCCCGACCCGGGACTTCTCGGAGCGGGTGGACGCGGCCCTGGGAACCGACGGCCAGTTCGGTCGGCTGGTGGGCTTGGTGCTGAGGAGTCAGTTGCCGTCCTGGTTCCAGGCGTACGCCGAGATGGAGGCCCGGGCCGAGTACATCTCCACCTACCAGGCGCAGGTGGTGTACGGCCTGTTGCAGACGGAAGAGTACGCGCGAGCGGTGCTCGCGACGGGGCTGCCGAGCAACCTAGAAGACTTGGTTGCGGCCAGGATGGAACGCCAGCGGATCCTGCGGCGGGAGCGTCCGCCGATGGTGTGGGTGGTGCTCGACGAGGCCGTGCTGTATCGGCCGATCGGTGGCCGGGAGGTCATGCGGCACCAACTCCAGCACCTGCTCAGCCTCAACGAGCACCGCTGGACACGATTGCAGGTGCTTCCCTTCGCAGCAGGCGAACACGCCAGCTTGATCGGGTCGTTCAACACCCTGCGGTTCGACGGGGACCCGGACATCGTCTACACCGAGGACTTGGTCTCCGGCCACATGACGGCCAACCCTGACACGGTCAGGGAGTCCGCCCTTCGTTACGCTCAGCTGCAAGCCGCCGCCCTCTCGGTGGAGGAATCGGCGGCATTGATCGTCCGCGTAATGGAGGAACGCTATGGGCACCAACCAGAACCTGGCCAACGCGCGGTGGCGTAAGTCCTCGTACAGCGGAAACACGGGCGGTGACTGCGTCGAGTGCGCCCCCCTCGCCCCCGCAGCCTGGCGCAAGGCTTCGTACAGCGGCAACACCGGCGGCGAGTGCGTAGAGGTCGCCCCCCAGCCCTGCCAGGTCGCCGTCCGGGACTCCAAGGTCCCCGGCGGTCCCGTCTTCACCGTCGGGCGGGTCGCCTTCGCGGCCTTCGTCGGGGCGCTCTAGGCATCCACCCGGATCCGGGGGCCGGACAACGGACCGGACCCGGCCCCCTGGCGGGAGGTCGGGTCCGGTCCTTCTCGTGCGCTGCGGTATGACTACCCACTACATCCACTCGCTGAACCGCAGCCGACCCAACATGTTGTCCATCGTTTCTTCCGGCACCCCCGGCCGTTGGTCCGGGGCGGTGCGCGGCGGCCCGCGCGCGTCGCGGAGCGGGGTGTTCCGGCCCGTGCGGCCGGGCACACCCCGCACATGAGCACGAACGCCATCATCGTGGGGGGCGTCCTCGCCTCCTTCATCGCGTTCTTCGTGCTGGGCTGGCTGACGAACCGGGGCCGGGGCAGCGCGCCCCTGAGGGGGCCCCGCGACGAGGACGGCGACGGCTGCGGGGGCGGCGGTGACAGCTGCGGCTGCGGGTGCTCGGACGCGTGATGCCGGCACGGCACGGAGCCGGGTGTTCCGGAGCCGGCGGCGGGGCACGAACCGGGGCATGAGCCGATTAGCGGTCTGGATCACGGTTTGTGCGGTGCTGTGCCTGGGGACGTGGGGCGCGCTCGCCTGGGTCTGGTTCGATCCGGCCATGCAGGACGCGCGGGACGCTTTCGGTGGTGGCGGGCACATCATCGGCTTCGGCGCCTCCGTCCCGACCGCGATCACGATGTTCAGCGGCATGCTGATGTTCGGCGGCGGGTCGTCCTCCGGCGGCTCCGGCTCCGGCTCCGGCAGCGAGGGGGGATACGGCCCCGGCGGCTGCGGGGGCGGGGGGTGCGGGGGTTGCGGCGGTGGCCTGTGATGGCCCCGGCCTCCGGCGGGGTCCTTGCCTCCGGCGGCGCCTCAAACGCCGGCGAGGCTGGAATTGGTCGGCTGGCGGCGGTCTGTGAGGCCCCGGCCTCCGGCGGGGCTCTTGCCTCCGGCGGCGCCTCAAACGCCGGCGAGGCTGGAATTGGTCGGCTGGCGGCGGTCTGTGAGGGCCCGGCCTCCGGCGGGGCCTGAAGCGCCGGAGGGGCTGGATGTGGCCGGCCGGGTGCGGGGGCGAGGTCCCTCAGGTGTCGCACTCCAGCACCGCGGCGCACAGCGCGCAGCGCGCCCGCAGCCGCCCCCGCACGGGGACGCGCAGCCGCTGCCAGCAGACCGGGCAGGCGAAGCTGACCCGCTGCCCCGAGGGGCCGGGCTCGAAGCGGTACGTCGCCCCCCGCACCGGGTCGGCGGCCCCGGCCCGGCGGTCCTTCGCGTAGCGCCGCCGCTCCAGCGGGCCCGCCGCGGCCAGCGGGGCCCGGCGCGGGTCCCGGCGGGCCAGCTCGCGCCCGCGCACGTAGGCCTCGTACGCCTGGGGGCTGGTGAACCAGGTGGAGAGGTCCTCGCCCAGCAGCTCCCCGCGCTTGGCCAGGACGTACCCGAACTCCTCCGGGGTCAGGTAGCCGAGCTTCTGGTGGGTGAGCGCGTCCTCGCGGTAGGCGTCCAGCAGCAGCCAGCCCGCCCCGAGGTAGGCGGCGGCGGTGTCGGTGAGGATCTCGGTCTCGGCGGTGGTGGGGAAGTCGAGGTCCAGCCGGTGCAGCAGGACGTGCGTGACCTCGTGGGCCAGGGCGGCGGCCAGATCGCGCCGGTGCGTGCGGAAGCGGTCGTTGACCTCGATGAAGTACTCGGGTCCGGCGGCGAGCTCGACGGTGGCCGCGTGCTCCATCGCGCGGAAGCTGATGATCATCCGGGCGTCGGGGAGCCGCAGGTGGCGCACCATCGCGGAGGCCACCCGCTGCGCGCCGAGGTGCAGGTCGTCGCCGTCGGAGAAGGCCGCGTCGGCGGGGGCGAAGGCCGCCGCGTAGGAGCGGACGCCGTCGGTGGAGAGCCGCCGGTGCAGCGCGGTGAGCGCGGCGCGGACCGTGGCGAGGTGCGGGAATCCGTGCTCGACCGGGCTGTGCCGGCCGCCTCCGTGCGTCATCCGTCCCCCCTGCCCCGTCCGTCCCCCTCGGGGCGTACGTCCCGAATGACCTTGGCCGAATCGGCGGGCTTGTGCCCGCGCCGAGCTAGATGTGACATGGACCCGTCATGTCCGCCGTCCCCGCGGCGGCGTGCGCGACGCACCCACGCACCGCCCCACCCCCCACGAAAGGCAGCGTGCCGACTGTGTTGCACCCCAAGAGCGTCACCCGTCGTGCCACCCGTCCGATCCGCAGCGCCCTCGCCGTCGCGGCGGTCGCCCTCGCGGCCGTCAGCCTCCAGCCCGGCTCCGCCAGCGCCGACCCGACCCCCGTGGTCGGCGGCACCCGCGCCGCACAGGGCGAGTTCCCCTTCATGGTCCGCCTCTCCATGGGCTGCGGCGGCGCCCTCTACAGCTCCCAGATCGTGCTGACCGCGGCCCACTGCGTCAACGGCTCCGGCAACAACACCTCCATCACCGCCACCGCCGGCGTCGTCGACCTCAACAGCTCCAGCGCCATCAAGGTCAAGTCCACCAAGGTGCTCCAGGCGCCCGGCTACAACGGCCAGGGCAAGGACTGGGCCCTGATCAAGCTGGCCAAGCCGATCAACCTGCCCACGCTCAAGATCGCCGACACCACCGCCTACAACAACGGCACCTTCACCGTCGCGGGCTGGGGCGCCGCCCGCGAGGGCGGCGGCCAGCAGCGCTACCTGCTGAAGGCCACCGTCCCCTTCGTCTCGGACGCCGCCTGCAAGGCCGCCTACGGCAGTCAGCTGGTCCCCGGCGACGAGATATGCGCCGGCTACGACCAGGGCGGCGTCGACACCTGTCAGGGCGACTCCGGCGGCCCGATGTTCCGGCGTGACGACGCCGGAGCCTGGATCCAGGTCGGCATCGTCAGCTGGGGCGAGGGCTGTGCCCGCCCGGGCCTGCCCGGTGTCTACAGCGAGGTGTCCACCTTCGCCAACGCCATCCGGACCGCGGCCGCCGGCCTCTGACCCGCAGCTCTCGTCCTTCCGGCCGTGCGGGATGCGGCCGGAAGGACGAGGCGTTACGCCCCGAATGTACGTAAGGTCGGTGACAGTACCGCGAGGCTGGCACAGCGCCGTCCCTGCGCCGCGGTCCCCTCCCCGCGGTCCGCCGTGCGGTTGCGGTCCGACCCGCGCGCCGGTCCCATGGGAAGGGTCCAACGGCGACGGGCGACAGTGGGGCAGGCAACGCATGGCGATCAGCGTGGTCATCGCGGACGACCAGGAGATGGTCAGAACCGGATTCCGGATGATCCTGGAGAGCCAGAGCGACATCGAGGTGCTCGCCGACGTCGTCGACGGGGAAGCCGCCCTCGTCGCGGTCGAGCAACACCGGCCCGACGTCCTCCTCCTCGACATCCGCATGCCCCGCCTGGACGGCCTCGAAGTCACCCGGCGGCTCGCCGGACGGGACAAACCGCGCATCGTCATCGTCACCACCTTCGACCTCGACGAGTACGTCCACGCGGCGCTCCACGGCGGCGCCTCGGGCTTCCTCCTCAAGGACGCGAGTCCGGCCATGCTGGTTGAAGCGGTCCGCGCCGCGGCCGTGGGCGACTCGCTCGTCTCACCGGCCATCACCGTGCGGCTGCTGCGCGAGATGGCCACCCGCACCCCCGCGGCCGTGGCCGCCCGGCGCCCCGCCGAACCGCTCACCGAGCGCGAGGTGGACGTCGTACGGTGCCTCGCCCGCGGCATGACCAACGCCGAGATCGCCGCCGAGCTGTACGTGTCCCTCTCCACCGTGAAGACCCACCTGGCGAACGTCCAGGCCAAGCTCGACGCCCGCAACCGCGTCGAGATCGCCGCCTGGGCCTGGGAGAGCGGCCTGGCGGCGAGCTCGACGTGAGCCCCGCCCCACCGAAGGCCGCTCCCGCCGGGCCCCCGCACGGAGGCCCGGGGTGAGTCCGCTGGCCAGCTGGTCGCGGCGGCATCCGCACGGCGCCGACCGGATCAGGGTCTCCCTCATCGTGCTGCTCCTCGCCCTCGTCAGCTTCGAGGGGGCCGTACTGGCCCGGCAGCCCACCGTCCCGCACGCCGTGATCCTGACCTCCGGCGTCCTGGTCTGCCTCGGCGCCGCGCCCTGGCCCCGGCTCGGGCTGGTCGCCCGCGCCTGGTTCGCCGCAGCCGTCACCTGGTCCGCCACCGCCTTCCTGATCTTCGTCAACCACCCCATCGTGGTCTGGGGCGCGGGCGAGGCCATCGCCCTCCTCGTCCTGCTCAGCGGCGTGCTGCTGCGCACGCCCGCCCGCACCGCGGCCGTCCTCGGCCCGATCCTGGGCCTGGGCTGCATGGCCGTCCCCGTCCGGGACTCCGACCCCGGCCGCTTCACCCTGCTCTTCTCCGTCCTCACCGTCGTCGTCACCGCCTACTCGCTGCTGCTGCGCCTACAGGCCGTCCAGCGCCGCCGCGAGGTGCGCGCCGTCCGCACCGCCGAACGCCTCGAACTCGCCCGCGAACTCCACGACCTCGTCGCCCACCACGTCACCGGCATCGTCGTCGAGGCCCGCGCCGCGCGCTTCACCCACGTCTCCGCCGAACGCGCCAACGAGATCTTCGGCCGCATCGAGACCGCCGGCGGCGACGCCCTCGGCTCCATGCGCCGCCTGGTCAAGGTCCTGCGCGAGGACGACTCGGGCCCCGGCACCGCCCCCATCGCCGGCCTCGACGACATCCGCGAGCTCACCACCCGCTTCTCCGTCACCGGCCCGCCCGTCGTCCTCTACATCGAACAGGGCCTCGCCGACACCCTGCCCGGCGACGTCGCCGCCGCCGCCCACCGCATCGTCCTCGAAGCCCTCACCAACATCGGCAAGCACGCGGCCACCGCCACCGCCGTCCGCATCGGCCTGCGCACCGTCGGCACCGGCCTCGAAGTCCGCGTCGCCGACGACGGCGGACGCCCCGCCAAGCTCTCCGAACAGGCCCGCGGCGGCGGTTACGGCCTCGCCGGCATGACCGAACGCGCCGAAGCGATGGGCGGCACCCTCAGCGCCGGCCCGGCCCCCGAAGGCGGCTGGATCGTCACCGCGATCCTGCCCTTCGCCAGCCGTCTCACTGGCCGAGCGGCCGAAGACCCCGCCCCACCAGCCACGTAAGCTCGGGAACCATGACGAACAGCGACATCGACGAGAACGTCCGCGAGGAACTGGCCCGGCTGCGGGACAGCATCGACAACATCGACGCGGCCGTCGTGCACATGCTCGCCGAGCGCTTCAAGTGCACCCAGCAGGTCGGCCACCTCAAGGCCAAGCACCAGCTGCCCCCGGCCGACCCGAACCGCGAGGCCAGCCAGATCGCCCGGCTCCGCCAGCTCGCCGAGAACGCCAAGCTCGACCCGGCCTTCGCCGAGAAGCTCCTCACCTTCATCATCGCCGAGGTGATCCGCCACCACGAGACGATCGCCGCGGCCGAAGACCCCGACGCGTAGTCACCTGATGGCCACGGGGTGGCCGGGAGGTGACCGGGGGGTGTCCGCACGGTGGCCGCGGGACGTCCAGCGGGTCCCGAAGCGGACCCCGGCCGCCGGCCCTTCGGTGCGCGCCGCCCCTTTGGCAGCATGGGGGCATGTCCGCATTGACGCGCAACGAAGCGCAGACCCGAGCCGCCCTCCTCGACGTCCACCACTACGCCGTCGCCCTCGACCTCACCACGGGCGAGGACACCTTCGACTCCACCACCGTCATCCGGTTCAGCGCCAAGGCCGCCGGTGACACCTTCGTGGAGCTGAAGCCGGAGGAACTGCGCTCCGCCGCGCTCGACGGCACCCCGCTCGACCCGGCGACCCTGACCGACGACCGGCTCCCGCTCACCGGGCTCGCCGAGGGCCCGCACGAGCTGCGCGTCGAGGCGTCGATGCGGTACTCGCGCACCGGCGAAGGCCTGCACCGCTTCACCGACCCCGCGGACGGCGAGACGTACGTCTACAGCCAGATGTTCCTGGACGACGTGCAGCGCGTGCTGCCCGCCTTCGACCAGCCCGACCTCAAGGCCGTCTTCGAGTTCACCGTCACCGCGCCCGCCCACTGGAGCGTCATCGCCAACGGGACCACCGAGCGCACCGGCGAGCGCGAGGCGGACGGCGCCGGCATCTGGCGCTCCGCCCCCACCCCCCTCATCTCCACCTACCTCGCGGCGGTCGCCGCCGGCCCCTGGCACACGATCCGCACCGAGCACGCCGGGCTGCCCTTCGCCGTCCACTGCCGCCGCTCCCTCGCCCCGTACCTGGACGCCGACGCCGAGGAGATCCTCGGCATCACCACGGACTGCTACGACCGCTACCACGAGAAGTTCACCGAGCCCTACCCCTTCGACTCCTACGACCAGGCGTTCGTCCCCGAGTTCAACGCGGGCGCCATGGAGAACCCGGGCCTGGTCACCTTCCGCGACGAGTACATCTACCGCTCCGCCGTCACCGACACCGAACGCCAGTGGCGCGCCGTGGTCATCGCCCACGAGATGGCCCACATGTGGTTCGGCGACCTCGTCACCCTGCGCTGGTGGGACGACATCTGGCTGAACGAGTCCTTCGCCGAGTACATGGGCTACCAGATCCTCACCGAAGCCACCCGCTTCACCGGCGCCTGGACCGACTTCGGCCTCGCCCGCAAGGCCTGGGGCTACGACGCCGACCAGTGGCCCTCCACCCACCCCGTCGCCCCCGACCCCGAGGCCGTCCCCGACACCGCGTCCGCGCTGCTCAACTTCGACGGGATCTCCTACGCCAAGGGCGCCTCCGCGCTGCGTCAACTCGTCGCCTGGCTCGGCGAGAAGGACTTCCTCGCCGGCATCAACACCCACTTCCAGCGGCACAAGTTCGCCAACGCCTCCCTCGCCGACTTCGTGGAATCCCTCGCCGCCCACACCGAGCGCGACGTCCACGCCTGGGCCGACACCTGGCTGCGCACCACCGGCATCGACACCCTCACCCCGCACATCGAGGCCGACGCCGACGGGTGGACCCTCACCGTCGAGCGCCGCGGCAGCCGCCCCCACCACATCGCCGTCGGCGCCTACGACGACGTGCCCGGCGAGGACGGCCGCCTCGAACAGCGCCTCCTGCTCGACCTCGACCTGCCCACCGGCGAGGTCATCTCCGGCGTCGGCCCCCGCCCCGCGCTCCTCCTCCTCAACGACGGCGACCTCAGCTACGCCAAGGTCCGCCTCGACCCCGGCTCCTGGAACACCGCGCTGCGCGCCCTGGCCGGCATCCCCGACGCCCTCACCCGCAGCATCATCTGGAACGCCGCCCGCGACATGGTCCGCGACGGCGAACTGGCGCCCGCCGCCTACCTCGGAGCGGCCGCCGCCCACCTGCCGCAGGAGGGCGACCTCGCCATCGTCCAGAGCGTCCTCGGCTTCGCCCGCGGCCAGATCGCCGACCGCTACCTGCCCGCCGAGGACCGCGCCGGGGCGCTGGCCACCCTCACCTCCCTCACCCGCGCCCTCATCCGGCGCACCGAGGACGGCGCGGAACCGGGACTGCGCCTCGCCGCCGTCCGCACCTTCATCGACAGCGCCACCCAGCCCGACACCCTCGCCGCCTGGCTCGCCGACGGCACCGTCCCCGGCGGACCCGAGCTCGACCCCGAACTGCGCTGGCGGATCCTCGCCCGGCTCGCCGCCCTCGGCGCGGTCGGCGAGCGCGCCATCGACGAAGCCCTCGCCGCCGACCCCAGCGCCACCGGCGAGGAGGGCGCCGCCCGCTGCCGTGCCGCCCTCCCCGACGCGGACACCAAGGAAGCCGCCTGGGAGCGGATGTTCCACGACGACACGCTGTCCAACTACCTGTTCTCCGCCACCGCCCAGGGCTTCTGGCAGCCCGAACAGGCCGAACTCCTGAGCGCCTACGTGCCGCGCTTCTACCCCGAGGCCCTCGCCGTCACCGCCCGCCGCGGGCCCGCCATCGCCGCGGCCGTCGGCCGCTACGCCTTCCCCGTCCACGCCATCGACCAGGACAACCTCGACGCCGGCCAGGCGTGCCTCGACCGGGGCGAGCCCATCCCGCTGCTCCGGCGCAAGCTCGTCGACCAGCTCGACGACATCGCGCGCGCCCTGCGGGTGCGCACCGGCTGAGCACCCCGGGGCGGCCGGGGAGCGGCCGGGGAGCGGTTGGGCGGTGGCCGGGCGGTGGCTGAAAAACAACCACCGGACAAACCCCGGCGGTTACCCCATTAGGGTCGGATCGTTGTGTTGGGCGGGGGCCCGGCGGGGCCGCGCCCCGCGCCCCGCCCAGCTTCCGTGAGGACCCGCGTGACGATCCGCACGACTCCACCGCCCGGCACCCCGCCCCCGCTGCCCCCGCTCGCGGGCGGCAGCGGGGCCGCCGACGCGCTGCGGCCCCTCCTCGACACCGTCCTCGACGCCCTCACCACCGGCGCCGCCGCCCGCGGCGGCCCCCTGCCGGCCGGCGGCCCCGACGCCGTCACCGCCCGGGTCCGCGCCGCACTGGGCGACGTACTGCCCGCGCGGGGGCACGGCGACCACGAAGCCCTGCGCACCCTCGTCCACACCCTCGCCGCGGGGGCCGCGGACCCGGCCGACCCGCTGTGCGCGGCCCACCTGCACGGGCCGCCGCTCGCCGTCGCCGCCGCGGCCGACCTCGCCGCCAGCGCGCTGAACCCCTCGCTGGACTCCTGGGACCAGGCCCCCGCCGCCTCCGCGATCGAAGCGCTCGTCACCCGTGCGCTGGCCGCCGAGCTGTACGGCGCCCCGCGCCCCGACGCCCCGCACCCGGACGCCCTCGTCACCACCGGCGGCACCGAGGCCAACCAGCTCGCCCTGCTGCTGGCCCGCGAACGCCACCGCGCCGCCGGCCCCCTGACGGTCCTGCACGGCGCCAACGCCCACCACTCCGTCCCGCGCGCCGCCTGGCTCCTCGGCCTCCCCGCGGCCATCGGGATCCCCACCCCCACCGGCACCCTGCACCCCGCCGACCTCGACGCCGCCCTCACCCTGGCCCGGCGCGAGCGCCCCGGCCCGCTCCTGGTCACCGCCACCGCGGGCACCACCGACGCCGGGCTCATCGACCCCCTCGACGCCCTCGCCGACCTCTGCGCACGGCACGGCGCCGACCTCCACGTCGACGCCGCCTACGGCGGCACCCTCGCCCTCAGCCCCCGTCACCGGCCCCTCCTGAGCGGCCTCGACCGGGCCCGGTCCATCACCCTCGACCTGCACAAACTCGGCTGGCAGCCGGTCGCCGCCGGGCTCCTCGCCGTCCCCGACAGCGCCTTGCTCGCCCCCCTCGCCCACCAGGCCGACTACCTCAACGCCACCGACGACACCGAGGCCGGCCTGCCCGACCTGCTCGGCCGCTCCCTGCGCACCACCCGCCGCCCCGACGTCCTCAAGATCGCCGTCACCCTCCGCGCGCTCGGCCGCGACGGCCTCGCCCGGCTGATCGACGCGACCTGCGCCGCAGCACAGCAGTTCGCCCGCCTCATCGACGCCCATCCCGGCTTCGAGCTCCACGCACCGCCCACCATCAGCACCGTCCTGTTCCGCCCCGTCCCCACCGACGACGCCGCCCTCGCCGAAACCCGCCGCACCCTGCTCCTCGGCGGCCGGGCCGTCCTCGGCCGGGCCACCGCCGACGGCCGCCTCTGGCTCAAAGCCACCCTGCTCAACCCCCACACCACCACAGGGGACCTCGCCACCCTCCTGACCCTCCTGGAAGGCAGCACCCACCGATGACCGCCCCACTCGAAGCACCCCACGACCTCGTCGGAATCGGCATCGGCCCCTTCAACCTCTCCCTCGCCGCGCTCGCCCACGGCCTCCAACAACACGAGTTCGCCGGCGGCCTCGCCACCGCCTTCTACGACCAGCGCCGCGACTTCAACTGGCACCCCGGCCTCCTCATCGACGGCGCGACCCTCCAGGTCCCCTTCCTCGCGGACCTCGTCACCCTCGCCGACCCCGCCAGCCCCTGGACGTTCCTGAACTACCTCAAGCACAAGGAACGCCTCTTCCCCTTCTACTTCGCCGAGCGCTTCCACATCCAGCGCGCCGAGTACGACGCCTACTGCCGCTGGGTCGCCGGCCAGCTCCCCGGCCTGCACTTCGGCCACCAGGTCGACGCCGTCCGCTGGAACCCCGAACGCTCCCTCTTCGAGGTCGACTTCACCCAGCTCGACGCCGACGGCGAAGCCGAGGCCCTCGGCCGCACCTACACCCGCAACCTCGCCCTCGGCATCGGCAGCGCCCCCTACGTGCCCGACCCGCTGCGCCCGCTCGCCGAAGCGCCGACCGTCCCCGTCGTGCACGCCGCCGAGTACCTCGACAACCGGCAGCGGATCCTCGGAGCCGACCACGTCACCGTCATCGGCTCCGGCCAGTCCGGCGCCGAGGTCTTCCTCGACCTGCTGCGCGCCCGCCCCGCCGGCCGCGAACGCCTCACCTGGCTCGCCCGCACCCCGTCCTTCGCGCCCATGGAGTACTCCAAGCTCGGCCTGGAACACTTCACCCCCGACTACACGCGCTACTTCCACGACCTGCCCGAGCCCGTGCGCGACAAGCTCCTGCCCGCCCAGTGGCAGCTCCACAAGGGCATCGACGCCGACACCATCGCCGCCATCCACGACGAGCTCTACCGGCGCACCCTGCACGGCGGCTGGCCCGACGTCGTCCTCACCCCCGGCGTCAGCGTCCGCACCGCGGGCCGGGTCGCGACCACCAAGGTCGAACTCCACCTCGAACACGCCCAGCAGGGCACCCGCTCCCGGCTCACCACCGACGCCGTCGTCCTCGCCACCGGCTACCGCGAACGCCCGATCGGCAGGATCCTGGCCGGCCTCGACCCGTACATGCGCAAGGACTCCTCGGGCCGCCCGCGCATCGACGACCGCTTCCGGATGAAGCTCGACCCCACCGTCACCGGCGCCGTCTTCGTGCAGAACGGCGAACGGCACACCCATGGCGTCGGCGCGCCCGACCTCGGGCTCGCCGCGTGGCGCAGCGCCACCATCCTCAACACCCTCACCGGCAAGGACCCCTACCCGCAGCCGGCCCGCACCGCCTTCACCTCCTTCGGCCTCGAACGGCGCGAGGCCGCCCGGCCGCAGGTCCCTGGCGAACTGCTGCCGCTCGTCGAGCACCCCTGAGCGGGGGCGGGGGTGGGAGTCCCGCGCACCACCACCCCCGCCGCCCCGTCGGGTTCCGCTCAGAAGACCGGCACGCCGGCCCGCGTCAGGCGCCAGTCCACCGCCGCGAACTGCGCCGGGTCGACGGTGCCCTTGGCCTTCACCCACTGGATGATGGTGTTGCGGATCTCCTCCGAGTTGGCCCACAGCTGCTTGGACTTCGGCACGTGCGGGAAGTTGCCGCCGCCCGAGGCCCGGTAGTTGTTGACCGCCAGCACGAACTGCGCCGCCGGGTCGACCGGCTTGCCCTGGAAGGACAGCCCGGTGATCCGGGACCCGGCGGGCTGCGCGATGTCGATGTCGTAGGTCACGCCGTACACCGCGTCGTAGTTGTAGTCCGGGATGTTCTCCGCGTTGGTCAGCTTCGTGAGGTCCACCGGGTCGCCCGGCGCCGTCCGCGCGTAGTACTTCGCCGAGAACTCCAGGTAGTCCTTCAGCTGCGCGCCGGTCAGCAGCCGCGCTTCCAGCGTGTTCTCGAAGGGGTACAGGCCGGCCGCGTCCTTGATCGTCACCTGGCCGGCCGGGATCGCCGCCGTCCGCGAGAAGCACGAGGCCTGGGAGAGGACCGGCAGCGCCGCCCACTCCGTGCCCGTCAGCGCCGTCTTCACCGTCTCCGCCTGCACGTGGCTGATCAGGTCGATGATCGCCACGTCCTTGAAGGGGCCCTCCGCCGAGGACATCGCCCGCAGCGAGGTGCCGATGACCTGGTTGACGTACGACACCACCTTGCGGTGCTCGTCCGACAGCAGGGCGACGATCTTCGGGTCCTCCACCGCGGTGTTGGAGTTCAGCACCCGCGCCGCGACCTTCGCCACCGACCAACGGCCCTTCGCCCAGGTCAGCTCGAAGTCGAACAGGGTCAGGCGCTGGCCCCACTTGAGCGGCTCGGACAGCACCACGTCCTTGCCGGTCGCCTTGTTCTTCACCCGGTACTCCGGGATCTCCGTGTGCGCGTGGCCCACCAGGATCGCGTCGATCCCCGGCACCTGCTCGGCCACCAGGCCGGCCGCGTTCTCGATGTGGGGCAGCTGGTCGCCGTAGCTCGACGTACCGCTCGAACCCGAGTGCGCCGAGACGATCACGACGTCGGCGCCCAGCGAACGCAGCCGCGGCACGTACTTCGCCGCCTGCTCCTCCAGACCCGGGAAGGTCATCTTCCCCTGCACGTTCGCCTTGTCCCAGATGGCTATCCCCGGGTTGGTCAGACCCAGCACCGCCACCTTCACGTCCGGACCGTGCGGCGTACAGATGCGGTGCATGCTGTACGGCGGGAACGCCGGGCGCAGCGTCTTCGCGTCCAGCGCGTTCGCCCCGAGCAGCGGGAAGTCGCACTGCTCCTCGAATTTGCGCAGGACCGGAATCCCGTAATTGAACTCGTGGTTGCCCAGGGCCGCCGCGTCGTAGCCGATCGCGTTCATCGCCTGCGCCATCGGGTGCACCGGACCGCGGCGCGCGGTGATCGGGTCCACCTTGGCGTAGTAGTAGGACAGCTGGGTGCCCTGGATCGTGTCACCCGCATCGATCAACAGGGTGTTCTGCCGACCCTTCTCCTTGCGGACCTGGTTCACCAGGGTGGAGATCTTCGCCAGACCGACGTCGTTGTGCGCCTTGTCGTCGAACTCCTTGTCCGTGAAGTAGTCCCAGTTGAAGACGTTGCCGTGCAGGTCGGTCGTCCCCATCACGGTGAACGCGTAGGTGCGCGGCGGCCGGGGCTGCTGCGCGGCGGCCGCCGGGGTGACCGCGGTCCCCGTCAACGCCACCGCGGCTCCCGTCGCGGCCGTGGTCCCCAGGAACGTCCTTCGGTCGAACGCCATGCCATCTCCCCTTGTGAGGCGTGCCTTGTAAGGCGTGAACAACGCGCGTAGATAACGCGCGTAGATTCTGACCCGTCGACGTCGCCCGACAACACCCCTGGCAGGTTTCGATCCGATGACCAGCCCCGAACGGGCGACAGTGCGAGAGTGAAACCATGAGCGACGACGACGCAACGCCCCAGTCCTACGCAGCCCCGCCGGCGCAGGGAACCCCGCTGCCGTACGGCACCCCCGACGTCCCGCGGGTCGCCGTCCGCGGCGAGGCCCGCATCGAGGTGGACCCCGAGATCGCCCGCATCGGCATCACGGTCAGCGCGCGCGGCGTGGACCGCCGGGGCGCCCTCGAAGACCTCACCCGACGCAACAACGCGGTCCTCGACCTGGTCAAGAGCTACGGCGACGAGGTCGAGAAGCTCGAAACCGGCGCCTTCTCGATCACCCCCGAACTCACCCGCCAGGGCCGCGGCGAACGGGTCCGGGCCTACCACGGCCGGGTCCTGATCACCGCCGAACTCTCCGACTTCACCGCATTGGGCGAACTCACCACCCGCCTCGCCGACCTCGAACTCACTCGTGTGGACGGACCTTGGTGGGCCCTGCGGCCCGACTCGCCGGCCCACGGCCGGGCCCGGCGCCAGGCCGTGCTCGAAGCGGTCAAGCGCGCCCGCGAATACGCCGAGGCCCTCGGCGCGGGCCTCGCCTCCCTCGTCGAACTCGCGGACCTCGGTGCCGAGGACGCCGGGCCGCGGCTGATGGCGGCGCCCGGCAGCGCCATGCGCTCCATGGCCTACGGCGGGGCCCCCGAGGAGCACGCGCCGGCGCTCGACCTCGAACCCCAGCGGCAGACCGTCTACGCCCAGGTGAACGCCCGCTTCACGATGACCGCGCCGCAGCTCTGAGAACCGTGCGAACGCCCTTGCGGGGGTGCTCATCAGAGCACCCCCGTGCACATTCAATAATTGTCAACAAGCTTTTGCCCATTGGTTGTTGAGTGGACACCCGGAACCAATTCTCTACTCCCCGGTAGGGGCATACGCTCAGCCCATGCGCCGAGCGAAAATCGTATGTACCCTGGGCCCCGCCACCGACTCATACGACCAGATCAAAGCCCTGGTCGAAGCCGGAATGGACATCGCCCGCTTCAACCTCAGCCACGGCACCTACGCCGAGCACGAGGAGCGCTACCACCGGGTGCGCAAGGCTTCCGACGAAACCGGCCGCAGCGTCGGAATCCTCGCCGACCTTCAAGGTCCGAAGATTCGCCTCGGCCGCTTCCGTGAAGGACCCGTACTCCTTGAACGCGGCGACGAGTTCACGATCACCGTCGAGGAGCACGAGGGCGACCGCCACACCTGCGGCACCACGTACAAGGGCCTCTCCCACGACGTCACCACCGGCGAGCGCATCCTCGTCGACGACGGCCGCGTCACCCTCGAAGTCACCGGGGTCGACGGCCCGCACGTCCGCACCCTCGTCGTCGAAGGCGGAATGGTCTCCGACCACAAGGGGCTGAACCTCCCCGGCGTCGCCGTCTCCGTCCCCGCCCTGTCCGAGAAGGACATCGACGACCTCCGGTGGGCCCTGCGCACCGGCGCCGACGTCATCGCGCTCTCGTTCGTCCGCAGCGGCCGCGACATCGAGGACGTCCACCGCGTCATGGACGAGGAGGGGCGCCGCCTCCCCGTCATCGCCAAGATCGAGAAGCCGCAGGCCGTCGAGAACATCGACGACATCGTCGCCGCCTTCGACGGCATCATGGTCGCCCGCGGTGACCTCGGCGTCGAAATGCCGCTGGAGCAGGTCCCGATCGTGCAGAAGCGCGCGGTGAAGCTCGCCAAGCGCAACGCCAAGCCGGTCATCGTCGCTACCCAGATGCTCGACTCGATGATCGACAACTCCCGGCCCACGCGCGCGGAGGCCTCCGACGTCGCCAACGCCGTCATCGACGGCACCGACGCGGTCATGCTCTCCGGCGAGACGAGCGTCGGGAAGTACCCCATCGAGACCGTCCGCACCATGGCCCGCATCGTCGAGGCCGCCGAGGAGGACATCCTCGCCAAGGGCCTGCCCCCGCTCACCGACCGGAACAAGCCCCGCACCCAGGGCGGTGCCGTCGCCCGGGCCGCCGCGGAGATGGGCGACTTCCTCGGGGCGAAGTTCCTCGTCGCCTTCACCCAGAGCGGCGACACCGTGCGCCGGCTCTCCCGCTACCGCTCGCCCATCCCGCTGCTGGCCTTCACCCCGGACCAGGCGACCCGCTCCCAGCTCAACCTCACCTGGGGCGTGGAGACCTTCCTCGGGCCGCACGTCGACTCCACGGACGCGATGGTCGCCCAGGTCGACGAGGAGCTGCTGCGGATCGGCCGCTGCGTGCCCGGCGACGTGGTCGTGATCACCGCCGGCTCGCCCCCCGGCGTCCCCGGCTCGACCAACCTCGTCCGCATCCACCACATCGGCGACGCCGTTCAGTGACGCGGTGCGCTGACGCCGTCCGCTGATGTCCCGCCCCGCCCTGCTCGTACGGTGCGCGGGGCGGTCGGCCGTCCTGGTCGGCGGGGCAGCGGGTCGGCGGGTCAGCGGTAGTCGGCGGTGCTCCGCACCTCGCCGAAGCGCGGGAAGGTCCGCCGCACCGCGAACTCGTGCTCGTCCGCCGCCAGCCCGGACATCGCGTCGGCCACGAACTCCAGCTCGTAGCCGTGGTCGGAGGCGGCCCGGGCGGTGGATTCGACGCCCATCGTCGTGACGAGCCCGGCCATCACCAGGGTGTCCACGCCGAGCGCGCGCAACCGCTCGTCCAGCCCGGTGCCGTAGAACGCGCCGACCGTGCGCTTGACCACCACGACGTCGCCCTCCCGCACCAGCCCGTCGGCGAATCCGCTGCCCGGCGGCTGCTCGGTGACGCCCGGGCGGTCGACCCGCACCAGCACCACGGGCCGCCCGGCCGCCCGGAACCCCTCGGCCAGGGCGCGGCAGCGCGCGAGCACGTCCTCACCGGAGTACGGCGCGAGGGGGAGGGCGATGATGCGGGGCATCAGGTCGATGAGGATCAGTGCGCTGGCCATGGTGCGATCGTAGGACCCCGGCACCACGCTCAAGATCATCATGTGCAGAATGGCCTGTATGTCGATGACGAACACGCCCGAAACGGCCACGATCGAAGACGCTCCCCTCGTCAGCCGCATCCTGACCCGCGCCTTCGACGACGACCCGATGATGCGCTGGTTCTTCCCCGACGACGTCTCCCGCGAGGAGTCGCTGGGCCGCTACTTCACCACCCTCTTCACCCGGCAGTACGTCCACCACGGCGTGTGCGAGCGCACCGCGTCGGCCGCCTCCTTCTGGGTGGCCCCCGAGGCCGGGGACAAGGCCGTTCCCGACGCCGGGACCATCGCGGAACTGCGGAGCATCCTCGGCGATCGGGCCGACGCCTTCGGGGAGGCCGTCGGAGCCGCCGCCGCGCACACCCCGCAGGAACCCCACTGGTACCTCGCCCTCATCGGCGTCGACCCCGCCGCCCAGGGCCAGGGGCACGGCGCCGCCCTGCTGCGCTCGGGACTGGCCAAGGCCGACGCGGCGGGCCTGCCGGCCTACTTGGAGTCCTCCAAGCCGGCCAACCTCCCGGTCTACGAGCACTTCGGCTTCCGGGTCCGGGCCGAGGTCCCGCTACCGGGCGGCGGCCCCGTGCTGTGGGGCATGTGGCGCGAACCCCTCCCGGCTGCCGGAGCCTAGGCCCGGGCGTCAGGGCCTCAGCAGGCCGCCCACCCACCAGTCGTGCGGCTCGCCGTCGTTGGCGATGCCGCGATTGCGCAGTGTCCCTTCGAGGGTGAAGCCGAGCTTCTCGGCGACGGCACGCGAGCCGGTGTTCCCGGCCATGGCCCACCACTCGATGCGGTGCACGTCGAGCGTGGCCCAGCCCCAGTCGCACAGGGCCCGAGCGGCCTCCACCGAGTACCCGCGTCCGCGCTGCTCCCTGACCGCCCAGTAGCCGAGCTCCCAGACGCCGCGGCTGATGAGGGTGAGGCAGTACGAGCCGACCAGGGCGCCGGTGTCCTCGCGGAAGGCGCCGAGGGTGTAGTCCTTGTCCTCGGCCCACTGGGCGGGCAGCGTCTCGCCGACGAGCTTCTCCGCGTCCGCACGCCGGTAGGGCACCGGCACCGGGGTGTAGAGCTGGATGTCCTGGTCCTGGCAGGCTTCGTACACCGCATCCACGTCGGCAGTCGTGAAGGCCCGCAGCAGCAGACGGTCGGTCTTGAGCGTCACTGGATCCATCGCGGCAGTATGACCACCCCCAACAAGCGGCGACCAGCGAATATCCCGACCGAGCACCGTCAACGGTCGCCGCAACACCCCGAATCCCTTGTTCGGTTGGGGGGTTGGACTATCTTTCTTCCGTGGACCAGCTGATCGCCGAAGACCCGACCCGCATAGGGCCCTACCGACTGATCGCCCGGCTGGGCGCGGGCGGTATGGGCCTGGTCTACCTGGGCCGCTCCGAGGGCGGACGCACCGTGGCCGTGAAGGTGGTGCAGGCCGAGTTCGCCGGGCACCCTGAATTCCGCAGGCGCTTCGCGCGCGAGGTCGCCGCCGCGCGGCGGGTGGGCGGCAGTTGGACCGCGGCCGTCCTCGACGCCGACCCCGAGGCCGCGATCCCCTGGGTGGCCACCCAGTACATCCCGGGCCCCGACCTGCAGACCGTGGTCGCCAAGGACTACGGCCCGCTGCCCGAGCGGTCCGTCCACACCCTCGCCAACCGCCTCGCCCTCGCCCTGCGCGCCGTGCACGAGGTCGGGCTGATCCACCGGGACCTGAAGCCCTCCAACGTCCTCGTCACCGTCGACGCCCCGCGCGTCATCGACTTCGGCATCGCGCGGGCCATGGACAGCCTGGCCGGGGACAGCCTGCACACGCACACCGGCATGCTGATCGGATCGCCCGGCTTCATGTCGCCGGAACAGGTCCGCGGGCTCGAACTCACCCCCGCCAGCGACGTCTTCTGCCTGGGCGCCGTCCTCGTCTACGCGGCCACCGGGCGCCTGCTCTTCGGCGCGACCGACACCGGGCTGAACGCCCACCTCTTCCGGATCGCGGAGGAGGAGGCGGACCTGACCGGCGTGCCGGACTCGCTCGTCGAGCTGGTCCGCGCGTGCCTGCACAAGGACCCGACCCAGCGGCCCACCCCCGAGGAGGTGGCCGAGCGCACGGCCGCCGAGCAGGAGGGGGAGTGGCTGCCCGGCGCGGTCCTGGCCCAACTCGGCCGGCACGCCGCCGAACTCCTGGACTTCGCCCCCGCGGGCGCCCCCGCCGGCGACCGCGCCGAAGCCCCCGCCGAGTCGCCCGCCGCGCGGCCGGACCCCCGCGTCCCGTCCGCGGGAACACCGGAGCAGGCCCGACAGCTGCCCCCGCCCCCCGCGTACGCCCCGACGCCCCCTTCGCCGATGATCCCCGGGCAAGGCTTCGGCCCGCCGCCGGGCCCACTTCCCGGCGCCTGGCCCGCGTCCCCCCAGGGCTTCCCCCAGGCCTCCGAGCCCCCGCACCCGCGGCGGTGGTGGGGCCTGGCCGTCATCGCCCTGGCCCAGCTGATGGTGCTGCTCCAGGTCACGGGCTTCGGATTCCTGATCCCGGCCATCCAGGCAGACCTGCACCTGGCCGCCAAGGAGATGAACGGCCTGGGCAACGCCTACGCCCTGGCCTTCGGCGGCCTGTTGCTGATCGGCGGACACCTCGCGGACCTCTTGGGCCGCAAGCGCACTCTGGTCGTCGGTGTGATCGGCTTCGCGGGGGCCTGCGCACTCGGCGGCGCGGCCGCCGACGTCGACATGGTGGTCTGGTCCCGCGCCCTCCAGGGCGTCTTCGGTGCGCTGTTGACGGCTTCCGCGCTCGCCTTGGTCGCCAACGGCTTCACCGACCCGAAGGAGCGCGGTAGGGCCCTCGGTGTGTACGGCGCGATCGTCGGCAGCGGTTCGGCACTCGGGCTGTGCGTGAACGGCCTGCTCGTCGAGAGCCTGAGCTGGCGCTGGTGCTTCTTCTCCGGCGTCCTCCTCTCGGTGATCGTCTTGATCGGTGTCCTGTCCCTGGTGCACGACCGCCGGGGGAGCACCGCGGCGCGTCCGGACCCGCTCGGCGTCATCCTCGGCTCGGCCGCCTTCGCCGCGCTGTCCTACGGTCTGCTGGGCAACCAGCCCAGCGGATGGACCCTCACTCCTCTCGTCCTGATCCTGCTCCTCGGGGGCGTCCTCCTGCTCGTGGCCTTCCTGCGGTGGCAGAGCAGGGCGGTGAACCCGCTCTCGCCCGCCGACCGCAACCGCGTCGGTGCCTTCCTCGCCATGGCCCTGGCCGGCATCGGCCTCTTCACCCTCTTCGTGGCCCTGAGCTTCTCTCTGCAAGCCGTGCTGGGCCGCTCCCCGCTCGCCGCCGGGCTGAATCTGCTGCCCCTGGTCGGCGCGAACGCCATCGCCGCCACGCTGATCGCCCCCCGGCTGCTACGGCGCGCGGCAGCACGCGTGGTGATCGTCGCGGGTCTGGTCGGCACGGCCGCGGGACTGGCGCTGCTCGCCGCTCTCGCGGGCGACGGCGCCTACGGGGCGACGGTCCTGCCCGGCATCCTGCTCGTGGGCCTCGGCTCGGGCCTGTTCGTCACGGCGATCTTCACCGTCGCGACCGAGGGCGCCGCGCAGCACTCCGGTGGGGCCTCGGCCGTCATCCACGCGGCTCACCAAGTGGGCCTGGCGATCGGCGCGGCCATGCTCAGCGCCCTGATCGCGAGCCGGATCCAAGGGGCCCGCGCCAACGCGTCGATGGCGTCCGTGCACATCCGTGACGAGCTGCTGCGCGGCTACACGACCGGCCTGTGGTGGGCCTGCGGTGCCACCCTGCTCGCGGCCCTGCTCGCCGCCGTACTGATCACGGCCCGGCCGGCCCGGCTCGACGCCTCCTCCGGCTCCGCCTCCAGCCCGGCCTGATCCCGGTCCCGTATGCGGGGGAGGGCCCCGGCCGCGGCCCTCAGGCTCCGGTCCCCCCTCCGCCCCGCCGAGAAGAACGGCGTGGGCGTCACGCGCCCCGGCCCGCCCGCAGCGGCCCCCGGCACCATCCCGGCGCACACCCTCTCGGCCACGGTGGCCCGCTCCGGGCACCCCCGCGGTCGCCGAGGCCGCGCCGCCGCCTCCGCGCTCCCCAGCCACGCATCGGCCGCCGGGAAGTTGGGGATGCGCACCTCCTGGCCGGCCTCGGCGAACTCCTCGCCCGTGGCCTCGTACCAATGCTCCTGAGCGATCACGCTTCCGTTCATCACTGTGCCCCCGTCCCGTACGCGTCCTGTCCGCACCGCTGTTGGTTGTTCGGTGTTCGTTGTTCGCCGTTCGCAGTCCCTATCGAAACGCTACGCAGCGTTTCGATAAACGGTAGCGGCTATCGTGAAGCCGTGTCAACCAACTCCACCCCCCGTACCGGTGGCCGCCTCCGCAACGAGGAAGCCCATCGATCCGTCCTAGAGGCCACCGCCGCGCTCCTCCTGGAGAACGGCTACGGAGCCCTCACCATCGAGGGCGTCGCCAAGCGGGCCAACGTCGCCAAGAGCACGGTCTACCGCTGGTGGAAGACCAAGCCGGAACTCGTCATGGACGCCTCGTTCCATGCGACCGCCCCCGCCCCCGCCCCTGATCCCGGCTCCGCCCCGGCCCCCGCCCCGGCCCCCGCCCCGGAACCCGACACGGGTTCCCTCGCGGGTGACCTCGCCGCGTTCCTCGCCGCCCTCCACGACGCGGCCGCCGACCCCGTCCGCGCCCGCGCGCTCGCCGGCCTCGCGGCCGAGGCCCAGCTCGACCCCGGCTCCGCCGCGCCCTTCCGGGCCTGGGTCGGGGACCAGCGCGAGGTGGTCCTCGCCCTCCTCGCCCGCGCCGTCGTGCGCGAGGAGGTCCCCGCGGCGACCGACGTCGAGCGCGCCGCCGACCTCGTCCTCGGCCCCTTCTGGTACCGGCTCCTGGTCATGGGGGCCCCGCCGGCCCGCGCCGAGGGCGCGGCCCATGCGGCCGCGGTCGTCCACGGACTCGTGGGAAGTGATGCGCACGGGGCTGCCGTGCGGGGGGAGGTGGGCGGGTAGACAGCCCAGAGTGACCGACAGCGCGGTCGAATTCGCTCAGGTGAGCTAATGGCCGCGAAGTCGCGCGACCATGGAATGTAAGGAAAGTGCCCCAGGTGGGATTCGAACCCACACTGTCCGCTGTTTGAGAGCGGCCTCTCTGACCAGTTGGAGTACTGGGGCCTACGAAACGAAGGACTCAACGAACCCTGCGCGAGACCACCTTACAGGAGCTAGGTAGGCTCAGGGGAGCTGTTATGCCCCGCAACGAGGAGCCCTCCGTGACCGCCGAGCACGAGTCGTCGCCCACACCCGTCGACGCCGACCAGTCGCATGTCCCGCCGCTGACGACCCGCGTCGTCATCGCCGAGGACGAGGCGCTCATCCGGCTCGACCTGAAAGAGATGCTGGAGGAGGAGGGCTACGCCGTCGTCGGCGAGGCCGGGGACGGTCAGCGCGCCGTGGAACTGGCCCGCGAGCACCGGCCCGACCTCGTCATCCTGGACGTGAAGATGCCCGTCCTGGACGGGATCTCCGCCGCCGAGGTGATCGCCGAGGAGTCGATCGCCCCGGTCCTGATGCTGACGGCCTTCTCGCAGCGCGACCTCGTCGAGCGGGCCCGGGACGCAGGGGCCATGGCGTACCTGGTCAAGCCGTTCTCCAAGAGCGACGTGGTCCCCGCCATCGAGATGGCCGTGTCCCGCTTCGCCGAGCTGCGCGCCCTGGAGAAGGAGGTCGCCGACCTCTCGCTCCGGCTGGAGACCCGCAAGCTCGTGGACCGCGCCAAGAGCATCCTGCAGACGCAGTACGGCCTGACCGAGCCCGCCGCCTTCCGCTGGATCCAGAAGACCTCCATGGACCGCCGCATGTCGATGCAGCAGGTCGCCGAGGCGGTCATCGAGGACGCCGAGGAGAAGAAGAACGCCGCGGCGGCGGCCAAGGACTAGCCGGCCGGGGCGGCCACGGGCCGGCCCCGCACCCCCCCCGCAACGCAGGTGGCCCGCCCCGAACATTCGGGGCGGGCCACCTGCGTTGTATGTCAGGTCGGTCGGATCAGTCCTCGCCGAGGTACGCCTTGCGGACGTCCTCGTTGACGAGCAGCTCGCGGCCCGGGCCGGACAGGACGATCTTGCCGATCTCCATGACGTGGCCCTGGTCGGCGAGCGAGAGCGCGGCCTGCGCGTTCTGCTCGACCAGCAGGATCGTGGTGCCCGCCGCCTTGAGCTCGGCGATGGTCGCCATGATCTTCTGCATCATGATCGGCGAGAGGCCCATGGACGGCTCGTCCAGCATCAGCAGCTTCGGCCGGCACATCAGCGCGCGACCCATCGCCAGCATCTGCTGCTCGCCGCCCGAGAGGGTGCCCGCGGCCTGCTTGCGCCGCTCGCCCAGGATGGGGAACAGCTCGTAGGCGCGCTGGACGTCCTTCTGGATGCCTTCCTTGTCCTTGCTCAGGAAGGCGCCGAGGAGGAGGTTGTCCTCGATCGTCATGCGCGGGAAGATGTGCCGCCCCTCGGGGGAGTGGGCGAGCCCGAGCGCGACGATGTCGTGCGCGGGGGTCTTCTTCAGCGACTTGCCGTTGAAGCGGATCTGGCCGCCGCGCGGCTTGATCAGGCCCGACAGGGTCCGCAGGGTGGTCGTCTTGCCCGCACCGTTGGTACCGATGAGGGTGACGATCTGGCCGGCCTCGACGCTGAACGAGATGCCCTTGACGGCTTCGATCTTGCCGTAGGCGACCCGGAGGTCCTCGACCTCGAGGAGTGCGGTCACTTGGCTTCTCCGTCCGTGCTGGTGGTGCTGTGCGCCTCGGCGGCCTCGACCTCGGCGACTTCCTCGGCGCCGGGGGCGCCTTCGAAGGGCTCGCCCAGGTAGGCGGCGACGACGCGCTCGTCGCCCTGGACCTCGGCCGCGGTGCCCTCGATGAGCTTCTCGCCCTGCACGAGGCAGGCGACGCGGTCGCAGAGGTTGAAGATGAAGCGCATGTCGTGCTCGATGACGAGAACGGCGATGCCCTGGTCCCGGATGGCGAAGATCAGCTCTTCCGTCGCCCGGGTCTCCTGCGGGTTCATGCCCGCGGTGGGCTCGTCGAGCAGGATCAGGCCGGGGTCGCTCGCGAGGGCGCGGGCGATCTCCAGCTTGCGCTGCTCGCCGTAGGGCAGGTTGCGCGCGAGGTGCTCGGCCTTGTGGGCCAGACCGATGAACTCCAGGAGTTCGAGGGCCTTCTCGCGGCTGGCGGCCTCCTCGCGGTGGAAGCCGGGCAGGCGCAGCAGCGAGGACCACAGCCCCTGCTTGGTCCGGGTGTGCCGGCCGACCAGGACGTTCTCCAACACCGTCATGTTGTTGAAGAGACGGATGTTCTGGAAGGTACGGGCGATACCGGCCGCGGTGACCTTGTACGACTTGGGCGGCAGGACCGTGCCCTTGTACCGGACCTCACCCTCGGTGGGGATGTAGAGGCCGGTGAGGCAGTTGAAGAAGGTGGTCTTGCCGGCGCCGTTGGGGCCGATGAGGCCGACGATCTCGCCGCTCTTGACGGTGAGGTCGACGTTGCGGACGGCCGTGAGGCCGCCGAAGCGCATCGTGACGCCGCGCGCGTCCAGGACGGTCTCCGCCGTGCTGGCGGCGGGGGCGTCGGTGGTGGTGGTCGTCATGGGTTCAGACCCCTGCCTTGCCGAGGACCGTGGGCGCTTCCATGTCCTCGTGGAGTTCGAGCTGGTTGCGCCGGTTGGGGATGATGCCTTCGGGGCGCAGGCGCATCAGGACGATGAGCGCGAGCCCGAAGATGAGCAGCTGCTTGTCGCCCATGAACTGGAGCTTGTTCGGCAGCAGGAAGAGCAGCGAGCCACCGATCAGGGGGCCGGCGATCGTTCCCATGCCGCCCAGGACCACGGCGGCGAGCAGGAACGCGGAGTTCGGCGGGACCGTGTTGGCGAAGACGTACTGCTCGGGCGTCACGGTGTACTGGACGTGGGCCTGAACGGCACCGGCCAGACCGGCCAGGGTGGCGCCGAGGGCGAAGGCGATGAGCTTGACGCGGAAGCCGTTGATGCCCATGGCCTCGGCGGCGGTCTCGTCCTCGCGGATGGCGACCCAGGCGCGACCGATGCGGGACTCCGAGCTGCGGCGGAAGACCATCACCACGACGAGGGTGATGATCAGCATCAGCAGGAAGTAGTTCGCGAAGCGGCCGATGGTGAATCCGGCGATGGTGTGTTCGGCGCCGAAGTCGAAGCCGAAGAGGTCCACGTTCGGGATCGAGGAGATGCCGTTGGGACCGTTGGTGACGTCCGGGCCGGAGATGCCGTCGAGGTTGTTCATCGAGATCCGGAAGATCTCACCGAAGCCGAGCGTCACGATGGCGAGGTAGTCGCCGCGCAGTCGCAGGGTCGGGGCGCCGATCAGCACGCCGAAGATCATCGAGGCGGCGGCGCCGATGAGGAGCGCGGCCCAGAAGGGCAGGTGCACGCCGAAGGGCGAGTTGGGCGAACCGGAGACCAGGGCCGCGGTGTAGGCGCCGACGCCGAGGAAGGCGACGTAACCGAGGTCGAGGAGGCCGGTGAGGCCGACGACGATGTTCAGGCCCAGGGCGACGGTGGCGAAGATGAGGATGTTGACGCCGAGGGTCGCGTACTGGTCGTCGGTCTGCGTGAAGGGGAAGGCCGCGGCGGCGACGAACGCCCCGATGAGGGCGACGTTGCGGTGGCGACCGGTGATCGCCGAGAAGCGGGCGATGAGGCCGGCCTTGTTGAGCGCGGCGAAACCGAAGCTCGCGGTGATCAGGAAGCCGATGAAGAGTTCCTGGTACGGGGTGCCGATGCCGAAGGTGAAGACGCCGAGGGCGACGCCCAGGAGGGCCGCGATGAGCAGGATCTCCAGGTAGGCGGGCAGCGCCTTGGCCGGCCGGACCGGCCCGTTGGCGAAGGCGGCCTTGACGTTGGCCCACTGGTTGCGGCAGTCCAGCTTGAAGTTGTCCCAGCCGCTGTCCTCGGGGTCGGGGGTCTCGGGGACCGCCCGCTCGAAGGGCAGCGCCAGGGCGCCCACCAGGGCGAGCAGGCTCACGACCGCGAGGAAGAAGCCGCCGGGCTCCAGGTCCACGAGGTGGCCGAGCTTGCTGATGATCGCGATGATCGTGTACCAGGCGGTGGCGAAGGCGGCGAGGGCGGAGAGCTTGATCGCCGCGTCGGCACCGGCCGGGGCGATCCAGCCCAGGCCCTTGACCCCGTACGACGCGAGGCCGAAGAGGGCGGTCATCAGGCCGCCGACGAGGACCAGCCACTGCAGGCCCGCGGGGGAGCCGTAGAAGGTGAGGTCCCCGGGGAACGCGGCGGTCCAGGTCCAGGAGAGGAAGGCGGAGAGGGCGGTGAGCGCGCCGCCGACGGTGGCGAGGGCGCGGCCCGTCTTCTCGGGGAGGGGAACGAAGCCCCGGGCAGCGGCGGTCTGCGGGATGTCCGCGGTGTTGGTCGTCATGGTTGTCACGCCCTGTCCGCCACGCGCTGGCCCAGCAGGCCCTGGGGCCGGAAGAGCAGCACGAGGATGAGGAGTACGAACGCCCAGGTGTTGCCCCAGGTCTGACCGCCCAGCTGGTGGAAGCCGGGGATGTCGGCGATGTAGGCCGTGGCCATGGTCTCGGCGAGACCGAGGACGAGGCCGCCGATCATCGCGCCGTAGATGTTGCCGATGCCACCGAGGACGGCCGCGGTGAAGGCCTTGAGGCCGAGCAGGAAGCCCATCTTGTAGTTGATCTCGCCGTACTTGAGGCCGTACGCGACGGCTCCGACGGCGGCGAACACGGCGCCGAGGGCGAACGCGACCGTGATGATGCGGTCGGTGTTGATGCCCATGAGCTTGGCGGTGTCCGGGTCCTGCGCGGTGGCCTGCATACCGCGTCCGGTGCGGGTCTTGAGGACGAAGTAGCCGAGGAAGGCCATCGAGATCGGAGCGGCGATCAGCAGGAACACGTCACCGGTCTGGATGGTGACGTCGCCGATGTTGAAGGGTCCGCCGGAGATCTCGGGGAAAACGATGGAGGACTTCGCGTCCGGGTACCAGGCCCAGACCGCCTGCTGGAGGGCGAGCGAGAGGCCGATGGCGGTGATGAGCGGGGCCAGGCGGGGAGCGTTCCGCAGGGGGCGGTAGGCGAAGCGTTCGGCTCCGACGGCGAAGAGGGTCGCCACGATGACAGCGCCTATGAGCATGAGGGGCAGCGCGATCCACATGGTGGTGCCCGAGGGGAGGATCGACCAGACCGTGAAGGCGCCGAAGCCACCGGTCATGAAGATCTCGCCGTGCGCGAAGTTGATGAGCTGGACAATGCCATAAACCATCGTGTAGCCGATGGCGACGAGCCCGTACATGGATCCCAGTAGCAGGCCGTTGACCAGCTGTTGCGGCAGTTCGTGCACCGCAGGTCCTCCGAGTCTTTCGACGGATGTGACACCGCGCGGGGCGCTGGATGCGCGCCCCGCGCGGCAGGAGTGAGGTGGTACGGGCCGGTTACTTGGCGGGGTAGGTGCCCGACTCGACAGCCTTGAAGTCCGGGCCGTCGACCTTGTAGACGGTCAGCTGCTTGTTGGTGGCGTCACCGAACTCGTCGAAGGAGACCTTGCCGGTCACACCGTCGAAGGAGACGCCCTGAACGGCTTCGAGCACCTTGGCGCGGGCACCCTCGGGGAGCTTGCCGTTGTTGGCGTCGACCGTCTTCTTGACGGCCTCGATGATCGCCCAGGCGGAGTCGTACGAGTAGCCGCCGTAGGCCGCGTACGGGTCCTTGAAGCCGGCCTTCTTGTAGTTCGCGATGAACTCCGTGGCGGACGGCAGGGTCTCGACGGGCGCACCGACCGAGGTCGCCATGTCACCCGCGGCGGCGGGGCCGGCCAGGTCGACGAACTTCTTGTCGAAGATGCCGTCGCCACCGACGAGCGGGATGTTGGCGCCCGCGGCCTTGATCTGCTTGCTGAGCGGGCCGGCGGCCGGGTACTCGCCACCGTAGTAGACGACGTCGGCGCCGGAGTTCTTGACCTGCGTCACGATCGCCGAGAAGTCCTTGGACTCCGGGTCGATGTGGCCCTCGCCGGCGACCGCGCCGCCGAGCTTGGTGAACTCGCCCTTGAAGGTGGCGGCCAGACCGGCGCCGTAGGTCTTCTTGTCGTCGATGAGGAAGACCTTCTTCTTGCCCCCCTTGTTGAAGAGGTACTGCGCCGCGAACGGGCCCTGGATGGCGTCCGTGGTGGCGGTGCGGAAGTAGCTCTTGTAGGTGCGGACCTTCTGGCCGGTCGCCCAGTTCGGACCCTGGGTGAGGGACGGGCTGGTGTTGGCCGGGGAGATCTGGGCGAGCTTGGCGTCGTCGAAGACCTTCTGCATCGACTCGGACACCGAGGAGTTCAGCGGGCCGACGACGCCGAGGACGTCCTTGTCGGCCACGAGCTTGGTGGCGTTCTGCTGTCCGGAGGACGGCTGCGCCTGGTCGTCGAGCGCCTGGATCTTGAAGGTGACGCCCTTGACGTACTTCTTCTCGTTGGCGGTCTTGACCGCGAGGTCGACCGAGTTCTTGATGCCGAGGCCCAGGGCGGACAGGTCACCGGTCAGCGGCGCGTCCACGCCGATGGTGACCGTGACGTCGCCGCCGCCGGAGGTGTCCGACTTGTTGTCGCGGGAGCCACAGGCGGTGAGAGTGAGAGCGCCCGCGGCGAGGGCGGCCGTCACGGCGATGAGCGAACGATGACGCACGATCAGTCCTTTCCTGGCGCCGCGTCCCCCCTGGGACGCGCCGAGTCGAACGCGGGGAACCGAACTGAATGGCATCCGGCGGTCGCGGTAACTGGCCGTGACTCTAAGCCGCCCACCGGACGATATGGAGGGCTCAGGCCAATGATGTGACTCTCTTGTTATGCCACGGCGTAATACATAGCGGATCTGTAGGGGTGGAACGGGGGAATTCCGGCCGGTTCGTCTTGTCCGCATGGTGAGATGCGGCAGGACTGTCGGAGGGTTTAAGTCCTTACAAGCCAGGCTGCTCAAGGGTTTTGGTCATGACGCGGGTGTGGGGCCCACATCTCGACCAACGGGACAGGCCCTGGTCAGAGCGCTGGAAAGATCCCTGGCATATCGGTCACCGAGGATGTAACTGTGATCCTCTTTCTGGAATCCATTACTCAGGGTTACTTCCAGAAAAGGGAGCCCCGCATTCCGTGCAACATGCACACAGTCCGCCACGTGAATCTCCACAACAACCTCACGGACTTCTCCGGCAGCCACGATGACGGGTGAGGGTGGCCGCACGGTGACCGTCAGTGCCCGCGACGGCTGGCCGATCCGCTCGATCGTCACCGGCGGTCCGGCGGACGTTCGTGCACGCACAGTGAACCTGAGGGCAGTGCCTGCCGGGGTCGTTTCCAGCGGTTCCGGCTCCCCGTAGGTCAGCTCCAGGGTCTGCGAGGGTGCGGCCGGCGGCGGAGCCGGTACGGGCGCGGGCGGCCGGGGCCGCACGGCGTAGAGGTAGCCCCCGCCGAGGCCGAGGGCGACCAGCAGGGCCAGCGCGGCCACCGCGGGGCGGTGGCGGGCGTAGCGGTCGCGGGCGCGGCCCAGGAGGGCGCGGGGGGCGTCGGCGGGTCCCGGGGAGGCTCCCTCGGGGAGGTCGCCGCCCCGCCCGTCCGTGAGGTCGTCGGGCTCCCGGCCCGCGGTGCCCTCGCCCGGTTCGACCGGGCCGATGCCGCTCATCCCCAGGGGCCGCCGGTCGCCGTCGCGGTCGCCGCGGAGCGGTGGTGCGCGGCGCAGCGCTCGCGGGCCTCGCGGGCGGCGAGCCGGCGGGCGGCCGCGTCGGCGGCGGCGGCGCCCTCGGGGGCCTTGGCCCGGCCTTCGGCGCGGGCGTCGGCGAGCACGGCCCGCAGGATCTCGTTCTGGTCGCCGGACAGGCCCATGGACTGGTAGTCCAGGCCCACGGGGTCGCCCGCGCCGTCCCCGTCCAGCACCACGCCGGCCCAGTGCGTGATCAGCGCGGTGCAGAGGTCCTCGGGCGGGGTGGGCCGCGGTGCGGGAGTGGCGCCGGTCGCGGGCGGCGGCGTACCGGCGGCGGTGTCGTGACCCGCGTCCCGGTCGGTCCCGGAGCAGCCCGTCAGCGCGGCGGCGAGGAGCGTCGCGGCGCAGGCTGCCAAGGCGCCGCGGGGGGGGGGGGGGGGGGGGGGGGGGGGGGGGGGGGGGGGGGGGGGGGGGGGGGGGGGGGGGGGGGGGGGGGGGGGGGGGGGGGGGGGG